>DATKQO010000249.1:0-5080 GCA_035532715.1 Gaiellaceae bacterium | reverse complement strand
TGCACGCTGCCGGCGACGTGGAAGAGCCCCGAGAGCTCGGCGAGCCTGTCGCAGTCCGCGTCGGGTGCGATCGCGGCGAGCTCTTCGCGCAGGTCGTCAGAGAGCGGCAACCGGGAACCCCTCGAGCTCGAGCAGGCGGCGTTTGTACCCAACGCCGTAGGAGCCGTACGAGCCGAGCCCCCCGGCCGCGACGACGCGGTGGCAGGGCACGAAGAGGCCGAGGCGGTTGCGTGCGCAGAAGCTGCCCGCCGCGCGCGCAGCGCCGGGTGCGCCCGCGAGCGCCGCGAGCTCGCCGTAGGTCACGACCTCGCCGCGCGGGATCTCGCGCAGCGCGAGCGCGCACCGCTCGAGGAAGGGCGTCTCGTGCTCGAGGTCGACTGCGACGTCGGCGAAGGTGACATCCTCTCCCGCGAAATACGCGTGAACCCGCTCCACGAGCGCACTCGACCCGAGCTGCCGGCCGGGGCGGGACGGGTGCGGCAGCTCGTGCCAGACGACGCGGCCGTCGTCGAGCCAGAGCTCTCCGACGCCCCAGCCGTCCACCTCGTACGCGACCTGCGTCACCGCCACCCCACCCATCCTAGAATCGTCCCATGAGCACCCATGCGATCTCACGCGTTCCCGACCCTTTCAACGAGCCGGTCCGGAGCTACGCGCCGGGGACCCCCGAGCGCGAGGAGCTGCGCCTGCGCCTCCGGCAGCTCGAGTCGGAGCAGCTCGAGCTGCCCCTCGTGATCGGCGGCGAGGAGGTTCGCACCGGCGACACCTTCGAGGCCGTGGAGCCGCACGACCGCGCGCACGTGCTCGCAACCGTGCACAAGGGCGGCGCCGAGGAGGTCGAGCGCGCAATCGCCGCGGCGGCGGACGCGTCGACCGACTGGTCGCGCACACCCTGGGAAGAGCGCGCGACCGTCTTCCTGCGCGCCGCCGAGCTGCTGGCCGGCCCGTGGCGGCAGACGCTGAACGCAGCGACGATGCTGGGCCAGTCGAAGACGGCGCACCAGGCGGAGATCGACGCCGTCTGCGAGCTCGTCGACTTCTGGCGTTTCAACGTGAAGTACATGACGCGGATCTACGAGGAGCAGCCCGTCTCCTCGGCCGGCGTGTGGAATCGCCTGGAGTACCGCCCGCTCGAGGGCTTCGTGTTCGCGGTGACGCCCTTCAACTTCACCGCCATCGGTGGGAATCTCCCGACCTCCGCCGCGCTGATGGGCAACACGGTCGTGTGGAAGCCCGCCTCGACGGCGGCATACAGCGCGCACTTCCTGATGAAGCTCTACGAGGAGGCCGGCCTGCCGCCGGGCGTGATCAACCTCGTCTACGGCGCGGGCGCGGCCGTCGGCGACCCGGTGCTCGCGAGCCCGGATCTCGCCGGCATCCACTTCACCGGCTCGACGGCGGTCTTCAACGGGATGTGGCGCACCGTCGCCGGGAATCTCGAGAACTACCGCAACTACCCGCGGATCGTGGGCGAGACGGGCGGCAAGGACTTCATCGTCGCGCACCCGTCCGCCGACCCCGCCGCCGTCGCGACCGCGATCGTGCGCGGCTCGTTCGAGTACCAGGGGCAGAAGTGCTCGGCCGCGTCGCGCCTCTTCATGCCGTCGAACCTGTGGCCGCAGGTGCGCGACCAGCTCGTCGAGGACGTGCGAGCCCTCAAGGTCGGGAACGTCTCCGACTTCGGCAACTTCATGGGCGCCGTGATCGACAACGGCTCGTTCGCGACGCAGAAGGCCGCGATCGACGAGGCGAACGAGACCGGCAGCAACGCGTCCGTCCTCGTCGGCGGCGGCTACGACGACTCGGACGGATGGTTCGTCGAGCCGACCGTGATCGAGACGACCGATCCGGACTTCCGCACGATGAAGGAGGAGCTGTTCGGTCCGGTTGTGACGGCGTACGTCTACGACGAGAAGCGCTACAGCGAGGCACTCGACCTCGTCGACGCCGGGGCGCCGTACGGCCTGACCGGCGCGGTGTTCGCGCGCGACCGGAGCGCGGTCGAGCAGGCGCGGCAGCGCCTGCGCTATGCGGCCGGCAACTTCTACGTGAACGACAAGCCGACCGGCGCGGTCGTCGGCCAGCAGCCCTTCGGGGGCGCCCGCTCCTCCGGCACGAACGACAAGGCCGGCTCGATGTGGAACCTCATCCGCTGGGTCTCCCCGCGAACGATCAAAGAGCTCTTCGTGTCGCCGACCGACTACCGGTACCCGTTCATGGGTCCGGAGCACGGCGCCGGCAACTAGGCCTCGGCGGGCTCGGTCTCGACCGCGTTCACGACTTGCTCGAACGCGGCCCAGTTCGCGGCGTGCGCCTCGACGTCGGCGATCGTCGCGACGAACAGCTCCTCGTACCAGGCGTGGTTGTCGAGATCCTCGGCGATGAGGTGCAGCGTCATGCCCGGAACGCTACGCCGGGCGGGTTAGCGATCGATGATGGCGTTGTAAGAAGTAGATGGCGGTCGCTGCGAGGAGCGCCGGCACCGCGAGGGCCACACCTGCCGTGCGGACCCCGAACGCGGTTGCGAGCGCGCCGTCGGTGAGACTCGCGACCGGCCGCAGCCCGAGGAAGGCGACGCTCCAGAGCGCCATGATCCTCCCGCGCTGGTGGTCGGCGACGTCGAGCTGGAGGCGGCTCGTGGCCGCCGTGTTCGAGGCGAGATAGCCGAAGCCGGCGACGGCCAGGAAGACGTAGCCGAGCGAGAGCCACGGCACGAGCGAGTACGCGACCATGCCGCCGCCGAGCAGGCCGAGCGTGATGAGCATCCGCCCGCGCGAGCCGGAGACCCGGCCTGCGACGAGGAACGCGGCGAGCACGGCGCCGACGCCGAAGGCGCCGATGAGATAGCCGGCGTCGGTGTCGGGGCGTCCGAACGCGTGCGCGAACGCGGGCGACTCCGTGTTGACCGGATCGGAGGCGAAGCCGACCGCGCTGACGATGAGCAGGAACGCGAGCAGGCGCGGCCGTTCGCGCACGAGCCGCAGGCTCTCGCGCAGGCCCGCCTCGCCGCGGGCTGCGAGACGCCGTGGCGCCGGGCGGACGACGAAGAGTCCAAGGACGAGCACGAGATACGAGCCGGCATTGATCGCGATCGAGGCCGGGATGCCGAGCGTTCGCACGGAGACCGCTGCGAGCGCAGGCCCTGTCGCTCGAGCGAGGTTGAACGTCATCGAGTTGAGAGCCACCGCCGAGCCGAGGTGGTTGCGCGGGACGAGGTCGGCGACCATCGCCTGGGACGCGGGGGCGGCGTAGGCGCTGCCGACGCCGAGGACGGCGGCGCACGCGATGACGACCCACACGGGGGCGAGGCCGGCCCAGGCGAGCGCGGCGAGCGTGCCGCTGACGACGGTGGAGCCAAGCTGCGTGACGACGAGCAGCCGGCGCCTGTCGAACCGGTCGGCAGCGCTTCCCGTCCACGGCGCGAGCAGCAGCACCGGCGCGAAGTTGCAGAAGTTGAGCACCCCGAGCAGGAAGGCGGAGTGCGTCAGCCGGTAGACGAGCAGCGACGCCGCGAGGTTCTGGAACCAGGTTCCGCTCGCGGAGCTCGCGTTGCCAACGAAGTAGGGGCCGAAGTTCCGGTCGCCGATCAGCCGCAGCGCAGCCGATGGGCCCGGCTCGCCCGGCGTCTCGAGGTCTATCCCCGTCCCGCCTTGTGCAACTGCTCGTAGATCCGCCGCGCGGTCTTCGGCGGTACCCCGGGCACGCCTTCGAGCTGCTCCGCCGTCGCGCCGAGCATCTCCTCGACCGAGCCGAAGTGCCGGAGCAGCGCGCGGCGTCGCGTCGGCCCGACCCCCTCGAGGTCGTCGAAGATCGAGCCGAACCCGCGCGTCTCACGCCGCTGGCGGTGGAAGCCGAGCGCAAAGCGGTGCGCCTCGTCGCGGATCCGCTGCAGCAGCTGGAGACCCGGATTGTGGCGCGAGAGGACGATCGGCTCGCTCCGGCCGGGCACGAAGACCTCCTCGATCCGCTTCGCGAGTGCGATCACCGCGACGCGCGGCAGGTCGTACGCCTGCATCGCGGCGAGCGCGGCCGACAGCTGCCCCTTGCCGCCGTCGATCACGACGAGATTCGGTGCGGTCGCGAACGACGCATCGTGCGTCTCTCCCGTTCCGTCCGAGAGACGCGCGAAGCGGCGGGAGATCACCTCGGCCATCGCGGCGAAGTCGTCCGGGTCGACGCCGGCCTTCCTGATTCCGAACTTGCGGTAGTCGGACTTCTTCGGCAGCGCGTCCTGGAAGACGACCATCGACGCGACCGGGTCCTGGCCCATCGCGTGCGAGATGTCGTAGCACTCGACACGGAGCGGCAGCGACTCGAGGTTGAGCGCCTCACGCAGCTCCTCGAGCGCCTCGGCCCGGCGGGCGCGCTTCTGGTCGCTCTGCGCCTGGTCGGTTGCGAGTGCGTGACGCGCGTTCTCGTCCGCGAGCTCTTGGAGGCGGCGCTTTTCGCCGCGCTCGGCGATGCGGACCTCGACGCGCGCGCCGCGCTTCTCGGAGAGGAACTCCGCGAGCGCCGACAGGTCGTCCGCCGCGCGCGGGACCACGATCTGCGGCGGCACGCTCGGCGCCGAGCCGTAGTACTCGAGGCCGAACGCCTCGAGCACCGTCGTCACGTCCTGCCCGCCGACGTTCTCGAGGTGAAAGGAGTGGCGGTCGACCATCTTGCCGCCGCGGAGCGGGAAGATCTGCACCACCGCGCGATCGTCGACCGCCGCGAATCCGATCACGTCGACATTGCCGACGGAGTGCCGCTCCACCGATTGCCGCTCGACGAGATGCTGAACCGCGAAGAGGCGGTTGCGGTATCGCGCGGCGTCCTCGAAGCGCTCGCCGAGTGCCGCGTCTTGCATCTTCTGCTCGAGCTCGCGCTGCACCGGCTTGACGTTGCCGGACAGGAACTCGACGACGTTCTCGATGATGCCACGGTAGTCCTCCTGCGAGACGTAGCCCACGCACGGCGCGAGGCAGCGCTCGATGTGGTAATCGAGGCACGGTATGCCCGAGTGACGACCGGGTTTCGGGCCTTCGCACGGCCGGTACGGGAAGACGCGGTTCAGCACGTCGAGCGTCTCGCGCACCTT
>DATKQO010000248.1:0-31854 GCA_035532715.1 Gaiellaceae bacterium | reverse complement strand
CGGTCGCGTTCAGTCGCTTCGCGCAACCGACATCGGTTGAGGAGCGCTACGCGACTGTTGGGGGCGCCACGTCCGGTGGCAGCCACCAGACGTGTGACCCGGGGACGTGCCCTCGACGCCGACAATGCCCTCTGTGCAGGCGATTCATGCACAGCCGGACGGACCCGGACGGCGACGGCGACTGCCCGCGCAGACACGGCCGGTGGCAGCCACGAGACGTGTCCCGAGCGGCCGGAGGAACGGTCTCGCCGCCGGCCCGGCCGACCTGCTTGCGGCCGGGCGCCCCCCCCTAGGCGATCACGCGGTACACCTGGAACACCTCGGCGTACTCGCGATTCACGTTGATGCCGTGCATGCGCGCGAGGTTCCGCACGTACTCGGCGTTCGCGTAGCGGCGGTGCTGCTGCGATGCGTACTTCTCGAGCGCGGCGACCTTGCGCTCGATGTGCCTTTGCTCGAGCGGGACATACCACTGATAGGAGAAGTCGAAGTTGTTCCACGGGATCTCGTAGCCGAGGATCGTCGTGCGCTTGAACGCGCGCAGGCCTTCGTCGGCGATCGTGCGGTGATCCTGGTGGATGTCGTGATGGCTCGGCTGGAAGACGACGTCGGGCCGCCACTCCTCCCAGAGCGCGACGAGCAGCTCGAGGATGTCCTGCCGGTGCTCCGGGAAGGTGCGCACGTCGAAGTCGTGCACCGTGAGCCGGTTCTCGGGAATGCCGAGCTCGGTCGTCGCCTCCCGCACCTCGCGCGCGAGCGTGTCCGGCGGGAAGCCCTCCGGCAGCGAGCGCGTCGCGATGGAGAACGCGACGTAGCGGACGTCGCAGCCGGCATCGACGAGGCGCGCCATCGTCCCGCCGCAGCCGAACTCGCCGTCGTCGGTGTGCGGCGCGAGCACGAGCGCCTTCCGCCACTGCTCGATCACGCCGGCACCGCCTCCCTCCGATCGACCGGAGCCGGCCGCTCGGCGGGCGGCGCCGCGTGCTGCGCCGCCGCGAGCGCGAGCAGGCCGAGCAGCAGCCAGGTCGTCGGATCCTCGAAGAAGTCGTTGTAGAAGAGCGAGTGCACGAAGATCGCGGCGAGCGCGAGCCCCGCCGCGAGCGCGACGCGGCCCGGAAGCGATCGATCCATCCGGCGCCGGCTCTGCCGGACGAGCGCGACGACGAGCCACCCGAGCAGCAGGAGCCCCACGAAGCCCGTCTCCGCGGCGACCGTCACCGGGGTGTCGTGCGACGCGGCGGTCTTCGGCTCCTTGCCCTTGAGGTGCACGCGCTCAGCGTACGCGCGCTTGAAGCCGCCGACGCCGACACCCGCCGCCGGATGGGCGACCGCGATGCGGATTCCGTTCGCCACGAGGCTCGCTCGGCCGCTCGTCGCGCTGTTCAGGCCGCTCGACGTGTGATGCTCGATCGAGCGGCGAAGCGCCGGCTGCGCGGCGGCGATCCCGACGAGGACGGCCGCGGCGGCCGCGACCGCGACGAGCGCGCGCCACCGCCACGCGACGAGCGCGGCGCCGACGACCGCGACGAGCAGGGCTGCGAAGCTCGACTGGGAGAACGAGATCAAAAGGCCGAGCCAGATCACCGCGATCGCCGCGACGGCGACCGGGGCCAGGAGCCGCGCACGCGCCCACACGAGCAGCACGAGACCCGGCACGATCGCGACGACGAGGAACCGCCCGTAGACCGACGGGTCCCAGAACACCGAGTTGACGCGGAAGAACTGCGCATACGCGTTCGCGTTGATCACCTTCGGGTTCTGGAAGATGTCGCGCGTCTCGTACTGGTAGAAGCCGACGGCGGCGAACAGGAGGGCCATCAGCGTGACCTCGACGTAGAGCGCGGACACCCCGAGTCGGCTCCACGGGAGCCGCGCGACCGCGACCGCGAGGACCGTGAACGGCACGTAGAAGGCGAGCAGCTCGATCGCGCCCGCGTGCACGTCCTTGCTCCAGACGAGCGACACGCCGGTCCAGCCGATGAAGGCGGCGAGCGGCCAGGACACGACGCCGAGCTCGCGCACCCGCGCGTCGCCGCGCACGAGCTCCCACCCCAGGAGCAGGACCGCCCCGAGCACGACGAGGTAGAGCGGGATCAGGAGCTTCGAGCCCGAGCCGGCCAGGTGCACGTTGATCCGCGCCGGCACGCACGCGAGCGCAGCGAGCGGCAGGAGCCACGGCACGAGGCGGAACGCGATCGCGGCGGCGCCCGCGGCGGCGAGCGCGGCGGCCACGCCGATCGTGAGCTTCAACGGCGCGTCCGGCGCGAGGGCGATGCCGAGCAGCACGGTGCCGAGCGTCGCGAACGCGAGCCCCGCGAGCCGGTCGCGGCGCGTGCGCGCGACGAGCACGAGCGCGAGCCCGAGGCACGCGACGGGGCCGCCGATCTGCGCGAGCCCGCTCACTTGACGATCACCGTCGCCGCGTCCGAATGGCCGTGCAGGAGAACGAGGAGGCGATACCGGCCCGCCACGCGCGGGGCGCGCAAGCGGAGCACCGGGCCCGACGCGATACCGGCCCGCGTGCCGAGCCGCCACCGGTACTTCTTCGCGTCGGTCGAGACGCCGATCTCGAAGAGCCGGCCTGCGGCGACGCCGGTGATGTGCCGGTTGGCGAGCGCGATGTAGCGGATCTCGACGGGCACGTTCGCGCGCGCCTCGACGGGCGTCCGGTTGCCGGCGAGGTCGACGGCGCCGACGGTGAGCGTCACGACGCCGGGCTTCAGCACGCGGCCGTTGACGTAGCCTGTCCAGACGACGCCGCCGCGCAGCCTGTGCGAGCGGCCGCGGATGATCCGGCGGCCGTGGAGGTAGACGAGCACGTGGGCCGGCTTGCTCAGCACGTACTCGATCGTCACCGTGTCCCCGAGGTGGTCGCCGTCCGGCGAAAGCTGCATCCGGTTCGTCCTCGCGTCGAGCACCTCCGGCGGCTTCGTGTCGAGCGAGATGACGTTCGGCAGGAGGATCGTCCGGTGCTGGTTCTCGAGGTGGACCTGCACCTTGTAGCGCGCATCGCGGGCGCGGACGCCGGCGTCGGTCTTCCCGTCCCAGTGGAAGACGCTCCGGCCGCGCGGCACGAGCTCGCCGAACGCAAGGGTGCGGACGACGTGGCGCCGGCCGTCGAGCACCGCCACCGTCACCCGGTCCCGGCGCCGGAACTTGAGGCTGATCGTCGCCTTCGCCGTGCTGCAGCCGCACGACGGCGAGAAGACCGTCGTGATCTTGGTCCCGTAGATCGGGCTCTTGACGAGCTTCAGGCGCTCGGTGATCGCGAACGCCGCGGCCGTCGCCACGAGGAGTCCGACGAGGGTCGCCGTCGTGAGAACGCGCTGCAAAGCCCGCTGATTCTATGCAGCGGTCCTAAGGGGAGAATGAATCCATCGGCTGGGGGCTCCCGAGCGCGACCCGCGCGCCGTATGCGGCGAGCCCGCAGCCGAGCGCGATGAGGCCGCCGAGGAGGATCCACTGCGCCTGCGGCACGTTCAGCAGCTTCAGGCCGCTGAGGACGAGGATCGTCCCGAGCGAGACCCGCAACACGATGTCCGGCAGCCGTACGGTGAAGCGGCTCGAGATGAGGACGCCCGGGATCGAGCCGGTGAGCATCCACGCGGTCGCGTGCAGGCTGACGTTGCCGCTCAGGAGGTGCCCGATGCCGGCGACCCAGAGCAGCGCGGCGGCGTGGAAGATGTCGGTGCCGACGATCTTCGACATGGTGAGCGGATAGACGAGCACCATCACGAGGCCGAAGAAGGTACCGCTGCCGACCGACGTGAGCCCGACGACGAAGCCGAAGACGGCGCCGATCGTGAAGGCGACGACCTTGTCGCGGCGCGAGAGGATGAACGGTCGGTCGCTCGCCTGGATGCCGCGCTTGATGAACGACTTCGCGAGGAATCCGATTCCGCCGGCGACGAGCGCGCTGCCGACCGCGTACCCCTCGATGCTCTGCGCGGCGCCGGCGTAGTGATCCTTGATGAGCGCCGCGACACCGACCCCCGCAAGCGACAGCGGGCCCGAGCCGAGGAACATCCACAGCGTCAACCGCGCATGCACCGTGCCGAGCCGCCGGTGGCGAATCGCCCCGAACGACTTGAAGATCGCGCCGTGCACGATGTCGGTGCCGACCGCGTACGTCGGCTGGAAGCCGAAGACGATCACGAGGATCGGCGTCATCAGCGAGCCGCCACCCATCCCGGTGAGGCCCACGATCGAGCCGATGAGCAGGCCGGTGAGCGTGAACTGCCAGGTCACGAGCTCAAGCCGTGCTCGCCGAGCAGCTCGACGACGCGCTCGGCGGCGCCCTCCGCGTCCAGCTCGCGCATGTCGAGCCGCAGGTCGGGATGCGCGGGCGGGTCGTAGGGCGCGCCGGCGCCGGTGAGGTTCGCGAGCTCGCCCCGCTCGGCCTTCGCGTACAGGCCCTTGCGGTCGCGGGCGGCGACGAGCTCGACGGGCGCGTCGACGAAGACCTCGAAGAACTCGCCCGGCTCGAACAGCGAGCGCACCGTCTCGCGGTCGGCCGCGAACGGCGAGATGAACGCGGCGATCACGATCAGGCCCGCGTCGACCATCAGCTTTGCCACCTCGCCCGCACGCCGGATGTTCTCGACCCGGTCGGCGTCTCGGAAGCCGAGATCCTTGTTGAGGCCCTGACGGACGTTGTCGCCGTCGAGGAGATACGTGTGCCGGCCGGCCGCGTGCAGCCGCCGCTCGACGAGGTTCGCGATCGTCGACTTGCCGGCTCCAGGGATGCCGGTCAGCCAGATGACGAACGGCTGCTGATGCTTGAGCGTCGCGCGCGCGGCTCGGTCGACCTCGACCGCCTGCCAGGACACGTTGTGCGAGCGGCGCAACGCGAAGCGGATCATCCCGGCGCCGACGGTGTTGTTCGTCAGCCGGTCGATGAGGATGAAGCCGCCGGTCTCGCGGTTGTCGGCGTACGGGTCGAAGGCGATGGGCGCGCTCAGCTCGAGCTCGACGACGCCGATCTCGTTCAGCTCGAGCTTGTCGGCGGCGACATGCTCGAACGAGTCGACGTTGAGCTTGTACTTCACCGGCGCGATCGTGGCGGTCACGGTCTTCGTGCCGGCGCGCATCAGATATGTGCGGCCGCGCAGAAGCGGCTCGTCGGCCATCCAGACGACGGTCGCCTCGAGCCGGTCGCCGACGGGCGGAAGAGCCTCGGCAGAGGCGATCACGTCGCCTCGGCTCACGTCGATCTCGTCCGCAAGCGTCAGGGTCACCGCCTGCCCCGCCGCCGCCCGCGGCAGGTCGCCGTCGAAGGTGACGACGCGCTCGACGGTGCTCTCGCGCCCCGACGGCGCGACGACGACGCGATCGCCGGGCGCGACCGTGCCGCCCGCGACGGTGCCCGAGAAGCCGCGGAAGTCGAGGTTGGGCCGGTTCACCCACTCCACGGGGAGCCGAAACGGGGCCGACTGCATGCGCTCCTGATCGACCTCGACCGCTTCGAGGTACTCCATCAGCGTGGGCCCCTGGTACCAGGGCATCGCCGTGCTCCGCTCGACGACGTTGTCGCCGCGAAGCGCCGACAGCGGGATGACCGTGACGTCGTCGAAGCCGAGCTGCTGCGCGACCTCGTCGTACTCGCGCGCGATCTCCCGCAGCCGCTCCTCGGAGAACTCGACGAGATCCATCTTGTTCACGGCGAGGGCGATGTGGCGGATGCCGAGCAGCGAGACGAGATAGCTGTGGCGACGGGTCTGGCGTAGCACGCCCTTGCGCGCGTCGATGAGGATGAGCGCGCAATCGGCGGTCGAGGCGCCGGTGACCATGTTGCGCGTGTACTGCTCGTGGCCGGGTGTGTCGGCGACGATGTACTTGCGGGTGTCGGTGGAGAAGAACCGGTAGGCGACGTCGATGGTGATGCCCTGCTCGCGCTCGGCGGCGAGGCCGTCGAGCAGCAGCGCGAAGTCGAGTTCGTCGCCCTGCGTGCCGGCACGCTTCGAGTCGACGGCGAGCGCGGCGAGCTGGTCGTCGAACAGGAGCTGCGACTCGTACAGCAGCCGGCCGATCAGCGTGCTCTTGCCGTCGTCCACGCTGCCGCACGTGATGAAGCGCAGCAGGCTCTTGTGCTCGTGCGCGCGCAGATAGGCGCCGATGTCGTCCGCGATCAGATCGGTGCCGCGCGACATCAGAAGTATCCCTCGACCTTCTTGCGCTCCATCGAGGCGGACGCGTCGTGGTCGATCACGCGCCCCTGCCGCTCCGACGTCCGCGCGAGCAGCATCTCCTGGATGATCGCCGGCAGCGTGTCGGCGTCGCTCTCGATCGCGCCGGTGAGCGGGTAGCAGCCGAGCGTCCGGAAGCGCACGCGGCGCACCTGGGGCACCTCGCCGGGCTCGAGCGGCATCCGCTCGTCGTCGACCATGATCAGCGTCCCGTCGCGCTCCACGACCGGCCGCTCGGCCGCGAGGTAGAGCGGCACCATCGGGATCTGCTCGAGATAGATGTAGAGCCAGATGTCGAGCTCGGTCCAGTTCGAGAGCGGGAACACGCGCATCGACTCGCCTCGATGGTGGAGCGCGTTGTAGAGGCTCCACAGCTCGGGACGCTGGTTCTTCGGGTCCCAGCGATGCTGGGCGGAGCGGAACGAGAAGATGCGCTCCTTCGCGCGCGAGCGCTCCTCGTCGCGGCGCGCGCCGCCGAACGCGGCGTCGAAGCCGAACTTGTCGAGCGCCTGCTTCAGCGCCTCGGTCTTCATGACGTCGGTGTGGACGACCGAGCCGTGCGTGAACGGGCCGATGCCGCGCTGCACGCCCTCTTCGTTGACGTGCACGAGCAGGTCGAGGTCGTGCTCTCGCGCCATGCGCTCGCGGAAGGCGTACATCTCGCGGAACTTCCACGTCGTGTCGACGTGGAGGAACGGGAACGGCGGCTTGCCCGGGTGGAACGCCTTGCGCGCGAGGTGCAGCATCACGGAGCTGTCCTTGCCGATCGAGTAGAGCATCACCGGTTTCTCGGCCTGCGCGACGACCTCGCGCATGATCGCGATCGCCTCCGCCTCGAGCCGCTGGAGATGGGTGAGCCGGATCCGGTCGGGCTGTGCCGTCATCCGGCCACGAGCGCAAGCACCTCGCGCGCGCACTCCTCCGGCGTCCTGCCCTCGGTGTCGAGTCGCAGCTCCGGCGAATCCGGCTCCTCGTAGGGGTCGGAGACGCCCGTGAAGGCGGGGATCTCCCCGCGCTGCGCGCGCCCGTAGAGGCCCTTGACGTCGCGCCGCGCGCACTCCTCGAGCGAGGTCGCGACGTGCACCTCGAGGAACGGCGCGAACTCCTCGACGAGCCCGCGCGCGGTCGCCCGGGCGCGGGCGTACGGCGAGATCGCCGAGACGATCACGGTCGCGCCGTGACGGGCGAGCCGCGCCGCGACCCAGCCGATCCGCTCGATGTTCTCGTCGCGGTCCTCACGGGTGAAGCCGAGCCCCTTCGAGAGATGCGTGCGCACGACGTCGCCGTCCAGCCGCTCGACGAGCGAGCCGCGCGCCTCGAGCTCACGCGCGACGATCTCCGCGATCGTCGACTTGCCCGATCCTGAGAGGCCCGTGAACCAGACCACGAGCCCGGTCACCGGCCGTGGATGCCGCACTCGATCTTGTCCGAGTCGGCCCACCGTCCCGCCCGCTCGTCCTCGCCCGTCACGACCGGCCTCGTGCAGGGCATGCAGCCGATCGAAGGGTAGCCGGCGTCATGCAGCGGGTTGTACGGGATCTCGTTGACCAGGATGTAGGCGTCGACGCGCTTCGCGTCCCAGTCCACGAGCGGCTGGACCTTCCAGACGTCGTAGCGATCGCTCCGCTCGACGCGGCGGGCGTCGGCTCGGGTCAGGCTCTGCTCGCGACGGATGCCGGAGATCCACGCGTCGAAGGGCTCGAGCGCGCGCACGAGCGGCTCGACCTTGCGGATGTGGCAGCAGCGGTCGGGGTCGCGTTCCCAGAGATTCGGGCCTTCGCGCCGGTGCTGCTCGGCCACCGACATCACCTCCGGCCGGACGAGGTCGAGCCCGTAGCGGGCGACGAGGCGCTCGCGCGTCTCATACGTCTCGCGGAAGAACAGCTGGGTGTCGAGCTCGACGATCGGGATGTCGATGCCCAGCTCCGAGATCATGTGCACGAGCACCGAGGACTGCTTCTGCCACGAGCAGGTGAGGCACATGCGGCGGCCGAACTGCTCGTAGGCCCAGAGGAGAGACTCCTCCGCGGTCATGTTCTCGACGTCAGGCAGGTGCAGCGTTGCCGCCAAGGAGCACCTCCAGCATCGTGTCGCCGCGCAGGCCGAGGCGAAGCGTCTCGAGCGGGATCACCTCGTCAGGCGGGATGTTGCCGAGATTGACGTTCGGCCCGAAGTGCTTCACGAACCACGCCTGCGAGCTCTTCGTCGGCGCCTCGAAGATGAGGTCGTCGACTGCGACCTCGTGTGCGATCTCGTCGATCAGGCCGGTGCGCATGTCGCCGTCCTTGCGGAAGATCCCCGAGGAACCGCTCTCGCGTGCCTCGGTGATCACCTTCCAGGCGCCGGCCTCCTTCTCTTCCTTGATCCACTGCACCCACTGATACGGCGCGTAGACGACGTCGGAGTCCTTGGAGCCGACCTCCGAGAGGACGACGAAGTCGCGGGCGAAGTCGGCGATCAGCTCGAGCTTGCGCTCGCGCGGGATCTCGAGCGTGCCGTCCGAGATCTCGACATGGGAGAAGCGGTGCTCCTCGAGCCACGCCTTGAACTCGTCGATCTTGTCGCGGCCGTAGACGGCCTCGAAGAGCGTGCCGCCGCAGACGACCGGGGTCTCGAAGTGCCGGTAGAGGGCGATCTTCTTCTCGAGGTTGTTCGTGATGTAGCTCGTGCCCCAGCCGAGCTTCACGATGTCGACGAACTCGCCGCCGACGTCGAACATGCCCTCGATGTCGCGGAGGTTGAGGCCCTTGTCCATGACGTGCGTGAGGCCGATGTCACGCGGCTTGCCGGGGCGCGACGGGACGTCGAGGAATCCGTCGTTGCAGTTATAGGCGGGCATAGAGCTCCTTGAGCTTGGCCTGGGCTGCGGTCTGGACGTCGTGGTAGAGGGAGTTGCCGTGCGCGTCGATGCCGACGGTGAGCGGGCCGAAGTCCTTGACGCGGAACTTCCAGAGACATTCGGGCATCAGCTCTTCCCACATGACTTCTTCGATCTCTTCGATCTGGGTGGTCTCGAGCGCGGCGGCTCCGCCGACGATCGCGAAGTAGACCATCCCGAGCTCGTGCATCGGTGCGATCGCCTCGTCGGGGAAGCCGCCCTTGCCGCAGATCGCGCGCACGCCGTATTGGCGGCCGAGCGGCTCGGTGAAGCGGACCATGCGCGCCGAGGTGGTGGTGCCGATGCAGATCTTCTCGTAGCGGCCCTCTGCGACCTTCCGGACGTTGGGGGCGGTGTGCAGCAGGAACGCGCCGGAGAGGTCCATCGGCGGCTCGACGCCCTGGTCGAAGATCCGGATCTGGGTGCGGTCGCGGATGCCGATGATGTGGCCCTGCACCGTGACCTCGTCGCCGGCGCGCAGCTTGAGGATCTCCTGCGGGTCGGTGACCGGGAACGTGACCGTGTGAATCGCCATCAAGCCTCCCGGTCCATCTCGACCGTGCCGTCCGCGCCGATGTGCGCGGTCGCGCGGCGCGCGGCCCAGCACTGGTAGTTCACCGCGACCGGGTTCAGCGTCATGTGCGTGTCGGCGTGCTCGATGTGGCAGTTCAGCACCGTCACGTCGCCGCCGAGGCCCATCGGGCCGATCCCGGTCTCGTTCAGCAGGCCCATCAACTCGTCCTCGAGCGCCGCCACGATCGGGTCGGCGTTGCGCGTGCCGATCGGCCGCGTGATCGCCTCCTTCGCGAGGTACATCGCGTAGTCGGCCGAGCCGCCGATGCCGACGCCGACGATGCCGGGCGGGCACGGCTTGCCGCCCGCACCCACGATCGACTCCAGCACGAACTGCTTGACGCCCTTCACGCCGTCGGCCGGCGTGCACATCTTCAAGAAGCTCATGTTCTCCGAGCCGGAGCCCTTCGGCACGCACTTCACGTCGAGACCGTCCCAATCCTTCACGAACTCCCAGTGCACGATCGGCAGCCGGTGGCCGATGTTCGGGCCGGTGTTCTCGCGTGTGATCGTGTGCACCGCGTTCGAGCGCAACGGATGCTCCAGCGTCGCGCGCGCCGTCCCGTCACGCAGCGCGTCGTAGATCCGCGCCGGATGCAACGGGAAGTGCTCGCCGACGTGGCACGTGTAGACCGCGATGCCGGTGTCCTGGCAGACGAGGTTGCCGTCGCTGTCGGCCACCTCCACGTTCCGGAGGATCGTGTTCAGGACACGCTGCCCCGGCACCGAGGTCTCCCGGCCGGCCGCGCTCTTCAACGCATCACGGAGATCCTGCGGAATGTCCTTCAACGACCACACATACAGGTGCGCCGCAGCGTCCTCCACCGCGTGCTGAAGCTCGGTAACCGTTTCGGTGCTCATACGCTCGCTTTCTCCGCGGCCGCTCGTCCAGCGCGCCGTCCGAACACGACGCACTCGAGCAGCGAGTTGCCCATCATCCGGTTGCGCCCGTGGGTGCCGCCGGCGATCTCGCCGCAGGCGAACACTCCCTCGAGAGATGTCTCGGCGTCCCCGTCGATGACGAGACCGCCGTTCTGGTAGTGGAGTACGGGGTAGGTGAAGATCTTCTCGGTGAGCGGGTCGATCCCCGCCGCGCGGTAGCGGCGCAGCATGTACGGCAGCGAGAGCTCCGCGTCGTGCCGCGCGATGCGCGTCGTGTCGAGATACACGGCGGGGCGGCCGTCCTCCGTCTCGACGCCCTTGCCCTTCGCGACCTCGTCGACGATCGCCTGGCTCACGACGTCACGCGGCCCGAGCGAATCGGTGAACTCCTCGCCGTCGGCGTTCAGCAGGACGGCGCCGTACGCGCGCGTCGTCTCGGGAATCGAGTACCCCTGCATCGTCTGCGGCCACGCGCCGCCGTTCGGGTGGTACTGGAGGGCGTCGAGGTCGCGCGCCTCCGCGCCGGCGTCGAGCGCGATCTGCGTCACCTCGCCGGTCGCACCGGGATGGTTCGTCGAGAGCTCGCCCCGCTCCTCCGCGACGGCATAGCAGCGGCCGCCCGCGGCGAGGACGACGGTGGCCGCGTCGAGCGAGTGCTCGCCCACGCGCGCGCGCCAGCCGTGCTCGGTGGGCTCGAGCTCGGCGAGCGGGCTCTTCGGGAAGAGGGTCGCGCTGCCCGCCTCGAGCGCATCGCGGAGCGCTGCGGTGATCGCGTGTCCCGTCCGGTCGCCGACCTGGAGCAGGCGCTGGCGCGACGCGCCGCCGCAGCGGGCGAGACGGTAGCCGCCGTTCTCCCGGGTGAACGCGACGCCGAGCTCCTCGAGCCAGTGGATCGCCGAGGGCGCCTCGCCCGTGAGGATCTCGACGAGCGACATGTCGGCCGTCTCGTGCGAGCTCTTCCAGACGTCCTCCGCGTGCTGGGCGGGCGAGTCGTCGGGGCCGAGCGCAGCCTGGATCCCGCCCTGCGCCTTCGCGGAGTTGCAGGACTGGATCGAGCCCTTCGTCGCGAGCGCGACGCGGGCGCCCGCCCGCTCCGCGGACACGGCGGCCGCGAGGCCGGAGGCCCCGCTGCCGAGTACGAGCACGTCGAATCCGCGGGAAGTGGCCACGTCAGCCGGAGTATAGCCGTCTACAGCTAATGCTAGCCATATTGACTTCTTATGCATACCTCGCCGAGTCATGCCTGAATGTGCCATCTTGATTGTCAGATCTGGCAACGCTACGGTCGTCTTGCCGTCGTCGGGGGATGGACGACAACGGAAGGAGGCACGCGCACATGCGTGCGAAGGTCATCATCGGGGCGACGGCTGCGGCCCTTGTCCTCGCCGTCCTGCCGTCGGCAGCGGCCGGCGGGGGGCCGAAGCCGCTGCCGCAGGCGAACGCGGAGGCCCTGGCGAGTGCACCCGGGCACGTCGCCGCACCCGTGGTCCACCGCGTCGGCGCGCGGGAGGCGCTCGCCGCGGCCGCGCAACCGGGAGCGCAGACGGAGGTGGCGCCCGGCCTGACCGTCGAACAGGCGGTCGGCCTGACCGCTGCGGCCGACGGCGTGGCGCCGCGCCGGCTCGCCCGCACCGCGGCGTCCACCATCTGCTGGAACGGGCAGATCCACGGCTCGTGGGGGTACTGGCCGTACAACCAGACGGTGTACGACAGCACCTACTGGTGCGCGGTGTCGGGCGGCGCGCTCTCGTACCGTTCCACGAACGTGACCCACTCCGCAACGCTGTGCAGCGGGTCGGGCGACTACACGTTCCGGATCTCGGGAGGCGTGGGATACACGTACGTCGCCTACCAGGTCGGAGCATCGTTCACCTGCCCGACGGACCTCCCGTGGATCACCGTCTACAGAAGCGACTGGCTCGACGACGAGGTCAACGACTACGGCAGCATGTTCACGTACGCGAGCTCGTGAAGAAGCTCCTCGCCGCGATCGCAGCTCTGCTCGTCGCGTGGTTCGTCGTCGAGGTCGCGCTCGTCAGTTGCGGCGGGCGGTCGGGGCCACGGCGTGCGATCGCGATCCTGCAGAGGCGGTAGGGCGGCGTGAGCGCTCGCCGTGGCCCGCCCGCGCGGGCCACGGCGGGCGCTACCAGACCGAGCGCAGCAGCAGCTCGATCTCGGCCGGCGTCGCGGGATGCGGATTCGCCTGGTTCCCGGCACGCTGCGCCGCGGCGACGGCGAGCTCGGGCAGGTCCTCCTCCGGCACGCCGAGGTCGCGCAGCCGGGTCGCCCCACCGAGCGCCGCGAGCTCCTCGACCCGCCGCGCAGGCTCGCCGCCCACCGCCTCGCCGAAGCGGCGCAGCGGCTCGGGCGCGTACCGGGCGTTGTAGCGGAGCGCCGCCGGCAGGCAGATGCCGTTCAGCGTGCCGTGCGGCAGGCCGTAGCGGCCGCCGACCGCCTGCGCGAGCGCGTGGCCGAGCGCGAGCATCGAGCCGCCGAGCGCCGCCCCGCCGTGACAGGCGCCGCGCAGCAGCTCGGTGCGCGCCTCGCGGACACCCGGCTCGGCGACGACGCACGGTAGCCACTGCGAGATCAGCCGTGCACCGTCGAGGGCATGCGCGTCGGCCGCCTCGTTGTGCCCATGGACGTAGAGCGCCTCCGCGCAGTGCGCGAGCGCGTTCAGCGCGGTGCCGACGGTCGGCGCGCGCGGCAGGCCGAGGGTGAGGTCGACGTCGTAGACGATGCCCTCCGGACGCGCGCCCGCGCCGCCGCCGCGCAGCTTGCGCTCCGGGTCGCGGACACCGTAATACGTCGTCCACTCGGCGCCCGAGTAGGTCGTCGGCACGGAGACGAGCGGGAGCTCCGCGGCGGCGGAGACCGCCTTGCCGACGTCGATCGCGCTGCCGCCGCCGACCGCGACGACGCAGTCGCCGGCGCGCGCCTCTGCCGCCGCGTCCTCGATGCGGTGCGACGGCACCTCGCTCCAGCGGGCATGCGGCTCGACCTGCAGGTCGAGCCCGTCCCAGCGCGGTCCTGCGACGAGGAGCGGCGAGCGGACGCCGACCTCGGCGAGCACCTCCGGCAGCATGTCGAGGCCCCAGTGGACGATCACGCGAGCCGCGACCTCGCGTACTCGACGAACGCCTGCGCGACGCGCGTCTCCGCCCGCCCGGCCGAGCGGACGAGCGAGATCTCGCGCGACGGCTCGAGGCCTTCGACGCGGCCGATCGCGACCGTGCCGGCGGCGAGGTCGGCCTCGATCGCGGAGCGGGAGATGAACGTCACGCCGTAGCCCGCAACAACCGCGCTGCGCGCGGACTCCTGGAGCCCGAGCTCGAGCCGCACGTCGAAGTCGCGCAGCCGCGCGCCCGCGGCGCGCAGCTCCTCCTCGATCACCTGCCGCACGCCGGCCCCCTCCTGCATCAGGACGAGGGGCTCGGCCTTCAGCTCGTCGAGCGTCACCTTCCGGCCCGCGAAGCGATGCCCGCGCGGAACGGCGAGCACGACCTCGTCGCGGAAGAACGGCTCGAAGACGACGCCACGGTGCCGGCGGGACGCGCCGACGACGCCGAGCTCGAGCTCGCGGCGCGCGACCTGCTCGACGACGTGCTGGGTGTCGGAGACCGCGAGCGCCACGTGCACGCCGGGGTGGAGCTGCTGGAACTCGGCGAGCACGACGGGGATGACGATGCCGCCGGGCCCGGTCGAGGCGCCGATCTCGAGGCGTCCGGCGAGCTCCCCTCCGGCCTCGTCGCCGAGATCGGCGAGGAGCTGCTGCTCGAGCGCGAGCAGCCGCTGCGCGCTGCGGTACAGGCGTTGCCCGGCCTCGGTCGGCTCGACCCGGCGCCCGGAGCGGTCGAGCAGCTGCAGCCCGAGCCGCTTCTCGAGCGACCGGATCTGCAGGCTCACGGCGGGTTGCGTGACGCCGAGCTGCTCCGCGGCCTGCGAGAAGCTCCGCCGCTCGACGACGGCGCAGAACGCTCCGAGCTGACGCGTGTCCATAAGCGTTCATTATGCCCGGGGCGGCCACGCTACCGTCTAACATCGTCGTCGTGCCCCAGCCGACGGCCCCGGGGATCGAGGACACGCTCGTCCGCGGCTACCGGCAGCTCGCACAGGAGACGCCCGCGCGTCCTCGCGACCTGCTGCTCCGCTCGCTCGACGTCGTCCTCTCGGCCCTCTTCCTCGTCTGCGCCCTGCCCGTCGCGGTTCCGATCACGCTGATCATCCTCGTCTCGAGCGGGCGGCCGGTGTTCTACCGGGGCGAGCGCGTCGGCCGGGGCGGCCACGTCTTCACGATGCTGAAGTTCCGGACGCTCACCGCAGACGCAGAGACGCGGCTCGGCCCGTTCCTCGGCGAGGAGCTCGTGCGCCGCACCGAGGGAGAGTTCACGTCGATCGGCAAATGGCTGAAGGCGACCCAGCTCGACGAGCTGCCGCAGTTCGTCAACGTGCTGCGCGGCGACATGAGCCTCGTGGGCCCGCGCCCGATCCGGCCGGTGTTTTTCGAGGAGCTCGCGCACGAGCTGCCCGCGTACTGGCAGCGCCTGATCGTCCGGCCCGGGCTGACCGGGCTCGCGCAGGTGCGGCGCGGCTACGAGACGTCGATGGCGGAGAAGCTCGCCCACGATCTCGAGTGGATCGCCGACCGCTCCGTCCGCCTCTACCTGCGCACCGTCTTCGCGACGGGCTGGCGCGTGCTCCGGCAGTCGGCGCGAGGACTCGTCCGGAACGACAGCCGAGGTCCGTAGAGTAGGCCCGCATGTGCGGGATCTGCGGAATCGCGTCGCCGGTCGGCCCGCCCGACCCCGAACGGCTCGCCGCGATGAGCCGAACGCTCGTCCACCGCGGCCCCGACAGCGGCGGCGAGCATCTCGAGGGGCCGGTCGGGCTCGCCGCGCGCCGCCTCTCGATCATCGACCTCGCCGGCGGCGACCAGCCGATCACGAGCGAGGACGGCTCGTGCACCGTCGTGCAGAACGGCGAGATCTACAACTTCCCCGAGTTGCGCCGCGAGCTCGAGCGCGAGGGGCACACGTTTCGCACCCACTGCGACACCGAAGTGCACCTGCACCTCTACGCGCGCTACGGGACCGACTTCGCGCGACGGTTGCGCGGGATGTTCGCCGTCGCGATCTGGGACGCGCGCCGCCGCCGGCTCGTGCTCGCCCGCGACCGCTACGGGATCAAGCCGCTCTACTATCGCCACGTCGGCGGCGTGCTCGAGTTCGCCTCCGAGCTGCGCGCGCTGCCACGCGGCGAGATCGACCTCGACGCGCTCGAGGCGTTCCTCGCGTTCAACTCGATTCCCGCGCCGTACTCGATCTTTCGCGAGATCCGTAAGCTGCCCGCCGGGCACGTGCTCGTCTGGGAGGAGGACGGCGCCGTGCAGATCGAGCGCTACGCGCGACCCGGCCCCGTGCCCGCCGCTGAGCTGCGCACCGACGAAGAGGCCGAGCTGCTCGAAGAGCTCCGCGCGCGGCTGCGCGACTCGGTCCGCGCGCACCTGCTCTCCGACGTGCCCGTCGGCGTGCTCCTCTCCGGCGGTGTCGACTCGGCCGCGCTCGCAGCGCTCGCCGCACAGGAGAGCGCCGACACCGTGCACACCTTCACGATCGGCTTCGAGGAACGCAGCTTCGACGAGCGCGGCGGCGCACGCCGCGTCGCGGAGCTCTACGGGACGAACCATCACGAGCTGCTCGTCCAGCCCGACCCGACGCTGCTCCTGCCCGCGCTCGCCGACGCGTTCGACGAGCCGTTCGCCGACTCGTCCGCGCTGCCGACCTACCTCGTCTCGCAGCTCGCCGCGGAGCACGTGAAGGTCGCGCTCTCGGGCGAGGGCGGCGACGAGCTGTTCGGCGGCTACTACACCTACGCCGCCGACCTGCTCGCCGACCGGATCGGCCCGCTCGCCCGGCTCGCGCGACCGCTCGTCGAGCGCCTTCCGACCTCGACGGCGAAGGCGAGCTTCGACTACAAGGCGAAGCGCTTCGTCCGCGCAGCGCACCTGCCGCCGCTCGAGCGCCATCACGGCTGGAAGGAGATCTTCTCCGACGAGGCGCGCACCGAGCTGACCGGTCGCAGCGCGCCGTTCGACCCGGTCGACGTCCACCGCCGCCGCTTCCACGAGACCGAGGGCGCCGACCCGCTCGCGCGCCTCCAGGACGTCGACTTCGGGGTCTACCTCGTCGACGACCTGCTCGTGAAGACCGACCGCGCGTCGATGGCGCACTCGCTCGAGGCGCGAGTCCCGTTCCTCGACCCGGTCGTGACGAACTTCGCCTTCGGCCTGCCGACTCGCCACAAGGTGCGCGGGCTCTCGAAGAAGGTGCTGCTGCGCAAGGCGGTCGCGCCGCTCCTGCCGCGCGAGGTCGTGCACGGACGCAAGCGCGGCTTCTCGATTCCCGCCGCCGCGTGGCTCCGCGGCGAGCTCGCGCCGTTCACGCGCGCGACGCTCTCGGCGGAGACGCTCACGCGCCAGGGGTTCTTCCTGCCCGAGACCGTCTCGCGCCTGATCGGCGAGCACGTCGCCGGCGTCGAGGACCGGAGCCGCCAGCTCTGGGGACTGCTCTCCTTCACGCTGTGGTACGAGCGTCACGTGGAGCAGGAGCCGCCGCTTTTGCACTCCGCCCGGATGGACGCGCTCGTCTCGTGACGGAGCTCTGATGCGCGTGTGGATCGACATGACGGCGAGCGCGCACGTGCTCGTCTTCCGGCCGCTGATCGAGCTGATGCGGGGGCGCGGCGACGAGGTGGAGATCACCGCCCGCGACTACGCGCAGACCCTGCAGCTCCTCGATCTGCACGGACTCTCTGCGGAGGTGATCGGCCGCCACGGCGGCCGGTCGCGCGTGCAGAAGGCGCGCCAGATGACCCACCGCCTCGGGGCGTTGAAGAAGTGGGCGAAGCGCCGCGACTTCGACGTCGCGATGGCGCACGGCTCGCATGAGCTGACGATCACCGCGCGCCGGCTCGGCATTCCGAGCTCGACCACCTTCGACTACGAGTTCGCGACGCTCCAGCACCAGCTCGGTTGCCGGGCCGCGACGAAGGTCGTCGTCCCCGACGCGATCCCCGCCGAACGGCTCGCACCATACGGCGTGCACCCACCGAAGCTCGTGCAGTACCCGGGGCTCAAGGAGGAGTACTACCTCTCCGACTTCGAGCCAGACCGGTCGCTGCTCGATCGCTTCGGCGTCGACCCGGCCCGCGTGCTCGTCGTCCTGCGTCCGCCGCCCGACGTGTCGCTCTACCACCGGCACTCGAACCCGCTCTTTCCGATGACGCTCGACCATCTCGGCCGGCTGGAGAACGTGCACGCGTTCGTGCTGCCACGCACCGAGGAGCAGCGCGAGTACGTGCGCAAGCTCGACCTCCCGTCGGTGATCCTTCCCGAGACCGCCGTCGACGCGCAGAGCCTGATCGCGCTCGCCGACCTCGTCGTCTCGGCGGGCGGCACGATGAACCGCGAGGCGGCCGCGCTCGGCGTTCCCGTCTACACGACCTACGGCGGCCGGCTCGGCGGCGTCGACGAGGCGCTCATCCGGGACGGGCGGCTCAAGCCGCTGACCGATCCGCGCGCGCTCGAGCTGCGCAAGCGCGATGCAGCGGGCGCAGCCGGCGTGCGGCGCGACCCCGCTCTCATGCTCGAGCTGCTGCTCTCGGCGCGCTCCTAAGCGACGCCGGCGAGCGCCGCGAGCAGCTCCGGGCCGAAGCGCTCGAGCTTCGCCGGCCCGATGCCCGGCACGGCGGCGAGCTCCGCGATCGTGCGCGGCGCCATGCGCACGAGCTCGGCGAGGGTGCGATCGTTGAAGACGACGTACGCAGGCACCTCCTCGGCACGCGCCCGCGAGAGACGCCATTCCTTCAGCGCGAGCACGGCCGGTGTGGCCTCGAGCTTCGTCCTCGCCGTCGCGGCGGCGGGCGCGGCGGCGGCGCGGACGCCGAGCTCGTCGAGGAACCGGCTCGCCTTGCCGGACCAGGTCACGAGCAGGTGCCGCTTCGCCCGCGTGAGCCCGACGTAGAGGAGGCGGCGCTCGTCGGCGAGCTCGTCGCCGCGCGCACGCCGCGTCGGCAACTCACCCTCCTCGAGCCGCGGGATGTAGACCGCCTCGAACTCGAGCCCCTTCGCGCGATGCAGCGTCAGCAGATGCACGCCGCGACCGGCGCTCGCGCCGAAGCGCTCCCGCAAGCTCGCGGCGAACTCCGCGACGGTGCGCTCACCGTCGTCGAACTGCTCGGCGAGCCGGACGAGCCGCGCCAGGTCGGCCTGCCGCGTCTGCTCGCGCTCGCCGAGCTTCTCGGGAACGCTCGCAAGGAGCCCCTGCGCTTCCGCGACCGTGCGGACGGTCGAGGCGACGCCGGTCGAGCCGCCGTCGCGCAGCGCCTTCACGAGCTGCCGCGCGGCATCGCGGGCGAGAAGCGAGGCGCCCTGGAACGGGATCCCGGCCTCGTGGAACGCCTCCTCGAAGTCGGCCGCACGCGCGTTCGTGCGCACGAGCACGGCCTGCTCCTCGAGCGGGACGCCCGCGTCGGCGAGCGTCCGCACGCGCTCGGTCACCGCCCCGGCCTGCTCGCCGGGATCGAGGCAGCGGCGCAGCTCGGGCTCCGGCCCCGGAGCGACCGTCGCGCGGAGGGTCTTCTCCGAGCCGCCGAGCCGCGGCACGAGCCGGTTCGCGAGCTCGAGCACCTGCGGCGTCGAGCGGTAGTTCTGCTCGAGGCGGACGACGTGCGCGTGCGGAAACCGTTCCGGCAACGCGAGCAGCCACTGCGCGCTCGCGCCGGTGAAGCCGTAGATCGACTGGTAGTCGTCACCGACGACGCACACGTCGTCGCGCGGGCCGAGCCAGAGGTCGAGCAGCGTCTGCTGCAGGAGGTTGACGTCCTGGTACTCGTCGACGGTGAAGGCGTGCCAGCGCGCACGAACGGCCGCGAGCGCGCCCGCGTCCTCCTCGAGCAGCCGGATCGCCCGGCCGAGGAGATCCTCGAAGTCGATCGCTCCCGCCTCCGCCTTGCGGCGCTCGTACTCGCGGAAGACGCGGAACGAGAGATCGGGCGGCAGCGGCGGCTCGTGGTCGCCGAGGCGCGCGAGGTACGTGTTCGGCTCGAGGCGGCGGTTCTTCGCCCACTCGATCTCGGTCGCGAGGTCGCCCGCTGGGCGGAACCGGTACGGCGCGGGCAGGCCGTTCCCGATGCGCCGCAGCAGCAGGGCCTTCGTCGCGAGAATCCGCCCTGGGTCACCCTCGAAGCGCCGCAGCAACGCAAGCGCCGCGGAGTGGAACGTCGACGCGCGCACGCCTTCGACTCCGAGCGCCGCGAGCCGCGCGCGCAGCTCGCCTGCGGCCTTGTCGGTGAAGGTCACGGCGACGACGCCGGCAGGCTCGACCGCGCCGCTCGCCACCTGCCACGCGATCCGGCGCGTGATCGTCGTCGTCTTCCCCGTGCCGGCGCCGGCGAGGATGCAGACGGGCCCGCGCGTCGCCTCCGCGGCGGCGCGCTGCTCCGCGTTCAGTCCTCCGAGAATGCGCTCGGCGTCCACCGCGCCACCGTACCGGCGCCGCCGGTCGGCTTCGTCACCGGCGCTGCGCGGCTTCGCTACGGCAGTTGCGCGCCGGGCGCAGGCTGCGCCTCGACCGAGGCGCGGGGCGGCTCGACGGCCGCCCTCGTCTCGCGCTTCGGCTCACGCACGATCGCGCCGAGCTTCGCGACCACCTCGAGCGTGTCGCCTTCGTCCGCGAGCCGCGCGAGCTCGTCGAGCTGCTCGTGGAGCCACGCCTCGTCGATCGGCGGCCGGCTCAGCCGCATGATCTTCGGATGCACCGTCTGACCGACCGACTCGTCGTCTCCCCACAGCGTCTCGTGCAGCTTCTCCCCCGGGCGGGACCCGACGAAGCGGACCGGGATGTCGCGCGGCCCGGACTCGGGATCGTTCGGCATGCGCGGCTCCTTGCCCGAGAGGCGGATCATGTTGCACGCGAGATCGACGATCTTCACTGGTTCTCCCATGTCGAGCACGAAGATCTGGCCGCGGCCGCCGATGGCGCCGGCCTGCACGACGAGCGACACGGCCTCCGGAATCGTCATGAAGTAGCGCGTCATCTCCGGGTGCGTCACCGTCACCGGACCGCCCTTCTCGATCTGCTTGCGAAACGTCGGGATGACACTGCCCGAGGAGTTGAGCACGTTGCCGAAGCGCACGCCGACGAATCGCGTCGCGACGTCACGCCGGTTGCCGAGCGACTCCACGATCCATTCGCAGATCGCCTTCGACTGTCCCATCACCGTCTGCGGGCGCACGGCCTTGTCGGTCGAGATCAGCACGAACCGCTCCACCTCGAACTCGGCCGCAAGCTCGCTCACGACCTTCGTCGCGACGACGTTGTTGCGCACGGACGCGAGCGGATGCGTATTCATCAACGGAACGTGCTTGTACGCCGCCGCGTGGAAGACGATCGTCGGACGGTACTTCTCGAATACCTCGCGGCGCATGGCCCTGCCGTCTCTCACGTCGATCAGCTTCGGGACGGCGGCTGTGAAGTCGCGTTCGTCGACGAGCTCGCGCTCGATCTCGAAGAGCGGCGTCTCTGCGTTGTCGACGAGGATCAGCCGTGCGGGGCCGACCCGCGCGATCTGGCGGCAGAGCTCGGAGCCGATCGAGCCGCCGGCGCCGGTGACGAGCACCGTGTGCCCCTCGAGGTACGACGCGACCTGCTTGAAGTCGACGTCGACCTGCTCGCGACCCAGGACGTCCTCGACCTGCACCGGGCGGATCTGGCCCGCGAGGTTGACGTCCCCGGAGATCAACTCGTAGAGGCCCGGCAGCGTCTTCACCGGCACGTGCTCCGTCTGCGCAGCCTCGACGACGCGCCGCCGCGTCTCGCCGGAGGCGGAGGGAATCGCGATCAGCACCTCGTCCGGCTTGAACTCCCGCACGATGCGCGGCAGCTCGTCCATCGTGCCGAGCACGCGCACGCCGAGGATCCTCGTGTTGCGTTTGCGCGGGTCGTCATCGACGAAGCCGATCGGCGTGTACGAGAGCATCCGCGAGCGCTGCATCTCCTGCACGATCAGGCGGCCTGCATCGCCCGCGCCGACGACGATGACCTCCTTGCCGCGCGCGACGACGCCGAAGCCCGGACGCTCCATCAACGTCCGCGCGGCCAGCCGTGCACCCGCGACGAGCGCGAGGGTGATCAGCAGGTCCATCGCGGCCACCGAGCGCGGCAGACGGATGTTGTCCACGGGCGAGACGAAGTAGACGGTCACGTACGCGACGATCGACGCGACGACGACGCCGCGCGCCGCGCTCCACATGTCGCGAATCGAGACGTAGCGCCACCAACGCCGGTGAAAGCCGAACATGAGGAACACCGAGAGCTTGATCACGACGACGAGGAGGATCGTTCGCCGCAGCAGCGTGTCGTAGTAGACCGGCAGGCCGTTGTCGAAGCGAAGCTCGAACGCGAGCACCCAGGAGACGGCGATGATCGCCGCGTCCGTCAGCAGTTGCAGCAGCCTGTGCCGCCCGATGCCGCTCATGCGCCGGCGACGACGCCGACCGCAGAGCGGACGACGTCGACGACCCGTTCCTGCGCCTCGACCGGGATTCCCGGCCAGAGCGGAACGGAGAAGTTGACCTCCGCGACCGCCTCGGTGACCGGCAGCGAGCCGGGCTCGTAGCCGAGGAAGCGGAGCGCAGGCTGAAGGTGCAGCGGCGTCGTGTAGTACGCCGCCGAGCCGATTCCCGCCTCGGTGAGCGCGGCGCGGATCCGGTCGCGCTCGGGCGAGCGGCAGACGAAGAGGTGGTAGATGTGGCCGCGCTCGTCCTGCGGCAGCTCGACGAGATCGCCGAGGCCGAGCTCGGCGTAGCGGGCCGCCGCCTCGCGCCGGCCGCGGTTCCAGCCGTCGAGCTGCTCGAGGAAGATGCGCAGCATCGCCGCCTGCAGCTCGTCGAGACGCGAGTTGTAGCCGACGAAGTCGAAATCGGTCTTGTCGCGCGAGCCGTGGAACGCGAGCACCCGCACGCGATCGGCGAGCTCCTCGTCGTTCGATGCGACGAGGCCGCCGTCGCCGAGGCAGAAGAGGTTCTTCGTGGGGAAGAAGCTGTAGGTCGAGACCGCGCCGACGGTGGCAACCCCGGGGGCGCCGAACGCCTGCGCGGCGTCCTCGATGAGCGGCACGCCGAGCTGCGCGAGCTCGTCCATCGCTGCGGGACGGCCGAAGAGGTGCACCGGCATGATCGCGCGCGTCCGAGCGGTGATCTTCGTCGCTGCGTCCCCGGGATCGATGTTGAGCGTCACCGGGTCGACGTCTGCGAACACCGGCGTCGCACCGCGCCGCGCGATCGACTCCGCGGTCGCGTAGAACGTGAACGCGGGGCAGATCACCTCGTCGCCGGGACCGATCCCGAGTGCGTCGAGCACGAGTACGAGCGCGTCGGTGCCGTTGGCGACGCCAACGGTGCTCGAGACGCCGAGAAACGCCGCCGCCTCCTCCTGGAACGCGTGGTAGTGCGGTCCACGGATGAACTGCCCGCTGTCGAGGACCTCGCGGAAGCGAGCCTCGAGCTCGGGCATCAGCGGCGCGAACTGCGCCTTGACGTCAACGAGCGGAATCTGCACGCCGACTCACTCTAGCGGCCTTGACCCACCGGTAGAGGAGATACGCCGCGAGCAGCAGAACGCCTGCAACGACCGCGTATTCGGCGTACTTGAAACCATGGTTGAAACGCTCATAGCTGCTGCCCAGGCCGTAGCCGGCGCCGGCGATACCGAAGGCCCAGACCCCGGAGCCGACGACCGTGAAGAGGCTGTACGGCGCGAGCGGCATCTCGAAGACCCCGGCCGGGATCGAGACGAACGAGCGGATGACCGGGGTGACGCGCCCCACGAGCACGCCGACGTTGCCCCACCGGAGGAACCAGCGCTCGGCACGGTCGAGCCGCTCCGGGCCGAGGTGGAACCAGCGGCCGTGGCGCTCGAGCAGCGGACGGCCGCCGTAGCGGCCGATCGCCCAGCCGGCGAGCGCGCCGGCGAAGTAACCGAGCGTGCCGGCGAGCGCGAGCGCGAGGTAGGCGGGCATCCCGAAGCCGAGCCGGATCCCGAAGACGGACACGTGATGGGCGCTTGCGAGGACGCCCGCCGCGACCGCTCCGGCGTAGAGCATCACGACCTCGCTCGCCGCCGGGAAGACGGCGTCGACGAGCATCAGGCCGAAGACCGCGTAGACGCCGTGCGAGGCGACCTGCGCCGTGAAGCTCGAGGAGATGCTCGCGAGCATTCCGGCGAGTCTAGTGGTGTGGCCGGTGACGTTGCCGGCTACACCACTAGTAACGGCGGGCGACGAACGGCGCCGTCAACGAGGCGGTGCCGATCGAGTTCGTCGCGACGACGTGCAGCTGGTAGGCGCCCGTGAATGCGAGCGCGCCGGTCCAGGTGCGCCCGTTCCAGAGCACCTTCTGCGCGCCGGCCTGGAGCTGCCCGTCGAGGACGGTGTCGATCACGACGCCGCTCCGCTTCTCGACGGTGACCGTGACGCGTGCGGCGTGGGCGAGCATGAAGGTCGCCGCGACGACTCCGCGGGCCTTCGGGCGCAGCTGCGCGTTCGCGGGGGCAGCCTGCAGCGAACCGAGCGTGTCGTCGAGCGAGAAGTCGCGCTCGGCCGTGCTGGCGACGCCGCGATCGTCCACCGCGGCGACGCTGAGCTTCCAGTCGCCCTCCACCGCGGGGGCGCCCGCCCCGGTCAGGCCGTTCCACTGCAGCGTGTGCTCGCCCGGCTGCTCGGCGTCCCGCGCCAGCGGGATGACCGACCTGTCGGGGCCGACGAGGGTGGCCGTGACCGACGACGGTCGCACGAGACGGTAGGCGAAGGTCTGCGTGTCGTCGATGCCGTCGCCGTTCGGCGAGAGGGCGCTCGAGGAAGGCGGCGCCGCGTAGACGCCCGTGTACGAGAGGAGGAGCGCATCGGAAACCGGCACCTCGGCAGGGCCGGACGGACGCGTGAGCAACGAGCCGTCGAAGGCCATCGCGGCGGGCGTGCCGGTGCCGAGCCCCATCGCGGTGACCGCTCCGAGCCGGGTGAGCGCGACCGCGAGCTCGTAGTTCGACATCCCCGCGCTGTACGCGATGCTGCCGCCCTCCACCGTGACGAGCAGGATGCGCCCGTCGGAGAGCTGCGCGACAGCGCTGCGCGCGTTGCGCGCGTTCAGCACCGGATCGCCGAAAGACTCGTTCGACCGGAACACGGGCTTGCCGCCGGAGACGAGCAGCGGGCCGCCGCCGATCGCGCCGCTCATTCCGCTCCAGTCCGGCGTCAGCGTCAGCCGGATCTCGACCGTCGTGCCGCCCGGCGCCTCGGCCGTGAGATGCGGCGCCTGCGCGCCCCGCGAGACGAGCACCGCGCCGCCTGGCGGAATCGGAACACCTCCCTGCGGAGCGGTGGAGGCGACGACGCCGGTGACGATGCGGTTCGGCACGGTCGGCGGCAGCGAGGCGATCACGTCCTCGACGACGTTCGACTCGGCCGGTGTCGCCGGCCCCCACGCCGACGTGTACAGCGTCGTGTGCCCCGCGACCGGAGCGCGGTTCAGGTCGAGCTGGCGACGCTGGTCGTTCCCGCGCCACGTGCCGTCGAAGCCGACGGTGGCGACGCTCAGCGTGCCGTTGGGCGCGATGCCGAGGCTCGACCGGGCGCTCGCGGGCGCGAAGTCGAGTGCGCCGCCTCGCATGAGGATGCCCGTCGGCGAGCCGGGGCTCGCCGCGAAGTAGTCGCCGTTCACGCCGACGACGGTTGCGGCCGCACTCGCGTCCTTCTCGATGTCGGTGAGCTTCTCGGTGCCGACGATCGCGTTGTTCGAGAGCGCGGGGGCAAGCGTGTAGAGCGTCCCGTCGGGCCGCGGCGCGGTGACGACGTCGAGCACGACCGGCCCGTGCGGCGTGTACTCGACCTGGCGCTGGTAGGAGACGCCCGGCAGGAGCAGCGCCTGGGAGACGGTCTGCGCCGCGGCGCCGCGCACGGACGGCGCGCCCGCGGCCGGCGAGGCGGCGATCCCGGCGAGCGCGGCGGCGATGAGGAGCTTGCGGAGCACGACCCTCGGCCAGGGTAGCCGGGTCAGCCATGCCGGCTGCAGGCCCGTCGGGTGGCAGCCACCGGACGTGGCTCTTCGAGCCCGTATCCGCACGGACAACGCGGCCCGGCAAACGACAGGCCGCGGGCCTTGGCTGACGAGGCTCCATCGTCGCGCGCAGCCACGTCCGGTGGCAGCCACGGGGCGTGTCTTGAATGGACGCCCCGCCCGCGAGCGGGCTAGTTCCAGACGCGGACGTCGCGGTACAGCGTGTCGCGCTGCACCGGCGTCTTGCCGAGGCTCTTGATCAGGTGCACGAACTCGTCGGTCGACGCGCGGTAGGTCGTGCCGGCGGCGCTGACGACGTTCTCCTCGATCATCACTGAGCCGAGGTCGTCCGCGCCGAACTGGAGCGCGACCTGGCCGATCTTCTTGCCCTGCGTCACCCACGACGAGCCGATGTGCGGCATGTTGTCGAGGAAGATGCGCGACACCGCCTGCGTCAGAAGGTAGTCGAACGACGTCGGCCGCGTGTCGGGCGGCACCTTCTCACCGAGGCGGTTGCCGTCGTCCTGGAACGTCCACGAGAAGAACGCGCGGAAGCCGCCCGTCTCGTCCTGCACCTCGCGCACGCGGCGCATGTGCTCGACGCGCTCCTCGAGCGTCTCGACGTGGCCGTACATCATCGTCGCGGTCGTCGAGATGCCGAGCCGGTGCGCGTGCCGCATCACATTCAGCCACTCCGACGACGTGGTCTTCTGCGGCGCGATGATCTTGCGCACGCGGTCGACGAGGATCTCGCCGCCGCCGCCGGGGATCGAGTCGAGCCCCGCGTCACGCAGGCGCGTCAGCGTCTCGGGGATCGTCAGCTTCGAGCGGCGCGAGATGTGCTGGATCTCGGGCGGCGAGAGCGCGTGCAGATGAATCGTGTACTTCGCCTTGATCGAGCGGAAGAGATCCTCGTAATAGTCGATGCCGAGGTCGGGATGGTGGCCGCCCTGCATCAGCAGGCCGGTGCCGCCGATCGCGAGCGTCTCCTCGATCTTCTTGAAGATCACGGGCTTCGGCAACAGGTAGCCCTCGCGCATGTCGCCGGGCCGGCGGTAGAACGCGCAGAAGTCGCAATCGGTCGTGCAGACGTTCGTGTAGTTGAGGTTGCGGTCGATGATGAACGTGACGCGGTCCGGGTCGTGCTTCCGGTTCCGGATCTCGTTCGCCGCGCGGCCAACCGCGACGAGGTCGCGCGACCGCAGCAGCGCGACGGCGTCCTCCTCGCTGATCCGCTCCCCGTCGAGCGCCTTCTCGAGAATCGGCGCGGTGCGCGACTCGGCGACGGCGCTCATGCGACAGCGGCGCCCTTGGTCGAAACGAAGCGGAGCTCCGGCACCGTGTCCAGCAGGTCGTGGTCGCGGGCGAGCTCGAGGAAGGTGTACAGCCCGGCGCGCTCGCGCGGCCCGAAGCGATAGCGCAGCTTCTCGAAGTAGCGGGCGAGGAAGCCGGGCGGATAGCCGTAGCGCTCGGCCGCCTCGAAGGCGAGGTTCTCGGGCTCGGCGCGGGCCATTCGCACCGACGCGACGAGCGCGTCCTCGAGCTCGGCGAGCCCGTCGGCGACCGGCTCGGGGCACGCCCACACGGCGAACACCATCGGCAGGCCCGTGCGCTCGAGCCAGAGCCGGCCGAGGTCGTAGTGCGGCGTCGGATCCTCGAACGCCGACTTCAGCGCGGCGTCGCCGATCAGGAGCTTCGCGTCGGCGTCACCCGTCTCGTAGGCCTCGAGCGGCACCTGGCCGGCCTCGGGGATCAGCACCTTCGTCAGCACGACGGAGGTCGCCGACTCTGGCGTGACCGCGACGACCCGCACCTGCTCGAGCGGCTTGCGCGTCACGAGCTGGATCGAGTCGACCGCACCCTCGCTCGCGACACAGAGACGCGGCAGCAGGCGCAGCTTGTCGGCGTTGCGCGCATACTCGATCGACGAGATCGGCGCGGTGTCGAGCTCGCCGTCGACGAGCATCCGGTTCAGCTCGGTCGGCACGCCCTGGACCTCTTCCACCTCCATCTCGACGCGGTAGAAGATCGGCGCCATGTTGACGTAGCTGATGCGACCGAGCTTCACCATCGCCGCAGCTCGTTGTAGAGCGTGTCGCGCTGGACGGGAACACGGCCCGCCTCGGAGATGAAGCGGACGAGCTCGGGGATCTTCTGCTCGGTTCCGCTCGTCGCGCCGGCGGCCTGGAAGATCTTCTCGCGCACGACGGTGCCCTGCACGTCGTTCGCGCCGAAGTGGAGCGCGAGCTGCGCCATCGGCATCCCCATCATGATCCAGTACGCCTTGACGTTCGGGATGTTGTCGAGCAGCAGGCGCGACACCGCGATCATCTTCAGGTCGTCGGCGCCCGTCGTGAACTTGAAGCCGCGGCGCTCGAACACCGTGTTCTCCGGATGGAACGCGAGCGGGATGAACGCGAGGAAACCGCCTGTGACGTCCTGCTGGTCGCGCAGGCGAAGCATGTGGTCGACGCGCTCCTCGTAGGTCTCGACGTGCCCGTAGAGCAGCGTGCAGTGCGTCGGGATCCCCATCTTGTGCGCGGCGTCGTGAATGTGGAACCAGTTGTCGGGATGCTCCTTGCCCGGTGCGATCAGCCGGCGCACGCGGTCGGCGAAGATCTCGGCGCCGCCACCCGGCAGCGAGCCGAGGCCCGCGGCCTTGAGCTCGCGCAACACGTCCTCGTGCGAGATCCCCGCGAGCTCCGACATGTGGTGGATCTCGGACGCCGTGTAGAACTTGAGGTGCACGTCCGGGAGCGCCGCCTTGAGCTGCCGGATCACGGAGACGTAGAACTCGAGGTCGACGTGCGGGTTCTCGCCGTTCACGCAGTGGATCTCCGTGAACTTCGTGTGCTCGTGCTGGGCGACCGCGTCCTCGACGAGCTCTTCTGCGCTGATCGTGTACGCGTCCTCCTGCTTGCGCGTCTTCGCGAACGCGCAGAACTTGCACTTCACGCGGCAGACGTTCGTCTGGTTGAGATAGAGGTTCTGGACGAAGTAGACCTCGTCGCCGCCGCCGCGGACGCGCCGCGCGAGATCGGCGAGCTCGCCGAGCGCGAGCAGGTCGTCCGACTCCATCAGCGTGACGCCGTCCTCGAAATCGAGGCGGGCTCCGGCCTCGATCTTCTCCCGGATCGGAGCGAGCGTCTCCTGGATGTCGAGGACTGCCACTTACCTCTCCCTGTTGACGACGGCGTGCGTCAGCGACTCGAGCTCGTCCCGGTGCAGCGCACCGTTGAGGTGGTCCCGAGCCTGCCTAGCGTAGTCGAGGGCCACGTCCCGGGAGCGCTCGAGGGCGCCGGTTGCGGCAACCCGCACGAGCGCCCCGTCGACCGGGCCGCCGGCGAGCGCCGCGCGCACGACCTCGTCTTCCTGGGCCGCGAGGAGCAGTGGGAGCGTCGGCGTGCCGTCGCGGAGATCCGTGCCGGCGATCTTCCCCGTCTCGATCGTCGACCCGGCGCAGTCGAGCACGTCGTCCGCGATCTGGAACGCGACTCCGAGCGCGAGCCCGTACGGGCCCGAGCCGCCGCCGAGGGCGCAGGCCGCCTCGAAGAGCTTCCCGGTCTTGAGCGCGCAGCGATCGAGATAGGCGTCGACGGTCGTCGACGGATCGTGGGTCTGCGTCCGCTGCAGCGCCTCGCCGCGGGCGAGGCAGAGCGTCGCGTCGGCGAGGACGCGTACCGCATCGAGATCGCCCGTGGCGGTCAACTCCGCGAAGGCGCGCGCGAAGAGATAGTCGCCCGTGGCGCGCGCGGCCTCCGGGCCGTACACCGACCAGGCTGCCGCCTTGCCCCGGCGGAAGTGGGCGCGGTCGATCAGGTCGTCGTGGACGAGCGTCGCCATGTGCACGAGCTCGACCGCGACGCCTGCCGCGAGCGACGGCTCCCGGCCCGGCGGGGTCGAGAGGAAGACGAGCACGGGACGCAGCCGCTTGCCGCCGGCGGCGAGCGCCTCGTTCCCGACGGAGGCGACGAGGCCCGGATGGCTCGCGACGGTGCGGGCGAGCCGCTCCTCGATGGCGTCGAGGTAGTCCGCGAGGCCGGCGGTTTCGCGAATCGTTGCCAGAGTCTCGGTGGCCGTCTCGGTCAGCGCGCACTTCCCACGTGCAGCGCCACGATACTGCCTGCAAACAGGCGGAACCGAACCTCGTCGAACCCGCTCGCGGCGAGCAGGCGGGCGAGCTCCTCGGGCGCGGGGAAGCGCCGGACGCTGGCCGGGAGGTACGTGTACGCGTCGCCGCCCGGGAGGACGCGGCCGAGCAGGGGCACGATGCGGTCGAACCAGACCCGGTAGAAGGGCGCGAGCGGGCCGCGCGGGGTCGTGATCTCGAGGATCGCGAGCCGGCCGCCGGGCCGCAGCACGCGCCGCAGCTCGCGCACGCCGGCTTCGAGGTCGTCGACGTTGCGGATGCCGAACCCGACCGTTGCCGCGTCGAACGACGCGTCGGCGAACGGCAGGGCGAGCACGTCGCCCTGAAGCCACTCGATCCCGGGCTCCTTCCGGCGCGCGCGCTCGAGCATCCGCCCGGAGAAGTCGAGGCCGACGACCTCCCGTGCGCCCTGCCGGTGCGCCGCGATCGCAAGGTCGCCCGTCCCGCAGCATGCATCGAGCACGCGGTCGCCGGGCCGGACGGCCTGCTCGACCGTGATCCGCCGCCAGCGCCGGTCGAGCCCCCCGGTCATGACGCGGTTCATCGCGTCGTAGACCGGCGCGATGCGGTCGAACATGCGCCGGACGCCGTCGGCCGGCAGCCGGCCCGTCTCGACCATCACGCCGTCATCCCGGGAGAGCGCTCCATCCCGGGATTGTGCCCGTTCGCTACCGCTTGCCCTTGGAGGCTTCGAGGAAGACCGCCAGCTGCTTGAGCCGGGCATCCCCGAGCGACGCGAACTTCGGCATCGGCGAGCCCGCGTTCACGCACGACGGGCACTTGAGATGGTTGATCTGGAACTGGATGCCGAGGTTGCGCGTCCCGATCGCGGTGAGGTCGGGAGCGCCGAGCTGCGCGCCGCCGATGCCGAGATAGGTATGGCACGCCGTGCAGCCGGAGACGGCGAAGAGCTTCGCGCCCGGGACGGCCGCCGCGGGCAGCTTCTCGGCCTTGACCCAGCTCGGCACGTCGTTGATCACCTCGGAGGCGAGCGCCTCCTTCGCCGTCGCACCCTTCCAGGTGAGGACGGCCATGGAGACGATCGTCAGGACCGCGGCGACGAGCGCGACCGGGCGGCGCGTGATCCGCCGCTCGAGGCGCAGGTCGATGAACGGGAGCGCGAGCAGCAGGACGAGGAGGATGTTCGGCACACCGACCGTGCCGAGGAAGACCGACTCCGGCCACTTGAAGATCCGCAGGAGATAGAAGAGGAAGTAGAAGTACCAGTCCGGCCGCGGCACGAAGCTCGTCGTCCCCGGGTCGGCCGGCGCCGTGTACTCCGGGCCGAGCAGCCCCTGGTGCGTGCCGTCGTGATGCGGCCCGTACGACGTCCACTTCCAGATCGCGGCGAGCCCGACGATGACGGACACGACGACGAGGCTCATCACCGTGTCGTGGAACATCGCGTACGGGTAGAACGGCTTGCCCCGCTTGCGGACGTCCTCCTTGTAGCGCTTGAACTGCGCGCGGCGGAGGTCGAGCCCGCTCGGCTTGCCGGCGGCCACTACTCGGACGCTCCCGGGCCCGGCGCGCGCGTGAGCCCCTGGCGCACGTCGTCCGGCGTCTCGACGCGCTCCACTCCGGCGGCCTCCTTCGACCACGGCGGCGAAGTCACGCCGAGCCGGATCACGAGATACATGTGCAGGCCGATCAGGCCGGCGATCATGGCGGGGAGGACGAGCATGTGCAGCGAGTAGAAGCGGGTGAGCGTGTCGGCCCCGATCTCCTGCCCGGAGCGCAAGAATTGCGCGAGGAACGGCCCGAGGAAGGGCGCCGTCCCGTTCAGGTTGATGCCGACGACGCTCGCCCAGTACGCCGTCTGGTCCCACGGGAGCAGGTAGCCGGTGAAGCCCTCCATCATCCCCATCGCGAGGAGCAGGACGCCCACGATCCAGTTCAGCTCGCGCGGGTACTTGTACGCGCCGAAGAGGAACACGCGGCCCATGTGCAGGAACATCAGGATGATGAAGACGCTCGCGCCCCACTTGTGCATGCCGCGGACGAGCCAGCCCATCGTCACGTGGTCGGTGATGTTCTGGATCGACGAGTACGCGTCGTGCGGCGTCGGCTTGTAGTA
>DATKQO010000247.1:0-4387 GCA_035532715.1 Gaiellaceae bacterium | reverse complement strand
AGTCGAGGCGATCGACAACCTCGACACCCGCTGGCCCGGCCTCCGCGACCGCCTGTGCGAGCCGGGCCCGGCGTTGCGTCCACACATTCACGTCTACGTCGACCGCGAGCGCGCGGGGCTCGAGACCGCTCTCGGCGCCGGCTCGCGGGTCGACGTCATCGCCGCGATCAGCGGTGGCTAGCCGTCGCCGCCGCGGCTGTCGCCGAAGACGTGCAGCCACGCCGTGCTGTGCGGCAGCACGACGACGGCGGCGATCGCGCCGACGACGACGGCCAGCGCGATGAGCACCAGGCGCACGCGCGACCCACCGATCCCGTCTCGCACGCTCAGGTCGGCGCCGATCGCGCGCGGCACACGGTGGAGGTGCCCGAGGACGTGCGCGCCGAGCGCGCCGAGCCAGATGACGAAGCTCGCCTTGTGCAACAGGAGCACGATCCCCCCGCGCGGGCCGATCGCGATCAGCGCGAGGCCCGTCCCGAGCAGCACGAGCGTCGAGGCGACGACGATCGGGCCGAGGAGCCGCAGGATGGGGTGCGGCGGACCCGCGCGCACGTAGTCGGGCCGCCGGGTGTAGTAGCGGAAGAACCGATACCCCGTGCTCCCGAGCTTGAGCAGGATGACCGGAACGACGAGCACGCCGACGAAGATGTGCCAGGAGATCATCGCCTGGAGCGACAGGAGCGTGAACCCCTCGACCGCGAGCAGGACGAGGAGCACGACGCCGGTGAGCGCCGTGAGACGCCCGTTCCGCTCTGGGCCGACGGGAGGCATCCGCAAAGTGGAGCAACGCAAGATGAACCGCGGATGAGCGTTGCTTCATCGCCACCTCACCCGCAAGGCGCACAATTGGGGTCGTGCGTGTGCTCATCGTCGAGGACCAGCCGAAGCTCGCTGCGCTGCTCGCGCGCGGCCTGCGCGAGGAAGGCCACGCCGCCGACGTGGCCCACCGGGGCGAGGACGCACTCTGGATGGCGTCGGCAGCCCCGTACGACGTGATCGTGCTCGACATCATGCTGCCCGGGATCGACGGCATCGAGACGTGCCGGCGGCTCCGTCACCGCGAAGTGTGGTCGCCGGTGTTGATGCTGACCGCACGCGACGCCGTCGGCGATCGCGTCACCGGTCTCGACGCCGGCGCGGACGACTACCTCACCAAGCCGTTCTCGTTCGAGGAGCTTCTCGCGCGACTGCGCGCGCTCACACGCCGCGCGCCGGCGGAGCGGCCCGTCAGCGTCGCAGTCGGCGACCTGCGGCTCGATCCGGCCGCGCACCGCGCCTGGCGCGGCGCCACGGAGCTCGAGCTTTCGGCGAAGGAGTTCGCGCTGCTCGAGCTCCTCATGCGGCGGCCCGGGAGCGTGCTCACCCGCGACCAGCTGCTCGAGGGCGCGTGGGACATGGGCTACGAGCGCCGCTCGAATGTCGTCGACGTCTACATCCGCCAGCTGCGCGACAAGATCGACCGGCCCTTCGGCTGCGACACGATCGAAACCGTGCGCGGCGTCGGCTACCGGCTGAAGGAGGACGCATGAGAGCGCTGCCGATTCGCGTGCGTCTCACGCTCGCGTTCGCCGTCGTGATGGCGGCGGTTCTCGCCGGCATGGGCTTCTTTGTGTACGTCCGCGTCGGCAACGCGCTCGTGACCTCCGTCGACCAGGCGCTCACATCGCAGGCGAGCGAGGCGATCGGCCACGCCCAGGAAGGGCACAACCTCGTCGATCCCGACGTCGCAGGCGGTGCGACGCTCGCAGAGCTCGTGAGCTCGACCGGCTCGGTGATCCGCTCGAACCCCGCTCGCCTCCCGCTTCTCTTCCCGATTCGGGATCTCGCGCGCCTCGCCGCGGGGCAGCGCCTTCGCGGCTCGACCTCCCTCACGCAGCCGAGTGGCGACTGGCGGTACTTCGCGGTCCCCGCGACCGGCGGCTCCGTCGTCGTCGTCGCCCGCTCGCTCGAGGCGCGCGAGGAGACGCTGACCCGGCTCTTCCGGGAGCTCCTCTTCGCGGCGCCACTCGCGCTCCTCCTCGCGTCGCTCGCAGGCTACGGCCTCGCCGCCGCCGCGCTCAGGCCGGTCGAGGCGATGCGCCGCCGCGCCGCGGCGGTGTCGGCGACCGAGCCCGGGCGCCTCCCGGTCCCGCCCGGCGGCGACGAGATCTCGCGTCTCGCGACGACGCTCAACGAGATGCTCGGCCGGCTCGAGGCCGCGTTCGAGCACGAACGGCGCTTCGTCGCGAACGCGAGCCACGAGCTACGCACGCCGCTCGCGATGCTGCGGACCGAGCTGGAGCTCGCTCTGCGCCGACCGCGCACGCACGACGAGCTCGCAGATGCGGTTCGCTCAGCGGCGCAGGAAGCCGACCGCCTGTCGCAGCTCGCGGAGGATCTCCTCCTGATCGCACGCGCCGACCAGGGCGCCTTGCCGATCAGGCGCGAGCGCATCGGCGTCGACGAGATCTTCTCGTCCGTGTCGGAGCGCTTTGCACGGCGTGCTCTCGAGCGCGGACGCACGCTCGCGGTGAGCGAGATCTCGAGCGCGTCACTCGACGCCGATCCGGCACGCCTCGAGCAAGCGCTCGCGAACCTCGTCGAGAACGCGCTGTCCTATGGCGCCGGGACCGTGGAGCTCTTCGCGATCGAGCGTGACGACATCGTGGAGCTGCACGTCGCCGACGCGGGCGCGGGTTTCCCCGACGGCTTCCTCGAGCGCGCGTTCGAGCGCTTCAGCCGCGCCGACGGGGCCCGCGGCGGCGAAGGAAGCGGCCTCGGGCTCTCGATCGTCGCGCTCGTCGCGCGGGCGCACGGAGGTACCGCCGGCGCGGCCAACCGCCCGGAAGGCGGCGCCGACGTCTGGCTCGCGCTGCCGCGCACACCGCTGGCAGAGCCCGCTCGAATCCTCATCTGACGTTCATCTGCCGCTGCTCAACTGAGCGCAATGCGCGAAACGACCTCAGTCGAACGTGATCGCGCTCTTGACCGGCTGCGACGCGTGACGGTGCTCGCGCTCGCCGCGGCGGGTGCACTCGTCGCGGCCTTCGCGGGACTCGCAGCGAAAGCGCTTCCGGGGCACCACACGGTCAAGACGACGCAGGCGCGCGTGCGCGTGACGAGCGCTCCCCAGCAGCCCGCGACGCCTCCCCCACTCGTGTCCGCGCAGAGCGCGGCGACGCCCACTCCTCCGGCGTCGCCGCCCTCCCAGACGTCGTCGCCCCCGGTCGTCGTCTCCGGAGGAACATGACCGTCGCATTCCGCGCGCTCGGCACCACCGCGGTGATCGTGACGGAGGACGCGACGCGTGAGGGCGCGGCACGCGAGGCCGTCGAGCTGGAGCTCGACGCGATCGATCGCGCCTGCAGCCGTTTCCGCCCCGACAGCGAGCTTGCGTTCGTCAATCGCGCCGGCGGCGCACCTGTCACCGTGAGCCCGCTCTTGCTCGAAGCCCTGCACGTCGCACTCGACGCAGCGCGAAGCAGCGGCGGCCTCGTGGACCCCACGGTCGGTCTCGCCCTGCGCACCTCCGGCTACGACTCGACGTTCCGCGTCGTGGCTGCGCGGGACGCGAAGACGTTCCACGCGACGTTCTCCGTCGTGCCGGGCTGGCAGACGGTCGAGCTGGACGACGGAGCATCGACGGTGCGCGTGCCCGACGGTGTCGAGCTGGACCTCGGCGCGACGGCGAAGGCGCTCGCCTGCGATCGCGCCGCCGCGGCTGCGGCGGCGGTCGCCGGAGGAGCGCTCGTCTCGATCGGCGGCGACGTCGCGATCGCCGGTGACGCGCCTGCCGGTGGCTGGCCCGTCCGCATCGCCGACGATCACGAGGCGCCGCTCGACGGCCCCGGGCCGAGAGTGGCGCTCGGCGGCGGCGGCCTCGCGACGTCCTCGACGACCGTGCGCCGCTGGCGGAGCGGGACGGTCGAGCTGCACCACCTCGTCGATCCGCGCACCGGCCGGCCGGCGGAGTCGCCGTGGCGCACCGTCAGCGTCGCCGCAGGTTCCTGCGTCGACGCGAACGTCGCGAGCACCGCGTCGTTCCTGCTCGACGACGCGCCCGCGTGGCTCGAATCCCGCGGCTTGCCGGCGCGTCTCGTACGCGTCGACGGCTCGACGACCGTCGTGGCAGGCTGGCCGGAGGACTCGGCATGAGCACGCACGCGCTCTGGTTCGCCACCCGCGGCGCCGGCATCGTCTCGCTGTTGCTGCTCACCGCGATCGTGGCGCTCGGCGTCGCCGGCGCAACGCGCTGGCGGAGCGAGCGGTGGCCGCGTTTCGTCGTCGCCGGCCTCCATCGCAACCTCACGCTGCTCGCGCTCGTCTTCATCGCGTTGCACGTGATCACGACCGTCGCCGACGGGTACGCACCGATCGGGATTCTCAACGCAGTGCTTCCGTTCACATC
>DATKQO010000246.1:0-22927 GCA_035532715.1 Gaiellaceae bacterium | reverse complement strand
TCGCATCCGACGAGGCCTACAGCGAGCTCTGGTTCGACGGAGCGCCGGCATCGGCGCTCCAGGTCGCGGACCGCTCGCGGGTGATCGTCTTCCAGACGCTGAGCAAGCGCTCGTCGATGACGGGTTATCGATCCGGCTTCGTGGCGGCGCCGCCCGAGGTGATCGCTGCGCTGAAGTCGTACCGGCCCACCGTCGGCACCGCGCCGCAGGAGTTCGTGCAGCTCGCGTCCGTCGTCGCGTGGAACGACGAGCGCCACGTGGAGGAGACGCGGGCGCGGTACGCGGCGAAGCGCGAAGTCTTGATGCCGGTGCTCGCCGCGAGGGGCTGGGAGGTCGTCGCGAGCGACGCGACGATGTATCTATGGGTCGCGATCCCGACCGGCGAGCCGGGCGAGGCCGTCGCGGAACGCCTGCTCCAGCACGGTCTCGTCGTCTCACCCGGTACGTTCTTCGGCCCGAGCGGCGAGGGGTACATCCGGTTCGCGCTCGTGCCCACGCTCGCGGAGTGCGAGCGGGCGGCGACGATCCTTCAGGAGGCGCTGTGAACACCGAGGAGACGATCGCTGCGCTCGACCGCGGTGAGCTGCGAGTCGCGGAGAAGGTCGACGGCGAGTGGCGCGTGAACGAGGAGGCGAAAGCGGCGATCCTCGACTACTTCAGGATCAGGCAGCTCGAACCGATCGAGGTCGGACCCTACGAGTACCTCGACAAGATCCCGCTCAAGCGCGGCTACGCCGCGCAGGGCGTGCGCGTCGTGCCGCCTGCGACCGCGCGCTACGGCTCATTCCTCTCCCGCGGCGTCGTGCTGATGCCGAGCTACGTGAACATCGGCGCGTGGGTCGGCCCGAATACGATGGTCGACACCTGGGCGACCGTCGGCTCGTGCGCCCAGATCGGCGCGGACGTCCACCTCGCGGGCGGCGTCGGCGTCGGAGGCGTGCTCGAGCCGGTGCAGGCACGTCCGGTGATCGTCGAGGACGGTGCGTTCATCGGCTCGCGTTGCATCCTCACCGAGGGCGTCCTCATCGGCGAGCGCGCGGTGCTCGCGCCCAACATCTCGCTCACCGGCTCTGTGCCCGTGATCGACGTCACCGGCCCGGAGCCCGTCGAGCACCGCGGCTACGTGCCGCCGTACTCGGTCGTCGTGCCGGGAACCCGCCCGAAGGAGTTTCCGGCGGGCACCTTCCAGATCGGTTGCGCGCTGATCATCGGCCGGCGCAACGCGCAGACCGACCTGAAGACGAGTCTGAACGACGTGCTGCGCGAATACGAGATCGGCGCCTAGCCCACCGGCTCGGCAGGACCGGTGAGCCACGCGCGGCCGCCGCGCAGACGCACGCGCAGATCGCCGCCCGGGAAGTGGACGAGCACGTCGCCGTCGCCGTGCGTCGCCGCCGCGACGGCAACCGCGCTCGAGCCGGACGCCGCTGTCTCCCCCACCCCGCGCTCCCACACGCGCGCGGTCACCTCGCCGGGGCGGTCGATGCGCGCCACCTGGACGTTCGTCCGGTTGGGGAAGCGCGGGTGCGTCTCGAGAAGCGGCCCCAGCCGCCGCACGTCGGCGGGATCGCCGACGACGACCGCATGCGGGTTGCCGACCTCGACGGTGATCAGGCTCACCCCGTCGACGGTCTCTCGCGGACCGATCGTCACGACACCCATGTCGGACTCGTACATCCCGTCGCCCGTCGCGCGGACGGTCACCACGCGCGCGCCGACGAGCACGCGCACTTCCTCGGCTCTGGTCCGTTGCATCAGCCAGGCCGCGGCGATGCGCGTACCGTTGCCGGACATCTCCGCGGTGGAGCCGTCGGTGTTCCAGATCACGATCTCGACCTCTCGCTCGTCCGCGCGCAGCACCTGGAGGATCCCGTCCGTCCCGCGCGCCTGTTCGCGCACGCGCTCAGGCGTCAGCTCGGCCGCCTCCATGACGAGGTAGATGTTCCCGTGTGCGTGCCAGCGCGACGATGTCATCGGCGATCTCGCCCGGCGGGCGGTCGGCGCCGACCATAACGATGCCCGGGACGCGCCGCATCCACTTGCGCTGATATGCGGCGTACGTGCGCGTGCGCGCGGCGATCGCGTCGATCGCCTCCTCGGTCGGAAGCGACGCGACTTCGTCGAGACCCATCGTCTTGCGTGCGGTCGCCGAGATCGGGCCCGCGAGCGCGCCTTCGACCTCCTGTTCGACGCCGGCCTCGAACATCGCCCGCGTGCGCTCGCCGATCCGGCGATCCAGCACGTCTTTCGGGACGTCGAGGCCGACGATCAGCGTCGGGTGCCGGGTTTCGACCGCCCAGAGCCGGTCGTGAGCCGGGGCGAGCGACTCGCCGACCTCCGCGAGCTCGAGCGCCCGGACGACCCGGCGCCGGTCGTTTCGGTGCACGGCGGCTGCCGCTCCCGGATCGAGCTCCGCGAGGTGCGCGTGCGCGGCCTCGGCCCCCGCCTCCTCGTAGTACCGATCCCACCGCCGGCGCGCGCCCGCCTCGGGCGGAGGCGGCAGCGCGAGCTCGGCCAGCGCCGCCCGGAGGTAGAGCCCGGTGCCTCCGACGACGACCGGCGTCCGCCCGGCGGCGAGGATCTCGTCCACCGCCGCCTGCGCCAGGGGCGCATAGGCGCCCACCGAGGCCTCCCGGTCGAGCGGCCAGATCCCCACCAGCCGGACGGGATAGGCAGACTGGTTCGTGAGGATCGGCAGTCCTCGGTAGACCTGCATCGCGTCGGCCGATACGAGCTCGGCCGGGATCCGTTCGGTGAGGGCCTCGGCGACGGCGGATTTGCCGCTCGCGGTCGGACCGAAGATGCCGATAACCGTCACCAGAGCATTGTCTCCCGCGTTGACCTAGTCGGGGGCTTCAGAGAGGTCGATCGCTTGCGTCTTTGGACGTTCGCACGGAGAACACATATGGAGCGGACACGGGCGGAATCGCTCCTGTTCGTGGTCACGAGCAGTGTCATCGCGCTCGCGACCCTTTTCGCCATCGCCTCGATCGCCGGCCTCGAACGCGTCGCCGGCCGCCTCGAGGACGTACAGCCGATCTGGTTCCTCGTCGCGCTCGGCGCCGAGATCGTCTCGTACGTGGGCTACGTCCTCAGCTACCGCGAGGTGTCGCGCGTCGAGCGAGGCCCGAACATGCCGGCACGCGATGTGCTCGCGGCGGTCACGGCAGGCTTCGGCGCCTTCGTCGCGCAGGGCGGGTTCGCGGTCGACCTGCACGCGTTCCGCCAGGCGGGCGTCTCGGATCGTGAGGCGCGCGTGCGGGTGCTCGGGCTCGGAGCGCTCGAGTACGCGCTGCTCGCGCCGGCGACCTGCATCGCGGCCATCGCGCTGCTGGTGATGGGCGTCGCGAAGCCGCCGCTCGCGCTCACGCTTCCGTGGGCGATCGCGGTTCCGCTCGGCTTCGCGGGTGCGCTCTGGGCCGTCGGCCACCGCAAGCGCTTCCGCGGCAAGAGCGGCTGGCGCGAGCAGCTGAGCCAGGGGCTCGACTCGATCTACGTCCTGCGCTGCCTCTTCGTCCGGCGCCAGCATCTCGCAGGCCCGATCGGCACCGCCGTGTACTGGTTCGGCGACATCGTGTGCCTCTGGGCGTGCCTTCAGGCCTTCACGCACGGCACCCCCAACGTCGGGCTCATCCTCATCGGCTACGCCACGGGATACGCACTCACGCGCCGCACGCTGCCGTTCGGCGGGGCTGGAGCGGTCGAGGCGCTCCTTCCGCTCGCGCTCTCGTGGACGGGGATCTCCCTCGCGGCTGCGGTGGCAGCCGTGCTGGCCTACCGGGTGTTCAACCTCTGGCTTCCGCTCGTGCCTGCGGCGCTCGGGATGCGCAGCATCCGCGCGAACGCCTCGTAACGGGATCGCGGCTCAGGCGACTGCGACGGCGAGCTGCGAGCCGCCGAGCGTCGTCGAAGACGCCCGCTCGATTCGCACGTCGACGAGCTCGCCCGCGTGGGCGTCGCCGTGAAAGTTGACCGTCGTGTTCCGGCGCGTGCGACCGCGGAGGATCGAGGGGTCGGTCCGGCTCGGGCCCTCGACCAGCACTTCCTCGATGCGCCCGATGCGTGCGTCGTTTCGCTCGGCGGCGATCCGCTGCACGAGCTCGACGAGCCGCTCGATGCGGTCGCGCTTCGTGTCGTCGGGAATCTGGTCGGGCATCGCTGCGGCGTCGGTCCCGGCCCGCGGGGAGTACACGAACGTGAACGCGCTGTCGAAGCCGATCTCCTCGACCACCTCGAGCGTCTCGCGAAAGTCGTCCTCCGTCTCGCCGGGAAAGCCGACGATCATGTCGGTCGAGAGCGCGAGATCCGGAATCGCTGCGCGCATCTCACCCGCGAGCGCGACATAGCGCTCGCGCGAGTAGGTGCGCCGCATCGCCTTCAGGATCCGCGTCGAGCCGGACTGAAGCGGCAGATGCGCGTGCTCGCAGACCGCGGCGCACTCCGCCATCGCCTCGATCACCGGACGGCGGAAGTCCTTCGGGTGCGGACTCGTGAAGCGGACGCGCTCGATCCCGCCGACGGCGTCGCACGCACGCAGGAGCTCGCCGAACTCGGTGTGGATGTCCGGCAGGAGGTCGCGCCCCCAGGAGTTGACGTTCTGGCCGAGGAGCGTCACCTCGCGCACTCCTGCCTGAGCGAGGCGCGTCACCTCGGCGAGGACTTCGCCGGGGCGCCGGCTCACCTCGCGGCCGCGCACCGCGGGGACGATGCAGTACGAGCACGTCGAGTTGCAGCCCATCGAGATCTGCACCCACGCCTGGAAGGAGCGTTCACGGTGCATGGGCAACGTCGCAGCGAAGCGCCGCTCGTCCGCGGTCCCCCACGCCCCGCGCTCGACGCCGAAGCCGCCGGCTCCCAGCCATTCGCCGAGATGCGCGATCGTCCCCGGCCCGAACGCGATGTCCACGTCCGGGTACAGCGAGAAGAGTCGGTCTCGCTGAGCCTCGGCATAGCAGCCGCCGACGGCGATCACGGTGCCGGGGCGCTCGCGCTTGCGCGCAGCGGCGTTCCCCATGTAGGCGGCGAACTTCGTATCCGGCTTCTCGCGGATCGTGCACGTGTTGAGCACGATCACGTCGGCGTCGTGCTGGGTTCGCGCTTCCCCGAGGCCAAGCTCCTCGAGCATGCCTTTGATGCGTTCGGAGTCGTGCGCGTTCATCTGACACCCGAAGGTGGTTACGAAGTATGTCCTCGACACGCTCAAAAGCCTACCCGCGCATCGGGCAATGCTTCCGCCTCTCCCGGCCAGAAGCGACGCGCCCAGAGCGCGACGTAGACAAGTGAGACGAGCACGGGCACCTCGATCAGCGGCCCGACGACACCCGCGAGCGCCTGTCCCGAGGTGGCGCCGAAGACGCCGACCGCGACGGCGATCGCGAGCTCGAAGTCGTTCGAGGCGACGGTGAAGGCGAGGCTCGCGGTCTGCGCGTACGGAAGGCCTATCAGCTTGCCGATCGAGAATCCGGCAAGCCACATGACGGCGAAGTAGGCGAGCAGGGGTAGCGCGATACGGGCGACGTCCAGCGGCTGCGAGGTGATCGTGTCGCCCTGGATCGCAAAAAGGAGCACGATGGTGAAGAGCAGCCCGTAGAGCGTGACCGGGCTGATCCGCGGGATGAACGTCTGCTCGTACCACTCCTGCCCTTTCCGCTTCAAGCCGATCCGGCGAGTGAGGTACCCGGCGGCGAGCGGTATGCCGAGGAAGATCAGCACGGTGCGTGCGACCTCCCAGATGCCGACCTTGAAGCCCTGCGTGTCGAGCCCGAGCCAGCCGGGCAGGACGGTCAGGTAGAAGTAGCCGAGCAGCGAGAACGCGGCGACCTGGAAAAGCGCGTTGAAGACGACGAGCAGGGCGGCTCGGTCGCGGTCGCCTTTCGCGAGGTCGTTCCAGATCAGCACCATCGCGATGCAGCGCGCGAGCCCGACGATGATCACGCCGGTGCGGTAGGCAGGCTGGTGCGGCAGCAGCAGCCAGGCGAGCGTGAACATGAACAGCGGTCCGACGACCCACGAGAGCGCAAGCGAGATGCCGAAGAAGAGGCGGTCGGAGACGCCGTCGTGCTTCACCCTGCCGAGGTCCTCGTAGCGCACCTTCGCGAGCACCGGGTACATCATCAGCAGCAGGCCGAGCGCGATCGGTAACGACACGGTTCCGACGCGCAGCGTGTCGAGGCGGTCGTTCAGGCTGGGGACGAGCGAGCCGAGCCCGAGGCCCAGCCCCATCGCCGCCGCGATCCAGAGCGGCAGGAAGCGGTCCAGCGTCGAGAGTCTCCCGAGCAACGCTCCCTGCTCCGTCGACGCCTGCGAGCCGCCCGTCGCGGGCACCGGCTAGCCGGCCGGTTTCCGGCGGACGAAGTAGACCGCGAGAGAGAGCGCCAAGGCGAGGAACCCGAGCAAGCCGAGCTCGAGGAGCAGGTTCGTCAGCTCGCGGCCGCCGCTCGGGGGCCGCTCGAACTGGGCGGTGACGATCAGGATCCGCCGCACCACCGCGATCAGGCCGATGTAGAGGAAGGGCTCGACGGCGATGGTGTGCGTCCGCAACACGAAGCGGAGTGTGTAGACGAGCTCGGCGATGATCAGCGTCAGCAGGATGCGGTCGAGGACGGTCACCGCGGTGTTGACGGCTCCTTTCCCGTTCGAGATGCCGAGCTCGAGCTCGTGCACCGTGCCGACGAGCACGAGCACCGCAGCCGCGGCCAGCAGGAGGCTGACCGCCGCGTAGAGGAACACCTCGAAGCCGACGAGCCCGGCGAGGAGCCGGCGGCCCGGCCCGTTCCCGGCTGCTTCGTCGTCCGGGATGCTGTCGGGATCGGAGGCCATGGTGCAGCTTACGGGACCGGAGCGCATCCCCCAACGGCCGCGTGCCATGCTTCCGCGATGGCCGTCCGCATCGACAGCTCGCTCGAGGGGATCGACTGGGCGAGGGCCAAGGCCGATCTCGCCGGCGACCGCTTCGACAACGGGCGCTCGCCCGACGCCCTCCGCCGGTCGTTCGAGCAGTCGCAACATGTCGCGTTCGCCCACGACGGCGACCGGTTGGTCGGAATGGCGCGGCTGCTGTCCGACGGCGTCTGCAACGCGTACCTCCTCGACGTCTGGACGGCAGCGCCGTACCGAAGGCGGGGCATCGCCACCGCGATGATCCGTCTGCTTTTCGAGCAGGTGCCGGGCCAGCACATCGGGCTCCAGACCGACGAGGCTCAGCCGCTCTACGAGTCCCTCGGCTTCCGGCCGCAGCCGGAGTTCTGGTCGGCGGTCTCCGGAACGTGGCTCGCGAACGACGCGAACCAGGCCTGACGCCGGCTACGCCGCCTGGATCGGCGAATCGGGCCGCACCGCGTCCGTCACCCGCGCCTCGGTATCCCCGTCCTGCACCGTCACATGGTTCCGCGCGACGTCGACGGAACGGCTCTCCCGGATCACGGTCACCTTGACCTGGCCGGGGTACTCGAGCTGATCCTCGATCTCGCGCGCGATCTCGTGCGAGAGGAGCGCAGCGGCGTCGTCGTCGACCTCGGCGGGTAGCACGATCACGCGGATCTCCCGTCCGGCCTGGAGCGCGTACGCCTTGTCGACGCCGGGCTTCGACGCGGCGAGCTCCTCGAGCGACTCGAGACGCTTGATGTAGTGCTCGAGACTCTCACCGCGTGCGCCGGGACGCGACGCGGAGATCGCATCTGCGGCGATGACGAGCACCGCCTCCACTGTCTGCGGCTGCACCTCGTAGTGATGCGCCTCGATCGCGTGCACGACGCCCTGCACCTCACCGTAGCGCCGTGCGAACTGGGCCGAGATCGCCGCGTGCGAACCCTCGATCTCGTGCGTCATCGCCTTGCCGAGGTCGTGCAGCATCGCGGCGCGCTTCGCCGTCTGCACGCTCGCGCCGAGCTCCGTCGCCATGATCCCGGCGAGGTGCACGACCTCGAGCGTGTGCTTGAGCACGTTCTGCCCGTAGCTCGTCCGGAACCGCAACCGCCCGAGGATGCGGACAAGCTCCTCGTGAAACGGTCCGCAGTTCGCCTCGAACACGGCCTGTTCGCCGGCCTGGCGCACCACGTCCTCGGTCTCCGCCTTCGACTGGTAGTACATCTCCTCGATCCGAGCCGGATGGATGCGGCCGTCCTCGATCAGCTTCGTGAGCGTCAGTCGTGCGATCTCGCGCCGAAGGCCGTCGAACGACGAGAGCACCACGGCGTGCGGCGTGTCGTCGATGATGAAGTCGACGCCCGTCAGATGCTCGAGCGCCCGGATGTTCCGGCCCTCCCGGCCGATGATCCGCCCCTTCATGTCGTCGGAGGCGAGCTCGATCACCGTCACCGTCGTCTCCGCCGCGTGACTCGCGGCGACACGCTGGAGCGCGTCGGCGACAAGGTTGCGGGCGCGGCGCTTCGACTCTGCCCGCGCTTCCTCCTCGAGCATGCGCACGCGGCGTCCGAGGTCGTGGCGGACGAGCTCCTCGCCGCGCTCCAGCAGGTGCGTCTTCGCCTCCTGCAGCGTCATCGCCGCGATGCGCTCGAGCGACGCCTGCTCTTGCACTTTTGCCTGCTTCAGCTCCTCCTGGAGCTGCTTCAGATGGATCTCGCGATCCGCGAGACCCTGGTCCTTGCGGCCGAGCTCGACGAGCTTGCGCTCGATGTCCTCCTCCTTCGCGAGCACGCGCTCCTCGATCTTCAGGACCTGGTGGCGCCGCTCCGCGAGCTCGGCGTCGATGTCCGCGCGCAGCTTCACCGCCTGCTCCCGCGCCTCGATCTGCGCTTCGCGCCGCAGCGCCTCGGCCTCGCGCTCTGCGTCCTCGACGAGTTGGCGATGGATGCGACGCGCCTTGCCGACGCCGGTGACGCCGAACGCCTGCACCGCGAGCAGGGCAAGGAGCGCTCCCACCGCGATCCCGACGGCGATACCGATCCCGATCAGCACGTGTGACGCACCTCGCTCGGTTGGGTTCGCCCCATCCGGCATCACACCCGCCGTACGGATCGCCGAACTCGCTCAGTTACCGGCGCGCACGTGCGCGCCCACAGACGTACCTAGGACGTCGCCGTCGGTCTGCGTCTCGATGCTGTGGTCGGAAAGGTGCTCAAGCGGTTCGGAAATACGCAGTGTGCAGGAAAAATGTCGGGTGAAGCGTGTACCCGATCCTACCGCCGATCAGGCGGTCTCTGCAAATCCGCCGAGGACGTCCTCGATGGACGCTGCGTCGAAGCCCTTGCCCGCGAGCCACCGGGCCGTTCTGGCGTCGGCCCCACGCCGCTCCACGAGCGCCCGTGCCCGGTCGCGCTCAGGGTCGAGGGCGGCGAGCGCGGCCTCGACGTGCTCGGGGTCGAGGCCGTCGCGCTCGAGGGCGTAGCGGATCGCGGCGTCCCCGAACCCCCGGCCGGCAAGGGCGTCGGCCTGCTGCGCGGCGACCCGGCCGTCGTCGACGAGCCCGGCGCGCTCGAGCGTCCCGAGCGCCTCGTCCCGCGCCCGGGCAGGAACGCCCGCGCTCGCGAGGCGCTCGTCGAGAGCGTGACGCGACCGGTCGCGCGGCCGGAGCGCGCGTGCTGCACGGGCGAGCGCATCGGCTCGCCGCAGCTCGCGGCCGAGTGCGCGCGCGGTCTCGCGGTCGAGCGACCGGCCGACGGCGAGGCCGCTGCCGACGACCGCCGCCGCCGGCACGAGCCGCCAGGGAGCGCCGTCGAGGTGGATCTCGACGCGTCCGCGTGGCCGCTCGTGCAGCGAGGTGACGACCGGCACTACTCCTCCGCGTCGGATCCCACACCGGCAGCGACCGCCGCCGCGACCGCGGCTGCCTTCGCCGCCTTCGTGCCGCCGCCGTTCGCGGGCGCGTCGCCGTTCTCGACGGCGGCCGGAAGCAGCCGCGCCGACACGACATGCTCCGGCCCGAGCTCCCGCTGGATCCCCTGGAGGATCTGCTGCATCACGTCGGGGTGCTCACGGAGGAACGCGGTTGCGTTCACGCGGCCCTGGCCGAGCCGTTCGTCGCCGAAGCTGAAGTACGAGCCCGACTTCGAGACGACCTTGCGCTCGATCCCCGTGTCGAGGACCGTGCCCTCCCACGAGAAGCCCGTGCCGTAGATGATGTCGAACTCGGCCTGCTTGAACGGCGGCGCGACCTTGTTCTTGACCACCTTCACGCGCACGCGGTTTCCGTACGCCTCGGTGCCCTCCTTCAGGGTCTCGATGCGACGGATGTCGAGCCGCACGGACGCGTAGAAGCGCAGCGCGCGGCCGCCCGGGGTCGTCTCCGGGTTGCCGAACATGACGCCGATCTTCTCGCGCAGCTGGTTCGTGAAGAGGCAGATCGTGTCGGTGCGGTTGAGCGTGCCGGCGAGCTTGCGCAGGGCCTGGCTCATGAGGCGCGCCTGGAGGCCGACGTGGGAGTCGCCCATCTCGCCCTCGATCTCCGCCTTCGGCGTGAGCGCGGCGACCGAGTCGATCGCCACGACGTCGAGCGCGCCGGAGCGGATGAGGAGCTCCGTGATCTCGAGCGCCTGCTCGCCCGTGTCCGGCTGCGAGACGAGGAGGTTGTCGATGTCGACGCCGATCCGCTTCGCGTACGCGGGGTCCATCGCGTGCTCCGCGTCGATGAAGGCGCAGATGCCGCCGCGGCGCTGCGCCTCGGCGATCACGTGGTAGACGAGCGTCGTCTTGCCCGACGACTCCGGCCCGAAGACCTCGACGACCCGGCCTCGTGGCAGGCCGCCCACGCCGAGCGCGATGTCGAGGGTGAGCGAGCCGGTCGAGACGGCGCCCACCGAGACTGCGGCCTGGTCGTTCATCTTCATGACCGAGCCCTTGCCGAATTGCCGCTCGATCTGGCCGAGCGCGACGTCGAGTGCTTCGTGCTTGTCCACTTCAAAGACCTCCTAGGGGCACCGTTTCGAGAATCTCGTACTGCGCACCGCCCGGCCGCAGTCGTGACAGGTAAGCAGAGGCGTCGGACGGAATGAGAACATATGTTCCCCTATTCGGCGGCTCCGGCCGAAGCCCTGGTCGCTCCCGAAAACGGGCCACCGTGACGTGCGGCAGCCACTCCCGGCCCTCCCTCCGATAGACGCCGAGCGCCTCGAGACGACCCTGGAGGCCGTCGGCGAGCGCCGCTGTCCGCCCGCCCTCGTCGGCGAGGACGAGCATCGCGACGCTCCGGGTCTCCCGGTAGTGGACGGGCGTGAGGCGCAGCTTCCCCGGCGTCCCCGCCGCGACCTCGCGCAGGGCGCCGACGATGCCCGGCAGCTCGCCAGCGGGCCGGTGGCCGAGGAACGCGAGCGTGACGTGCAGCTGCTCCCGCGGGACGACCCGGACGCTCCGGGACGGGAGGTGGCGCCCCTGCCAGCGCTCGAGCGCGTCGAGCGCGGGCTCGGGCAGGCGCAGCGCCAGGAAGAGCCGGAGGCGTTCATCGCCGCCGACGCTATCCGGCACGGTCATACGGCTTCGTCGCGACTCCGTGTCAGGAGCCGCCGCACGAGGTGGAGCGCCCCCACCGCGGAGCGGGCGCGGATCGAGGCCCGGTCGCCCGGGAAGCTGAACTCGCGCCCGACGCCGCCGTCCGGCCCTTCCGCGTGGAGGTAGACGAGGCCGACCGGCTTGTCCGGCGTGCCCCCGTCCGGGCCCGCGATCCCGGTCACGGCGACGACGACGTCGACGCCGAGCCGGGCGCGCGCGCCGCGGGCCATCGCGGCCGCGACCTCCGCCGAGACGGCGCCGTGCTGCGCGATGAGCGCGGCCGACACTGCGAGCTCCCGCTCCTTCACCTCGTTCGCGTAGGCGACCACACCCCCTCGGAACACGTCGCTCGACCCCGGAATGCCCGTCAGCCGAGCCGCGACGAGCCCGCCCGTGCAGGATTCGGCGGTCGCGAGCGTCCAGCCGCGCTCGCGGCAGAGCTCGAGGACGTGCTCCTCGATCGGACGCTCGTCGCGAGCGTAGAGCCAGCGCTCGATCGGCGGTACGAAGGCGGCCTCGAGTGCATCGGCCCGCTCCTCCGCTCCCGGCTCGACGACGAGGTCCACGTGGATCTCGAAGTCGCGGGCGCAGATCGTCACCTCCACCCCGTCACCGTCCCCACCGGCCTCGTCGAGCGCGCGCGCGACGGCCGACTCGCTCACGCCGAAGAGCCGGAGCACGCGCCGCCCGGGAGCGCGCGTGCGAGCGAGCAGAGCGCGGAACTCGTCCGTCTCGAGCGCGGCGGGCCAGAGACGCCGTAGCTCGGACGGCGGCCCCGGGAGGATCACGACGACGCGACCGCCGGCGTGTGGCAGGAGCAACCCGGGCGCGGTTCCGGCGAGGCCGAGCGAGCGGGCGCCGTCGGGGATCGTCGCCTGCTTTCGTACGCCCGCGGCGAAGTCGGCGTAGTCGCGCTTCAACCGCTCGGCGGCGGCGCGCGACACCGCCTCGATCTGCACCTCGAGCTGCGCGTCGACGTGCAGGCCGACGCCGAGCGCCTTCGCGACCATCTCGACGGTGCGGTCGTCGTGGGTCGGGCCGAGGCCGCCGGAGACGAAGCACGCGTCGGCGACGAGGCCGTCGCGCAGCGCGACCTCGAGCTCGTCTGCCGCGTCGCCGACGATCGCGATCCGGGCGGGCTCGAGGCCGAGGCGGAGCGCCTCGCGGGCGAGAAACGGCCCGTTCAGGTCCGTGCGCTCGCCGCGCACGAGCTCGCTCCCCGTGACGACGACGACGGCGCGGGGGCGGCTCACTAGCCCGTGCGCGCGGTGCGCGTCGGCGTCACGACGACCTTGAGGTTCCGGCGGCTCGGCAGCGCCACCGCCTTGCCGGCGAGCGAGACCCGCACGCCGGCGGGCCGCCGGACGAAGAGCCAGAAATGCGTGCCCGCGACCCGCTCGACCGTGCGCGGCAGGAGCGTCGCCTGGAGGAGCACGGTGCCGGTCGCCGAGCCGCGGCGCACCTCGACGTACGTGCCGGCGCCGACGCCGGTGAGGCTCAGTCCGTGCGCGACCGGAGTGCGCGGCTGCCGCACGACCGAGGGCGTGCCCGTCCCGCCCCCGCCGAACTTCCACGCGACGATCACGAGCGCGGTGAGCGCCGCGATGCCGGCCAGTGCGAGCAGGAGCACCTTGCGCTCGATGCCGCGGTCGCGGTGGACGCGCGGCGGCGTGCGCCGTACCGGGGCGTCGTCGAGGTAGCCGCCCTCGTTGACGAACCGCGAGCTGTACTCGTCGACATACAGCTGCCCGTCGAGCCCGAGATACTCCGCATACGTCCGGAGGAAGCCTTTGACGTACGGCTGCGCCGGCAGGACGCCGAACTGCTCGTCCTCCAGGGCGCGCACGTACTTCGCCCGGATCTTCGTCGCGAGCTCGATCTGCGGGTAGTCGAGCCCCTGCCGGACGCGCGCCTCGCGCAGACTGTTCCCGATCTCGAACACCTGCGCATTGTAGAGGCGCCCCGGGCGCCTCCCTGCTCAATGCTCGAGCCGGAGCAGCAGCTCGTAGAAGCCGATCGCGATCGAGCCGGAAAGAGCGAAGGAGATTCCGGCGACACCGAGGACCCGTCCCAGCCGCACCCTTCCTGCGCCGCCCGCGCTCTCCAGGGTCTGACGGATCCGCCCCGCCGCGCCGCGCGCGAAGAGGAGCGCCGAGACGCCCGCGAGCGCGGCGACCGGGATCGCATATGCCGCGTCGAGGAGCGAGATGCCCGCCGTCTGACGGGCGACCGCCACCCCGGCCGGGACGGCGAGCACCGCGACGACGCCGAGCAGCGTCGCGAGCGACGCCCGGTGGTTACTGCTTCGTATAGGGCTGGCCATCGGCTGCAGGGGGGATCGACCGACCGATCACGCCCGCGACGGCGATCAGGGTCAACACGTAGGGCAACGCCTGGAAGAGCACCGCGTACGAGGCCCAGTGAGGGATGGTGCCGAGCCGCTGGGCGAGGGCGCTCGAAAATCCGAAGAGCAGCGCGGCGGCGAACGCGCCGGCCGGCCGCCACTTGCCGAAGATGAGCGCGGCGAGGGCGATGAAGCCACGGCCCTCGGTCATGTTCTGGTTGAAGGAGTGCACGAATCCGATCGAGAGGTAGGCCCCGCCCATCGCCGACAGCATGCCGGACAGCGTGACCGCGGCGTACCGGGTCTTGAAGACGGAGATCCCCACGGTATCCGCCGCCCGGGGATGCTCGCCGACCGAGCGAAGGCGCAGCCCGAGCGGCGTCCGGAAGACGATCACGTGCGTGAGGATCAGTACGGCGAACGCGATCCAGACCATGAGGTTGAGGTCGCCGAACGCGGTCTCGAAGAAGCCGCCGTGCTGCGAGATCGGGATGTCGGGAATCGACTGCCCGTGCAGCCAGTGCCCCACCGACAGATCGGGTGTCCCGTTCGAGCCGTACACGTCGATGAAGAGGTAGCCGGTGATGCCGAGCGCGAGGAAGTTGATCGCGGTTCCGCCGACGATCTGGTCGGTGCGCAGGTGGATCGCGAAGAATCCGTAGACGAGAGCGAGCAGGCCGCCCGCGCCCATGGCTATCAGGAGGCCGAGCAGCCAGTTCCCCGTCTTGTCGGCGCCCCAGATGCCGAAGAACGCGCCGGTCAGCATCATCCCCTCGAGGCCGATGTTGACGACCCCGCTGCGCTCCGACCACAGGCCGCCGATCGCCGCGTACGTGAGCGGCGTCGAGTAGACGAGCATCGACGCGATCAGCGCCGACCAGGCGAACGTCGTCGTCAGGTTGCCGCGGCCCGAGTGCGTCGCGGCGATGCCGAGGCCGGCACCGAGGGCGCCCGCGACGATCGCCCCCCAACCCACGCGTCGAGCCCCACGAAAGACGGCCCACGCCCCGCAGGCGGCGGCGAGCGCGCCGACGAGCACCGGCACGAGCAGCGACGTCGCCTTCGCCGGCGGAAGCGTGAGCCAGAACGCCAGCACGCCGAGGAGGATGCCCCCGACGCCGACGGCCTTCGGCTCACGCAGCCGAGCCGGAGCGACGCGGACGAGCTCGGGCGCGCTCACGACGACCCGACCGCGCCGGCGCGGCGGGGCCGCAGCCGCCGCCGCTGGTTCCAGACCCAGAGCACGAGCACGTCGGCGCCGACGAAGAGCACGACGAGCCCCTGGATGATGAGCGTGAGGTTGCCGGCGAGGTCGGGCCTGAAGACCGTCGGATCGAGGTTCCGGGTCGACGTCCCGTTCAGGAGCGCGCCGAACAGGAGCGCCGAGAAGAACACGCCGACGGCGGTGTTCCGGCCGAGCAGGGCGACCGCGATGGCGATGAACCCGATGTTCGAGATCTGGATGTCGTTCACGTTCAGCCGGAACTCCCAGCCGAGGACGTCGACCGCACCGGCGACACCTGCGAAGAGCCCTGCGATCGCCATCGCGCGGAAGTAGTTGCGCGCGACACCGATGCCGCCGTAGCGCGCGGCCTCCGGGTTGAAGCCGACCGCGCGCACCTGGTACCCGAGCGTCGTCCGGTTGAGCGTGAGCCAGTAGACGACGAGCGCCGCGAGTGCGACGAAGAAGCCGACGTGGAGGCCCTGAAGCACGGGGTCGCCCCAGAAGACGTGCAGGTGGGCGCCCTGGGCGATGTCGTTCGACACCGGTACGGCGGCCCCGTTCGCATGGCTCTGCAGCGGTCCGCCGAGGCCGAACAGCCAGCTGCCGACCCAGACCGCGATCCAGTTGAGCATGATCGTCGTGATCACCTCGTGGGCGCCGACGGTCGCCTTCAGGAACCCCGCGATCCCGGCGTACAGCCCGCCGGCGAGCGCTGCGACCACGATGGTGAGCACGATGTGCAGCGGCCCGTTCATCTTCAGGAACGACGAGCCGATCCAGACGGCCATGATCGAGCCGACGAGGTACTGGCCCTCGCCGCCGATGTTGAACATCCCGCAGCGGAACGCGAAGGCGACGGCGAGCCCGCAGAGAATGAGCGGCGTCGTCAGGAGCAGCGTCTGCTGCAGGTTGAGACCGGCCGTCGTCCGTGCCGCCCCGGTCACCCACGGGAAGAGCCAGTTCAGCCCGGTGCCGTTGAACACCGCCCCGTACGTCGAGAACGGGTTCGAGCCGGAGGCGAGCACGACGAGGCCGCCGATGAGAAACGCGATCAGCGCGGTCATCAGCGCCGTCAGCACGCCGCCCGCGCGCTGGTAGAGCGCCAGCTTCTCGGCCACTCCCGGCGTCTCGCGCGCCGTCTCCTCGGCGGCGCGCTCGCGTCCTTCGTCGTCGCTCACGCTGCGGCTCCCTTCACGGTGCCGCCGATCATCGCGATGCCGAGCTCCTGCTCCGTTGCGTCGGCGCCGAACTCGCCGACGAAGCGGCCGCCGTACATGACGAGGATCCGGTCGGAGAGCGAGAGGATCTCGTCGAGCTCGAGCGACACGAGCAGGATCGCGCGCCCCTCGTCGCGCTCCTCGATGAGGCGACGATGGACGAACTCGATGGCGCCGACGTCGAGACCGCGCGTCGGCTGCGCCGCGATCAGGACGCGGGGGTTCCGCTCGATCTCGCGCGCGAGGATCACCTTCTGCTGGTTGCCGCCCGAGAGCGCGCCCGCCCGTGTCGTCGGGCCGCCGCCCCGGACGTCGAACGCCTGCAGGAGGGTGCGCGCCCGCGCGATGAGCACGCGCGGGTGAAGCCAGCCTCGGCGCGAGTTCGGCTCCGCGTCATAGTCGTGCAGCACGAGGTTCTCGGCGAGGGTGAACTGGAGGACCAGGCCGCGCCGCTGCCGGTCCTGCGGGATGTGTCCGAGCCCGACGTCGAGCACGTGCTTCGCCGTCGCGTTCGTGACGTCTTTGCCGGCGATCGTCACGCGACCCGCGGTGGCGTGCAGCAGACCGCTGAGCGCGTCGATCAGCTCGGCCTGGCCGTTGCCGTCGACGCCGGCGATCCCGACGATCTCGCCTGCACGGACGCGGAGCGACACGCCGCGCACCGCTTCGATCCCGCGGGCGTCGACGACGTGCAGGTCGTCGACGGCGAGCAGCTCCTCCCCGGGTGTCGCGGGCTTCTTGTCGACGCGTAGGAGCACTTCGCGGCCGACCATCGCTCGTGCGAGGCTCTCCTCCGTCGCGCCCTCCCGCGCGATCGTCTCGACGAGCTTGCCGCGGCGGAGCACCGAGATGCGGTCGGCGACCTCGAGCACCTCGTGCAGCTTGTGCGAGATGAAGATCACCGATTTGCCCTGTCCGGTCAGGCTGCGGATGACGGCGAAGAGATCCTCCGCCTCCTGCGGCGTGAGCACGGCTGTCGGCTCGTCGAGCACGAGGATGTCGGCGCCCCGGTAGAGCGCTTTCAGGATCTCGACCCGCTGCTGCTGGCCGACGCCGATCGACTCGATCCTGGCGCCGGGCTCGACGCGCAGCCCGAACCGCTCCGACAGCTCGCGGACGCTCCGCTCGGCCTCTGCGTAGTCCAGCAGGAGGCGACCGCGCGTCGGCTCGCTGGCGAGTACGACGTTCTCGGCGACCGTCATCACCGGGATCAACATGAAGTGCTGGTGCACCATGCCGATCCCGTGCTCGATCGCGTCCTTGGGCGAGCCGAGCGAGAGCTTCTCCCCCTTGACGAGGATCTCGCCCTCGTCGGGGTGGTAGAGGCCGTAGAGGACGTTCATGAGGGTCGACTTCCCCGCCCCGTTCTCGCCGAGCAGCGCGTGCACCTCGCCCGGCATGAGGTCGAGGCTCACCCGGTCGTTCGCGACGACCCCGGGGAAGCGTTTCGTGATCGCGCGCAGCTCGAGGACGGGGGTCTCGGCCAAATCGCGGACAGTCTACGCAGACGGTCGGAGCGGATCCGGTTGCATACGAAACGGGGCGGGCCACTTCGGCCCGCCCCGCGAGAGCGCCGCGATCCGGGTGCTGCCTACGGCACCGTGACCGGGATGTGGATCTTGCCCGCCTTGATCTTCGCCTTGATCGCCTCGACCTTCGCGACGATCGCCTTCGGCACCTTCGGGCTGACCTTGCCGATGTCGATGCCGCCGTTGGCGACGTCGAACGTGAAGGTGCGACCACCCTTCCAGATGCCGTTACGGAGCTGCTTGATCGTCGTGAACACGTCGGTGTCCACGCGCTTCAGTGCGCTCGTCAGCACCTGCGGCCCGATGTAGGACTGGTCGGCGTCGACGCCGATGCCCCACACGTGCTTCTGCTTGGCCGCGTCGAGCGCGCCGAGACCGCAGCCGCCGGCGACCTGGAACACGACCTTCGACCCCTGCGCGATCTGCTGGAGCGCGAGGTTCTTGCACTTGTCCTGGGCGACGAAGTCCTGCGAGTAGCCGTTGAGCAGCGTCACCTGGGGGTTCGCCGCCTTGGCGCCCGCCTGGAAGCCGGCGATGTAGCGGTCGACCGGCGGGATCTTCTGGCCGCCGACCGTGCTCATCGTGACGGGCTTGTTCTTGTAGAGGAGCCCTGACAGGTAGCCGACGAGATACCCGGCCTCCTGCTCGTGGAAGAGCGTCCCCTCGAGGTTCGGCGGATTGCCCTTCGACCAGCCGTTGTCGATGATCATGAACTTCACCTTCGGGAACTTCTTCGCGACGGTGACGACCGAGCTGTCCATGAGGAAGCCGACGCAGATGATCAGGTTGTAGCCCTGCTGCGCGAGCGTCGACATGTTCGGGATGTAGTCGGCGTTCGAGTGCGACTCGAGCACGCGGGTGGCCACGCCGAGCTTCGACGCCGCCTCCTGGAGGCCGAGGTACGCGAGATGGTTGAAGCCGTGGTCGTTGAGCCCGCCGATGTCGGTGACGAGACCGACCTTCGGGGCGACCGACGTGGTCACATGCGCGGCAGGCGCTGCATGGACGCTCGCCGGCTTCGTGCCCGCCGCGCCGGTGCCCGCGGCGACCGCGAGCACGATGGCCGCGAGCACGGCGATGCCGGCAAGCGCGCTTGTCCTAGACCTCAATGTGTTGCCCTCCTGAATTCGATACCTGGCCCAGTTGCGGACCCTGTCTATTCTGACGCCGATCCTAGTCCCTTGTTGGCGCGGGTTCTAGCCGACCGGCCGGGCAGCGCACGGCCGGTGGCAGGCACCGGACGTGCCGGTATCGGACCGAGGACCACACGGTACGCAGGCAGCGCGAAAACGACACCGTCCCGAAGACCCACGGCCGGTGGCAGGCACCGGCCGTGGGCGCCGGGGACATGTCTGCCGGCCCGGACCTAGAGCGCCGAGTGGAGCTGCGACTCGTCGACGAGCACGCGCCGCGGCTTCGAGCCCTCGTAGCCGCTGATGATCCCGCGCCGCTCGAGCATGTCGACGAGCCGCCCGGCGCGCGTGTAGCCGACGCGGAGGCGCCGCTGCAACAGCGACACCGACGCGGTCTGCGTCTGCACGACGATCTCGATCGCCTTGTCGAGGAGCGGATCGTCGTCCGGATCGAAGTCGCCGTGCACGCCGTCGTCGGCATCCGGGTCGGCGAAGACCTCCGGCAGCTCGAGGTAGCCCTTGTCGAGCTCCTGCTCGCGCTGCCTCGTCTGCTCGACGACGAGCGCGATCTCCTCTTCCGACACGTACGCGCCCTGAACGCGCTGGAGGCGCGAGGTGCCGAGCGGCTTGAAGAGCATGTCGCCCTGGCCGAGCAGCGACTCCGCGCCGCCCTGGTCGAGGATCACCCGAGAATCGGTCATCGAGGACACGGCGAAGGCGATGCGCGACGGCACGTTCGCCTTGATCATCCCGGTGATCACGTCGACCGACGGCCGCTGCGTCGCGAGCACGAGAGGGATGCCGACGGCGCGTGACTTCTGCGCGAGCCGGATGACGGCGTCCTCCACGGCCTGCGGCGCGATCATCATCAGGTCGGCGAGCTCGTCGATGACGACGAGGAGGTACGGCATGGTCGACTCGCCGCGCTGCCGGAACGCGCGGTTCGCCTCGTTGAGGTTGCGCGCGCGGACGGAGGCGAGCCGCTCGTAGCGGCGCTCCATCTCGGCGACGCAGTTGGCGAGCACCGCGCTCGCCTCCTTCGGGCTGGAGACGACCGGCGTCAGCAGGTGCGGGATCGACTCGTAGTGGTTCAGCTCGATCCGCTTCGGGTCGATGAGGATCATCCGGCACTCGTCCGGCGTCGCGCGCAGCAGGATCGAGGTGAGCAGCGCGTTGATGCAGCCCGACTTGCCTGATCCGGTGGTGCCGGCGATGAGGAGGTGCGGCATCCGCGCGAGATCCGTCCACACCGCGGCGCCGGAGATGTCCTTGCCGAGCCAGACCGAGAGCGGGCTCGCCGTCGCCGGGAGGTCGTCGAAGATGTCGCCGAGCGTGACGAGGTTCGGCGAGAGGTTCGGCAGCTCGACACCGACCGCCTGCTTGCCCGGGATCGGTGCGAGAATGCGGATCTCCGTCGTCGCGAGCGCATACGAGAGGTCGTCCTTCAGCGCCGCGACCTTCGCGACCTTCGTCCCGGGGGCGAGCTGCAGCTCGTAGCGCGTGACGCGGGGGCCGGAGATCTGGCCGATCACCGTCGCCTCGACGCCGAAGTGCGCGAGCGTCTGCACGAGCAGGTCGGCGACGCGTGCGGAGGTCTCCTCCGACCCGCCTTCGCGCGCGGGCGACGCGTTCAGGACGCGCCGGTCCGGGAGCGTGTACTCCGCATGCTCCGACGTGATGTCCTCGAAGAGCTGCTCCTGCTGCGCGACGAGCGGCGCGGGCTCCGTGCTGAGGAACGGCGCGGGCGCGAGCGGGACGACACGGGCCTCGTCGCCGACGACGTCGGGGTACGCCGCGACCGCGTCGAGCACGGGCTTGGCCGCCCGCTTCGGCGCCGCGGGCGCGACGGCGGGCTCGTCCCAGCTGTCGGCGTGCGCCGCGACGCGCGGCCGGCGCGCCCGGCTCGCGGCGTGGCGGACCTGGTGATGTGACCGGCGGAGGATCGCCCCCAGGGAGGCGCCGGAGAGGAGGAGCGCGCCGACGAGCAGGAGCAGGATGCCGAGGATCGTCGACCCGGTGGCTCCGATCGCGACGCCGACGGCTCCGCCGAGCACCTGGCCGAGGTAGCCGCCCTGGTCGCGGCCGAGCGCGACCATCAGCCCGAACGCGAGCACGCCGAGCCCCGCGCGAAACGGCCGGACGTCGACGAGCGCGCTCTTCGCGATCATCAGGCAGCCGAGAACGGCGAGCGTCACGGGCATCGCCCACGCGGCGCCGCCGATCAGCGCGTCGAGCCCGTCGGCGAGTGCACGGCCGACGTAGCCGCCGTTCCAACCGAGGTAGATGACGCTCCCGAGGAAGATCCCGAGCGCGACGAGGCCGAGGCCCCAGAGCTCCGGATGCTGGAGGCTCCGCGGCTTCGGGGTCTTCCCGGTCTTCCGCTTCACCTTCTTGACGCGCGCCGGCGTCTTCGGGCGTAGACGGCTCTTGCGCTTCGGGCGCGACATTCCGCTCTGTTCGTGCGCGCCGGGCGCGCTCCTTCAACTTCGACGACTCCGGTCGAGGGGTCTACCGCTGGGTGTGATGCAGGAGCCCGGCGTGATAAGAGGAGACCATGACCACGCTCGAGAACCGGCCGAACACCGCACTCCTCGTCGTCGACGTTCAGAACGGCGTCGTCGCGGGGGCTCACGAGCGCGACGCGGTCGTCGCGAACGTCGGCAGCCTTGTCGAGAAGGCGCGGCGGGAGCGTGTCCCCGTTATCTGGGTCCGCCACTCCGACGAGCAGCTTGCGAAGGGGAGCGACGACTGGGGGATCGTCCCCGAGTTGACTCCGGGCGAGGCCGAACCGCTCGTCGAGAAGAACTACGGCGACTCCTTCGAGGACACCACCCTCGAGACCGTGCTGTCGGGCCTCGGAGTCGGGCGGCTCGTCGTCGTCGGCGCCCAGACCGATGCCTGCATCCGCTCGACGCTCCACGGCGCGTTTGCCCGGGGGTACGACGCGACCCTGGTCAGCGACGCCCACACGACGGAGGACCAGTCCGCCTGGGGCGCGCCGCCGCCGCACCAGGTCATCGCGCACACGAACCTCTATTGGACATACCAGACGGCGCCGGGGCGAACGGCCGGGACGGTCGAGACGAAGGACGTCGACTTCGGCTAGGGCGCTTCGACGATCTGGAGGAGCCGCCACTGGCCGCCGGGCTTCAGGCGCGCGACGCTGAAGTAGCGGGTGTAGGTCCCGCGGGCGAGCCGCTGCGCCTTCCAGTCGCCGAGGAGCGTGAAGCGCACGCGGAGGAGCCGGTTGAGCGACGGGTCGCGGTGGGTGAAGAAGCCGGCGTTCCACTGCGTGACGCTCTCGAGGGTCGCCCCTGCCGGCGCCTGCCGTCTCCACCACTCCGGGATCTGCTCGGGCTCGTCGAATCCCGGCTCGGCGGCATAGCCGCGGGGAAGCACCGAGACGACGGCGCCGGTGTCGCGCTCGGCGCCGCCGGCGAGGACGCGGATCGGGTAGACGCCGAGAAAGCCGGGCGCGCGGAGCACGGTCGACCAGGAGCAGGCGCCGGCGCTCTGGAGTGGCACCCAGCCGAACATCTTTCCCTCGCTCGCGATCCCGCCGTGCACGACGACGGAGGCGGCGGGCGCACAGAGGCCCTGGACGGTGACGTGGAACTGGCCGTCCGGGGTGGCGACGCTCGGGGCGACGGTGGCGCCGAGCGACGCGGCGGCGAGAAGGGCTGCGATCATGGCGCACCGATTCGCCTCCGTGCATCGGATTCCTACGTGACGAGCGCGACGGCCATGCCGTAGTACGTCGGAGCCGCGTAGGCGAAGAGCTCGGCCCGCCCTCCGCCGGCGCCCTGGAGGACGAGCAGCTGCCAGAGGGAGTCCGCCTTCGCGGCGTCCGCGAGCTCGGCGAGCGGCCTGAAGTCGAGTGGATCGCGTTCGAGGAGCGCCCGGAAGCGTGCGTCGTAGGCCTCCGCCGCCGGATCGAACCCGGACGGGCCCGCCGGGGCGTGCGCGTGGCCGTGGTCTGCGCTCGCGATCAGCGCGACCGGGCGGTCGCCGGCCGTGGCGATCGCCTCGCCGAGCCG
>DATKQO010000245.1:0-2468 GCA_035532715.1 Gaiellaceae bacterium | reverse complement strand
CAGGTTCGCGGCGAGCTGAGCGAGCTGCTGCACGATCTTGCCCTCCCCACTCTGCTCGTCACGCACGACTACGAGGACGCGGCGGCGCTCGCCGACGAGGTCGGCGTCGTCGTCGACGGATCGCTCCGCCAGCTCGCCGCTCCGGCGGAGCTCGTCGCGCGACCGCGCGATGCATTCGTGGCGTCCTTCACCGGCGCGAATCTCCTGCACGGCACGGCACGACGCGCGGGCGACGACCTCACCGAGGTTCAGCTGCGAGAAGGCCAGCGGCTGTTCTCGAGCGACCCCGGTGAGGGCGAGGTCGGCGTCGTCGTCTATCCCTGGGAGATCTCCGTCGCCCGCGAGCACGCGGACGACTCCGCGCTGAACGTCGTGCGCGGCGAGGTCGGCTCGGTCGTCGCGATCGGGAACCGCGTGCGGGTCCGGATCGGGCCTGTGACGGCGGAGGTGACGTCGTCCTCGGCCGAGCGCCTCGAGCTCGCGCGCGGCGGGATCGCATACGCGACGTTCAAGGCGACCGGCACGCGGCTCGTGCCGCTCTGAGCCCGCCCGGTCCACGAATGAGGCCCCGTCTCCGGGGCCTCGGGTCGTGCTGATGTCTGTTCGGCGGTGCTGCTGCTGTTACCAGCGAGAGCGGCGGCCGCGGCGGCTCGTATAGAGGAGCTTCGGCCGGGCCGTCTGCATGCCGGTGCTCTCGAACTGTTCCTTGTGGCCCGCGAGCATGGCGACGCGGCTGACGTCGGCCTGCTGATCGGGAAGGACGAGCGTGCTGCCCTTGCCGGCGCGGCCGGCGCGGCCGGTGCGGCCGACGCGGTGCGTGTAGCCCTTGTCGTCCTCGGGCGGGTCGAAGTTGATCACGTGGCCGATCGCCTCGAGGTCGAGCCCGCGCGCGGCGACGTCGGTGGCGACGAGCGTTGTCACCTTGCCGCTGCGGAACTTCTCGAGCGTCCGCTCGCGCGCCGACTGCGCCATGTCGCCGTGCAGCGCGGCCGCGTTGATGTTGCGCCTGCTGAGCTTCTGCGCGAGGCGGTCGGCACCGCGCTTCGTGCGGACGAAGACGAGCGTGAGACCGGTCTCGCCCTCGAGCATCCCGACGAGCGTGTCGACCTTGCCGTCCGGCGTGACCGCCACGAAGCCGTGCTCGATGACGCCGTCCTCGGAGTCGCCGTGGCGCTGCGCCTCGAAGCGGGACGGATCCTGCGTGTACTCGCTCGCGAGCTGGCCGACTTCGCCGTCGAGCGTCGCGGAGAAGAGCATTGTCTGCCGCTTGCTCGGCATCTTGCGGAGAATCCGCTCGACCTGCGGCTTGAAGCCCATGTCGAGCATCCGGTCGGCCTCGTCGAGGACGAGCACCGAGACGTTGTCGAGCGAGACGAGCCGGCGCTCGACGAGATCGTGCAGGCGGCCCGGAGTCGCGACGATGATGTGCGCGCCCTTCAGCTTCTTGGCCTGCGCGCCGACGGGCGCGCCGCCGTAGGCGAGGCCGACGCGGACTCCCTTCGCGCTCGCGAACTTTCCGATCTCGTCGGCGACCTGGAGCGCGAGCTCGCGGGTCGGGACGAGCACGAGCGAGGTCGGCGTCTTGTCGTCGACCTTCGTCCGCTCGACGAGGGGGATGCCGAAGCCGAGCGTCTTGCCCGAGCCGGTCGGCGCCTTGGCGAGGATGTCACGGCCCTCGATCGCGTCAGGCAGGACGAGGGTCTGGATGCGAAACGGCTCGGTGATGCCTCGGGCGGCGAGCGCCTGCTCGACCGCCTCGCTCACGCCGAGCGCGCGAAAACTCTGTTGCATATGGAATTCGACTCCTTGATTCGGACTCGAGAATCACCCACTCGAATCCGCTCGAAAGGAGGAACGAGAAGCTGATCTCACTGGACGACCCATTGCCGTCCGTGCCTGGAGCGTAGCAGCAGGGATCAGACGGAAGCCGCTCGATGCCGCTCGCCGGCCCGAATCTCGACCGGCAACCGGTTCGCGGAGGGAGTCAGCGGACACGCCCAGCGCGGGTCGTACGAGCACGACGGGTTGTAGGCGAAGTTGAAGTCGAGGACGAGCGACGCGGCTCCACCACCCAGATCGGCGCCCTTGACGGTGTCGAGCAGGTAGCGGCCGCCGCCGTAGGTGTCACGACCGCCCGTCCCGTCGCCGAACGGGAGAAAGACGCCACCGCCGTAGCCCTCGAGCCAGTAGAGCTCGAGCGCGTACGGCGCCCCGCCGAGCTCGAAGCGTGCGCGCCCGAAACGGCGAAACAGTGTGGCCGGGCCCGCACTGCCGGCGATCTCGCACGGCTCGCGCTCCGCCGGCTCGACCTCCGCCTCCACGCGCAACTCCGGGTCGTAGGGGAAGTACTCGAGCCCCGCGAAGACCGCGCGCCCGCCACTTGGAAGCGGCGACTGCGGGTGCGTGCGGAAGAGCTCGTCGCGCGTGTCGCGCCAGCGCACCCAGGCCTTCGCCGGGTCGGCGGCGTC
>DATKQO010000244.1:0-3967 GCA_035532715.1 Gaiellaceae bacterium | reverse complement strand
GATGTGCGTGCTCGCCGTGCACGACGGCATCCTGCCGCCGACGATCAACTACGAGCATCCCGACCCCGACTGCGACCTCGACTACGTGCCGAACGTCGCGCGCGAGGCGCGGATCGACGTCGCGCTGTCGAACGCGATGGGTCTCGGCGGCCACAACGGCTGCGTCCTCGTCGGGCGGGTCGAGTGATCGGCGAGGAGTTCGAGCGCTACGCCGCGGCCGTTTCGGCGCAGGCGGCCGGGCTCTTCGAGCGGCTGGACGCCGAGACGCGCGAGACCCAGGAGTTCCCGCAGATGTCGGTCGGGCAGCTCGAGGGCGCCTTCCTGTCCTTCATGGTGTTCATGAAGAAGCCGCGGCGCGTCCTCGAGATCGGGACGTTCACGGGGTGGTCGTCGATCGCGATGGCGTCCGCGCTTCCACCGGGTGGCAGGCTCGTCACCTGCGATCGCAACGCGGAGACGACCGCGATCGCGCGGCGCTATGCGGAGGAAGCGGGTGTCGCGGATCGCATCGAGTACCGCGTCGGCCCGGCAGCCGAGACGCTCGCGGAGCTCGAGGGTCCGTTCGACCTCGTGTTCATCGACGCGGACAAGGAGGGCTACGTCGACTACTACGAGGCCGTGCTGCCGTTGCTTGCCGACGACGGCGTGATCCTCGCCGACAACACGCTGTTCGCGCTCCTGGACGGCAAGACCGCGACGTCGGTGGCCCGGTTCAACGAGCACGTGCGCGACGATCCGCGCGTCGAGTGCGTGCTCCTGACGATCCGGGAAGGCGTCACGCTGATCCGGAAGCGATCAGCTCCGGCGTGAGCTCGGCGAGCGAGCGGACGACTGCGTCCGCCTGCGCGAGCGCATCGGCGCCCGGAGGGTAGCTCGGGTTGGGCACCGCGACGACCCACATCGCAGCGGCCTTCGCGGAGAGGATGCCGCTGTGCGAGTCCTCGACGGCCGCGCAGCGCTCGGGCGCGACACCGATCCGGCGTGCGGCCTCGACGTAGACGTCGGGCGCCGGCTTGCCGCGTGCGACCTCCTCGGACGAGACCGTGGCCTGGAAGCACTCCGTCAGGCCCGCGACGTCGAGCACCGTGTCGATCAACGGCCGGTTCGACGAGGACGCGACGGCGAGCGGATAGCGTGCCGCGAGGCGGCGCACCGCGTCTGCGGCGCCGTCGACGAGCGGTAGGTGGTCGCGGTACGCGGCGAGCATTCGGCGCACCACCTCGGCATTGATCGACTCGGGGTCGTCCGCGATGCCCGCCGTCTCATGAAGGTAGCGCGACCACTCGTGCGAGCTCATGCCCATCATCGCCCGCTGGATCTCCTCGTCGTAGCGTCCGCCGCACTCGCGCACGTAGGTCTCGCGGACGGAGTCCCAGACCTCCTCGGAGGCGATCAGGACGCCGTCCAGGTCGAAGACGACGGCGTCGATCACAGACCGTGGTACTCGCGGTCCCGATAGACGAGCGCGCTCGTCGACGGCCCCTGTTCGGCCACGATCACGTCGGCGACGAAGAAGGTGTGGTCACCGACGTCGTGCTCGGCGATCGTGCGCGCCTCGATCCAGCCGAGTGCGCCCTCGATCAGCGGGGCGAACCGGCCTTCGCGCGTCTCGACGCCGTCCCAGTGCACGATCGGCGGCCGGCCTGCGGCGAAGCGGCGCGCGATGTCCTCCTGGCCGGAGCCCAGCATGCTGACGGCGAACCGGCCGGCGCTCCGCAGCAGCTCGTACAGCGACGCCTGCTTGCCGACCGAGATCCCGACGAGCGGCGGCTCGAGCGAGAGCGACACGAGCGACGAGACCGTGACGCCCATGCGGTCGCCGTCGTTGTCGACCGTGAGCACGGAGACGCCGTGCGGCCACAGCCGCATCAAGTCTCGAAGCTCGTCGCCCCCCGCCATGCCGCCGATCATACGGGCGGCGTCCCCGCGTTCCGGGGGCTACGCCACGTCGGAGAGCGACTGTGTCTCCGGCAGCGCGCGAAGCTTCCTCAGGCTCTGGTGCTCGATCTGCCGGACGCGCTCGCGCGTCACGTTGAGAAGCCTCCCGATCTCGTCGAGGCTCTGCGGAGCCTGGCCGTTGAGGCCGCTGCGCAGCTCGAGCACGCTGCGCTCGCGCTCGGTCAGCGTGGCCAGGATCGTGCGCAGCGTCTCCGTCCGCATCGTCGCTTCGGCGGCGTCATCCGGCGCCGGAGCGGTGCGGTCGGTGAGCAGGTGTCCGAATTCCGAGTCACCCTCGTCGCCGAGCGGCTTCTCGAGCGAGACGGGCGTCTGCGCGATGCGCTGGATGCGCTCGACCTCTTCCTGTGTCAGGTCGGCGTCGTCGGCGATCTCGCGTGACGTCGGCTGCCGATGGAGCTCGGCACGGAGGTGGCGTTCGCTGCGCCCGATCTTGTGCAGCCGCTCGACGATGTGCACGGGCATACGGATCGTCCGCGACTTGTCCGCGAGCGCTCGCGCCACCGACTGGCGAATCCACCACGTCGCGTACGTCGAGAACTTGAAGCCCTTCCGATGGTCGAACTTCTCGGCCGCGCGCGTGAGCCCGATCGTTCCTTCCTGGATCAGGTCGAGTAGCGGCAGCCCCTGGTTCGAATAGCGCTTCGCGATCGACACGACGAGCCGGAGGTTGGCCTCGATCATGCACGTCTTCGCGAGCTCGTCGCCCTGCTCGATCCGCTTCGACAGCTCGACCTCCTGCGCTGCGGTCAGCAGGGCGACCTTGCCGATGGCCCGGAGGAACGCCTGCAGACCATCCGTCTGGGCCTCGTCGCCTACTGCCATGTGCTGCACCCCTTCCCGACCGTCCACGCGAGGGGAGTCGCCGACGCACCATGCGTCCTCGCCTCGTGTCCGGCCCACCCTAGCCGGGGAATCCCGGGCGGGTGGCCTTTCGGCCCGGGGTTCTCCGCCGCTGCTAGCCTTCTGTTCGCAACGCCTCCGCGTGGCCGCAGCAACCGGCCCGCGAACCGTCCATCCCTAGCAGCGGGGCTGGAGCAAGTCCCGGCCGACCGCAGAGCACTGGTCGGCGTCGACAGCTCTCGGCGGGAGGACGTGGTGGTGGAGATTCGCGTGGCCGTTGCAGACGCCGGTGCCATACACGGGCTGATGCGGCGATTCGTCGCGGTGTTCGGACGGGCGGCGGTCTCGTTCGACAACGCCCGCAACGAGGTGCACGTCAGGTCGGATTGGGGCTCGCGCGCAGTCGACCAGGTCGTCGCTGCGGTCGAGGCCTGGCTCGTGGAGGACGGTATCCCGGCGGCGAGGCTCGCCGTCGGCGACGTCGTCCACACCGTGGTCGCGCCGTGAGCGGGCTCGGCCCACAGGTGGCGCTCGTCGCCGTCGTGACGACCGGGATCGGCGTTCTGATGATCCGGCTCGGTCTCGACCGCGGTGCCCTCGTCCGCCGGCGGAGCCCACGCCGCTGTCCGGCGTGCGGGCGGCGGATCGAACATCGCGTCTGCGAGCTGTGCGCCCGCCGGTGAGCCGCTACCAGGCGCGCCAGGACGCACGCGAGAGGAAGAGCCCGTGCCCGGCTGCGCTTCGACACGTGACGCCGGTCACGCGCGAGGTGCAGGTGAAGCTCGCGCGGTGCCAGCTCCTGCCGTAGGGCAGGTTCACATAGTGCGGCGGCTGCGTATGGAGGATGCCGCCGGAGCACGTCGGGGTTCCCTTGCGTGAGCCGACGAGCATGAAGCCGTGCCAGTCGAGGGACGCGCGCGCCATGCACTGGTCCTGAAGCTGCTTCGTGTAGGACGCGTGTGCGATCGTGCAGAGGAGACTCGCGGGACTGCCGGCGAGCAGCAGGCAGCGGATGTTCCCCGAGGGCGAATGGAAGCCGGGCAGCGTCGCCGCGGCGGCGGCCGGCCCGGCGGTGAGCGTGAGCGCGCAGAGGATCACGACGAGGCGGCGCACGACTCGAGCGTACGCCCGAGGTGTCACAGAATCGTTAAGCCAGCGGGGGTCCGCC
>DATKQO010000243.1:0-7946 GCA_035532715.1 Gaiellaceae bacterium | reverse complement strand
TCGTAATCGGCGCCGGCGCGATCGGGACGCTCGTCACGTACCTGCTCCGGCTCGACGGCGTGGACGTGTTGACCGCATCGCTCGAGGCGTCGAAACCCCTCGTCGAGACGTCCGGAGCGCAGTACGTCTCGACCGCGGAGGGCGATCTCGCCGGCATCGGACGCTTCGACCTCGTCGTCGAATGTGCCGGGAACGCGCAGCTGATGGCGGCCAGCATCGGGCTGCTGGGACGGAACGGAGTCGCATGCCTGCTCGGCATCGACGGGCGCGAGCAGACCGTCGAGCTCGACGGCCGGACGATCGGCGTGGACGCGGTGCTCGAGAACCGTGTCCTCTTCGGCAGCGTGAACGCCCACAGGCAGGACTGGGCCGCAGGCGTCGCGGCGCTCGACGAGATATGCCGTCGCTGGCCGGGCGCCCTCGAGCAGCTCGTCGGGTCGAGAGTCCCGCTCGACCGCTTCGAAGACGCGCTCGCCTTCGCCGGTGGAAAGGCGACGCTCGTCCTGGACGACGGCTAGCGCACGATCCGCGAGTCGGAGAAGACGTCCGACTCGTCGCGACTACGCGTCGAGAACTCGGAGATGACGGCGCCGTCCGGGCCGGCCTGGAACCAGTGCAGCGTGTCGGGCTCGATGGTGAACTGCTCCCCCGGCCGCAACGTGATCTCGTCGTGCCCGGCGACGTGCAGGCGCACGATGCCCGAACGGCAGCGGAACGTCTCCTCCTTGCCCGGGTCGCCGTCGCCCGGGGGATGGCGATGCTCGGGGCAGGTCTGGCCGGGGAACAGGACGAGCTCCTTCGCGCAGACGCGCTCGGTGTTGACGTAGACGACGACAGCGAGGCCGAGCTCCTCGAACCGGCCGAGCCCGAAGTCGGCGATCTCGATCGACTCGCGCTCGATCGGTGTGAGCACGACTCCCGCGGTCGCGAGCATCGCCGCTGCCCGCGACCGGGCCTCGGCGTCGGTCACAGCGCTGTCGGGGTGTTCGTCGTGGCGGACGCGTGCAGCGCCTCGAGCGCGCGCGCCTGTCCCATCGCGTCGTCGCGACCCAGGAGCAGCTCTGCGTCGCCGCGGATCGCGTCGCTCAGGTTCTCGAGCTCGAGCCGGTAGGAGTCCTGCTGCTCGATCTCGATCCGCTCGACGCCGCCGTCGCGCCGCAGCTCGATCACGGGGCTCGCGCAGTGCCAGGGGTCGTCGAGGAAGAGCGAGCCCTCGCTGCCGATCGCCTCGAACTCGTCGCGCTCGACCATCGCGGTGCCGCAGTCGAAGGTCGCGATCACGTCGCCGGGGAAGCGCATCGTCCCGGTGAAGACCCAGTCGGTGCCCGACGTCCCGTACCACGCCTCGCCCCACACCCGCTCGGGCTCGCCGCCGAGGAGGCGCGAGCCGGAGACGTTGTAACAGCCGACGTCCATCAGCGACCCGCCCTCGACGTCGGTGCGCAGGCGGATGTTGCCCTCGTCGTAGAGGCTGTACGAGAACGCCGAGCGCACGAGCCGCAACTCGCCCACCGCGCCGTCCGCGACGAGCTCCTTCAGCCGCTTCGTCTGCGGGTTGTGCCGGTACATGAAGGCTTCGGTCAGCAGGAGCCCGGCGCGGTCGGCCGCGTCGAACGCGGCTGTGACCTCTTCCGGATGGCGCGTGAACGGCTTCTCGCAGAGCACGTGCTTGCCGGCTTGGAGCGCCTTGATCGACCATTCGCAGTGCAGCGTGTTCGGCAGCGAGATGTAGACGGCCTCGATCTCCGGGTCGGCGAGCAGCGCCTCATAGGCGCCGTACGCGCGCGGGATGTTCCACTCCTGCGCGTAGGCGTCGGCGCGCGTCTGGTCGCGGCTCGCGACCGCGACGAGGTCGACCTTGTCGGACGCGTGCGCGCCCGGGATGACCTTCCGGTTGATGTCGGCGGTCGAGATGATTCCCCATTTGACTCGTGATGTGGTCATACCCGTACTATCTCGCAATGGCGGAGATCGGTGTCGGCATGCTCGGCTACGCGTTCATGGGCAAGGCCCACTCGAACGCGTTCAAGAAGATCGGCTACATCACGTGGCCGCCGCCGCTCGAGCCGAAGCTCCTGGGCATCGCCGGCCGGAACGCCGACGCAGTCGCCGAGGCGGCGCGGCGCTACGGCTGGGAGTACGCGACCGGCGACTGGCGCGATCTCGTCGCCGACGAGCGCATCGGGCTCTTCGACAACGGCGGCCCGAACTCGCTGCACGCCGAGCCGACGATCGCGGCCGCGGAGGCCGGCAAGCACGTCGTTTGCGAGAAGCCGCTCGGCCGCGACGCCGACGAGAGCTACGACATCTGGCGCCGTGTCGCCGCGACGGGCGTCAAGCACATGTGCGCGTTCAACTACCGCTTCGTCCCGGCCGTCCGCCTTGCGCGCGAGATGATCGAGGCCGGCGAGCTCGGCGAGATCCGCCATTTCCGCGGCCGCTATCTGCAGGACTGGGGCGACGACGTCTCGCTCGACACGTGGCGCTTCCATCCCGAGGAGGCCGGCTCCGGCGCGCTCGGCGACCTGATGACGCACGTCGTCGACCTGGCACGATTCCTCAACGGCGAGATCGCGACGGCATCCGGCTTCGCGAAGACGTTCCTGCCGGACAGGAAGGTCGACGACGCGGTCGAGGCCGCCGTCGCGTTCGAGAACGGCTCGGTCGGGACGCTCGAGGCGACGCGCTTCGCGCACGGCCGGCGTAACGCCTTCCAGTGGGAGATCAACGGCACGAAGGGCTCGCTCGCCTTCGACATGGAGCGGCTGAACGAGCTGCAGGTCTTCCGCGCCGACGGCGACCGCGCGCGCGGCTTCAAGACGGTGCTCGTCTCCGAGGCGAGCCATCCGTTCTGGGAGCACTGGTGGCCGCCCGGCCACATCATCGGGTGGGGCGACACGTTCGTGCACGAGCTTCATCACATGCTGTGGGCGATCGCCGAGGACCGCGACGTCGCGCCGTACGGGGCGACCTTCGAGGACGGCTACCGCGCAGCCGAGATCTGCGACGCGATCGTCCGCTCGGGCGAGACCGGCAGCCGCATCCAGATCTCCTACCGGGTCTAGCGGTTACGCCTAGGTCGCGAGCTCGGCCTCGCGCGAGCGGCGCGCGACGCCGTCCGCCTCCGCCGCTTCCGCGACCGCCGCGGCGACCGACGGCACGATGTCGCGGTTGAACACGCTCGGGACGATGTAGTCCGCAGCGAGCTCGGCGGGGCCGATCGCAGCCGCGATCGCGTGACCCGCGGCGACCTCCATGCGCTTCGTGATCGCCGACGCGCGGACGTCGAGCGCGCCGCGGAAGATCCCCGGGAACGCGAGCACGTTGTTGATCTGGTTCGGGTAGTCGGAGCGCCCGGTGGCGATGACGGCGGCGAGCCCGGCGATCTCCTCCGGCGCGATCTCGGGCGTCGGGTTCGCCATCGCGAACACGATCGCGTCCGGCGCCATCCGGCGAATGCCTTCCACGGTGACCGCGCCCGGCTGCGAGAGACCGATGTAGACGTCGGCCCCCGCGAGCACCTCGTCCGCATTGCCCCTGACGCGCTCGGGATTCGTCTCCTCCGCATAGCGCGCCTTCACGCCGGCCAACCCGGGCCTGCCCTCGTAGACTGCGCCCTCGCGATCGCAGCCGATGACATTGAGAACGCCCGCAGCCTGGAGGGTGTGCGTCACGGCGACACCTGCAGCGCCGACGCCGGTGAGCACCACCTTCACGTCCTCGACGCGCTTGCCGACGACGCGCAACGCATTGAGGAATGCGGCGAGCGTGACGACGGCCGTCCCGTGCTGGTCGTCGTGGAACACCGGGATGTCGAGCGACTCGCGCAGGCGCTCCTCCACCTCGAAGCAGCGCGGCGCGGAGATGTCCTCGAGGTTGATCCCGCCGAATCCGGGCGAGATCGCCTCGACCGCGGCGACGATCGCGTCGGGATCCTTCGTGTCGAGACAGATCGGCCACGCGTCGATGCCGGCGAACTCCTTGAAGAGGAGCGCCTTCCCTTCCATGACGGGCATCGCAGCCGCAGGGCCGATGTCGCCGAGCCCGAGCACCGCGCTGCCGTCGGTGACGACCGCGACGGTGTTGCGCTTGATCGTGAGGTTCCAGACGCTGTCGGGATCGTCGGCGATCGCCTGGCAGACGCGCGCGACACCCGGCGTGTACGCCATCGAGAGGTCGTCGCGGGTCTTCACCGGCGCGTTTGCGTCCATGTGGATCTTGCCACCGAGGTGGAGGAGGAACGTGCGGTCGGAGACGTGCTCGACCTCGACGCCCTCCACGGCCCGGCACGCGGCGACGACTCGGTCCGCGTGGGCGGCGTCGGTAGCGAGCACGCTGACGTCGCGAATCTTGCTGCCGGCCTCGACGCGGACGAGATCGATCGCGTCGAGGAGGCCGTCGGCGTTTGCGATCGCACGGGCGAGGTCGGCGAAGCTGCCCGGCCGGTCCTCGAGCCGGACGCGCATGGTGAGGCTGAACGAGGCGGAAAAGTGGCTGCTCATGCGCTCCATCCTGCCGACACGCGGCGGTACCCGCATCCGTTGTTTTCCGGTACGGCCGCGCTGCGCACTACGCAGAGACCGTCTCGAGGTCGGCGTCGCGCGACGCGAGCGTCGTGTAGCGGCCGCCGGCGAGGATGAGGTCCTCGTGCCGGCCGACCTCGATGACGCGGCCGCCGTCGAGCACCACGATCTGGTCCGCCTCGCGGATCGTCGAGAGACGGTGCGCGATCGCGATCGTCGTCCGTCCCTCGGCGAGCTTGTCGAGCGCCTCCTGCACGAGCCGCTCGGTCTCCGTGTCGAGCGAGCTCGTCGCCTCGTCGAGGACGAGGATCGCGGGGTTCCGAAGCACCGTGCGCGCGATCGCGATCCGCTGCTTCTCACCCCCCGAGAAGCGGTAGCCGCGCTCGCCGACGACCGTGTCGTAGCCCTCGGGCAGCGCGGCGATCACGTGGTGGATCCGCGCAGCCTCCGCCGCCGCCTCGACCTCCGCGTCGGTCGCGTCCGGCTTCGCGAAGCGGAGGTTCTCGCGGACCGACGCGTGGAAGAGGTACGTCTCCTGGGAGACGACGCCGACGAGGTCGGAGAGCGCCTCGAAGGTCATGTCGCGCACGTCGACGCCGCCGATCGAGACGCTGCCGCGGCCGACGTCGTACAGGCGCGCCGCGAGATAGCCGAGCGTCGTCTTGCCCGACCCTGTCTCGCCGACGATCGCCGTCGTCGTGCCGGTCTGGACGGTGAAGCTCACGTCCTGCAGCGTCCAGTCGTTGTCCCCGTAGCGGAACCACACGTCCTCGTACACGACGTCGCCTGCGGCTACGGCCCTCACGGCGTTCGGCTTCTCCGCGATGTCGACAGGCTGGTCGAGGTACTCGAAGATCCGGTCGAAGAGGGCGAGCGACGTCTGCACGTCGAGGCTGACGCCGAGCAGAGACCCGACGGGAAAGAACAGGCGCGTCTGCAGCGCGGTGAACGAGACGAGCATCGGGATGGAGCCGTGCGAGAGCGTCAGCCCGCCGAACCAGTAGACCGCGGCGGGCATGATCGCGAAGCTCGTCTGGATCGACGCCATCACCCAACGCCCGGCCATGCGCTGGCGCACCTCGAGATCGGCGAGCCGGAGCGAGTCGGACTCGAACCGGTCGGCGAGCTCCGCCGTGCGGCCCATCGTCTTGCCGAGCAGGATCCCGGAGACGGAGAGCGACTCCTGCACGAGGCTCGAGATGTCGGCGAGCGTCTCCTGCGTCGACTTGGCGATCCGCCGCCGCTCGTTGCCGACGCGGCGCGTCAGCAGCACGAAGAACGGGATGAGCGCGAATGCAAAGAGTGCGAGCTCCCAGTTCAGGAGCAGCATGCCGACCATCGTCGCCACGACCGTCGTCACGTTCGAGGCGATCGAGGTCGCGGTGTTCGTCACGACGTTCTGCACACCGCCGATGTCGTTCGAGATTCGCGACTGCACCTCGCCCGTGCGCGTGCGCGTGAAGAACGCGAGCGAGAGCCGCTGCAGATGGCGGAACACCGCAGCGCGGAGGTCGTGCATGACGCGCTGGCCGACCTGGTTCGAGAGCAGCGTCTGGAGCACGCCGAGGATGCCGGACGCGATCGCGATCGCGATGATCCCGCCCGCGTTGTAGGACAGCGCCCGCGTGTTGGCGCTCAGGATCGCCTGGAGGACGTGCTTGAGCAGGAATGCCGGGACGACGCCGAGCGCGGCGGAGAAGACGATCAGCGCGAGGAGACCCGAGAGGCGCGCCTTGTACGCAGCGAAGAGCGGCCAGATCCGCCGCAGGTTCGCGCGGCGCACCGCAGGATCCTCCGGCCGCTCGGGCGCCGTCGCCGGAGAATGGAAGAACATGCCCATCGAGAGTCAGAGTACGTCGTCGGGCAAGATGGACGCATGCCGGTCACGATCCGCCTCTTCGCCGGCCTGCGCGAGCGCGCCGGCACGGGCAAGCTCGAGCTCGACGGCGTCGCCACCGTCGCCGACGTGTGGCCCGCGCTCGGGCTCGGCGTCGAGCCCGCCGGGCTCCTCTACGCCGTGAACCGCGCGTACGTCGAGCGGACGCACGAGCTCCGCGACGGCGACGAGGTCGCCGTCATCCCGCCCGTCTCCGGCGGCGACTTCCGGATCAGCGCCGAGCCGCTCGACGTCGCCGCGGTCGCCGCGGAGGCGGAGAGCGACGATGCGGGAGCCGTCGCGATGTTCGTCGGAACCGTGCGCAGGCGGTCGCGCGAGCGCACGGTGCTCCATCTGGAGTACGAAGCGTTCGAGGAGATGGCGGAGCCGATGCTGCGCGAGCTCGCCGCCGCGCTGACGGCGAAGCACGGACTGTGCCTGGTCGCGATCCATCACCGGATCGGCCGGGTCGAGATCGGCGAGCCGAGCGTCGTGATCGCGGTCTCCGCAGCGCATCGAGCGGCCGCGCTCGACGCCTGCCGCGAGGCGATCGACACGCTCAAGGAGACGATCCCGCTCTGGAAGAAGGAGTTCTACGAGGGCGGCGAGGAGTGGTTGGGACGCGGATCGTGAATACCGTGTGGGGATGACCGAGATCCGCGACTACGAGCCCGTCCAGCCGCGCGGCGGCGGGCCGAACGTGAAGAAGGCCCTCGAGCGCCTCGTGGGCCTCGTCGTGCTGATCGGCGGCACCGCGCTGAAGTGGGGCTTCGTCTTCGTGAAGTTCTTCGGCTTCTTCATCTCCGTCGCGGCGTACAAGCTGTGGTTCGGGAGCTGGACGTTCGCGGTCGGATTCGTGGTGTTGCTGCTCGTGCACGAGCTCGGGCATTCGATCGAGGCGCGCCGGCAGGGGCTCCAGGTCTCGTGGCCGATGTTCATCCCGTTCATCGGTGCGTACGTCCGCATCCGGCATGCAGGGCTGACGCCGTGGCGGAACGCGCTCATCTCGCTCGCCGGCCCGCTCACCGGCGGGCTCGCCGCCGCCGTCGTGTGGGGCGTCGGCGAAGCGCGTCACTCGGCGCTTCTGCTCGTGCTCGCGAACATCGGCTTCCTGCTGAACGCGTTCAACATGCTGCCGATCGGGTTCCTCGACGGCGGTCACGTCTTCGGCGCGATCCGCGAAGCGTGGCGCATGCCGGTGATCCAGTTCGAGGGCGGCGTGCCGGTGCAGGCGTTCGCGCCGGACCGCACGCGCGCGCTCGTGATCGCCGGCCTGTACGTCGCGCTCGCCGGCGTGCTCGTGCTCGGGATGCTCGCGACCCACCGGAGCGGGGTGCTCTGATGGAGGACAGACGCCTGCTCGAGGCGCACGAGGCGCCCGAGGAGCTGCGCCGGCACACCGCGTCGATCGCGGAGGAGTTCTATGAAGGCTTCCTGGCCGTCGAGCGCATCGACCGTCCGGCGGTGTCGATGTTCGGCTCCGCCCGGGTCGGCGAGGACTCGCCGGCGTATGCTGCGGCCCGCGCGACGGCGCGGCGGTTCGGCGA
>DATKQO010000242.1:0-6108 GCA_035532715.1 Gaiellaceae bacterium | reverse complement strand
CGGGCGCAGGAACCCGAGCAGCCGGGCGAAGGTCGAACGGTACGCGACGGCGCTCACCCTCTCAGGTTAGAGGCGCCGGAGCTCCGTCTGCACGAGGCCGAGCGCGCGCTCGAGGCGCGCGCGATTTTCCGGCACGTGCGGCCAGCTGCTCGCTCCCGACGGATGCGGGAGCGGGATGACCGGGACGCCGGCGCGCTCGAAGCGCTCGCCCACGCACCGCGTCAGCTCGGTGAAGCCGAGCATCCGCCGCAGCGCGAGCCCGCCGACGGTGACGATCAGGCCCGGCCCCAGGAGTTCGAGCTCGCGGTCGCGCCAGTGCTCGCAGAGATCCTGCTCCTGCGGTGTCGGCGCGCGGTCGCCGCGGCCGGACGCAGTCCGGCCGGGGTAGCAGCGCGTGACCGACGCGCAGTAGAACGTCGCGTAGAACGCTTCCTCCTCGAGTGAGAGCCAGCGGCGCAGCGCCTGCCCCGCGCGCCCTCGCCACGGGAGACCTTCGGCGCCCTCGACGATCCCGGGCGCCTGGCCGAACAGGTACGCCTGTTGCGCGGCGTAAGGCGCGTGCACCGGCAGCGATTCGAGCGGGTGGCCGGCCTCGACGCAGGCGCGGCACCGGGCGGTGTCGCGTTGCAGGGAGACGAGCGAGCGGTATGTCGCCTTGCGGACCGTCACGCAGCTATACTTTGTGAAGTAATGCGCACGCTCTTCAGCTTCCCGAATCCGGTCAACGAGACCTCGGCCCGGCTCGTCGCCGGTTCCGTCGCGGTGCTGGCGGTGCTCACGATCGCATTCCAGCAGGGCTGGCTCATTCCCGTGCTCGCGTACGGCTTCCTCGCACGCGTGCTGACCGGCCCGAAGCTGAGCCCGCTCGGCCTGCTCGCGACGAAGGTCGTCACGCCGCGGCTGCCGGTGGCGCACCGCTACTCGCCGGGGCCGGCGAAGCGGTTCGCGCAGGCGATCGGCGCCGTCTTCACCGTGGCCGCGACACTCCTCTATTACGCCACGGGCGCGCACACGGCCGCGTTCGTGCTCCTCGGCGTGCTCGCGGCGTTCGCGTCGCTCGAGGCGGCACTTGGGCTTTGCGTCGGCTGCCAGACGTTCTACATCGGCATGCGGCTCGGCCTCGTGCCGCCGTCGGTCTGCGAGGACTGCAACCGGGTCCTCGCCGCCGACACCGCGTAGGCTTCCGTCGTGCGGCTGCCGCTCGAGTCCGTTCCGAACTTCTCGGAGGGCCGGGACGGCGCGGTCATCGACGCGATCGGGGCTGCGCTCTCGGAGCATGCCCGCCTGCTCGACGTCCACTCGGACGCCGACCACAACCGCTCGGTCTTCACGCTCGTCGGCGACGAGCAGGAGCTCGTCGACGCGCTCGTCGCCGGGATCGCGTGCGCGCGCGACCGCATCGACCTGCGCCGCCACGTCGGCGCCCACCCGAGGATCGGTGCCGCCGACGTCGTGCCGGTCGTGCCGGTGCGGCGGGAGGACATGGGCCGTGCGCGCGAGACCGCGCTCGAGATCGCGCGGCAGGTCGGCGCAGAGCTCGGGCTGCCGGCCTTCCTCTACGGCGAGCTCGCACCGGATCGGGGGCCGGCCTTCTACCGCCGCGGCGGCCCGGACGAGCTGCAACGGCGGATCGACACGGGCGAGCTCGCACCGGACTTCGGGCCGCAGCAGCTCCATCCGTCGGCCGGCGGCGTGATCGTCGGTGCGCGGCGGCCGCTGATCGCGTTCAACGTGAACCTCGCGGGCGGGAATGTCGAGGCGGCCCGCGCGATCGCGCGCGTCGTGCGCGAGCGCGACGGAGGCTTCCCCGGCGTGCGCGCGCTCGGGCTCGAGCTGTCCGAGGCGGGGCACGCGCAGGTGAGCATGAACGTCGAGGACTGGGAGGCCAGCGCGTTGCACGAGATCCTTGCGGCGGTCGAGCGCGAAGCAGCGGCGCGCGGGGTGGAGGTGGCGGGCGCCGAGCTCGTCGGGCTCATGCCGGCAGGGGCCGCTGCGGCGGCGGCAGGCGCGGCGTTACGCATCGACGGCTTCGACGCGTCGCACCTGCTGGAGCTCCGGCTGCTCGACCCGTAGATCTCGGCGGCCTTCACGCGGGGGCCGCGGGCCGCGCCCGCTGCACGGACTCCGCGGCCCAGGCGACGATCGCGGAGAGCGCGGTGAGGATCGCCGCGGCCACGAACATCGCCACGGCGCCGAAGTAGCCGAAGACGACGCCGCCGCCGAGCGAGCCTGCGACCGGTGCGAGCCCCGCCGAGACCGCCTTCGACGCGGCCTGGCCCGTCGCGCGCAGGCGCACCGGGACGAGCTCGTCGGCGATCACGACGGCGCCGACCGACGTGAGCCCGAAGCCGAGCCCCGCGATCGCCCGGGACGCGGCGAGCACGGCCGGGTCGTGGACGGCGGCCCAGATCGCGTAGACGACCAGGTAGAACGCGGCGCCCGCGGCGAAGATCTGCGCGGGGCGAAGCCGGCGTGCGAAGCGGCTGGTCGCGATCATGCTCGGCACCTCCGCGGCGGCCTGGAGGCCTGCCGCGAGCCCGACGAAGAGCGCACCGCCGCCGAGCGCGGTGATCTGCACGGCCGCGAAGTTGTACCCCGCCGTGTACGGCGTGAAGATGAGAAAGAGCGCGAGCAGGAAGAGGAGGACGGTCGGCGCGCCCGTGAGGGAGCCCACCGGCTCCGACCTCGAGTCGCGTCGCAACGGAGCCTGCGGCCAGCGCCCCCGGAACACGAGCGCGACGAGCACCGCGTTCACGGCGACGAGGCACGCGTAGAGGAAGGCCATCACCCCGATCCCTGCCGACTCGATCAGGAACCCCCAGGCGATCGCGCCGACGGCGAACGTCGCGCTCATCCAGAGCCGCACCGTTCCGTACGCGTCGCGCCGGTGCGCGCCGAGCCGGTCGAGTGCGAGCGCATCCGAGAGCGGCATCGCCGGCGAGCGGAAGAGCCAGGTGACCGAGCCCGTGATCGCGAGCGCGGCCGTGCTGTGCGAGAACCCGAGCAGGAGCGCGCCGGCGACCGTCCCGGCGAGACACAGCGCGAGTGTCCGCTCGCGGCCGAGAGCCCGGTCGGCGAGGTACCCGAAGACCGGCCCCGCGGCGAAGCCGACTGCGGCCACGAGCGCGAGCACCGCGCCGACCGCCTGTGCGTGCAGCCCGCGGTCGTACAGGAGGAGCGGCAAGAACGGGACGAACGCCGACTCCGCGAACCCCAGCAGGCAGAAAAGCAAGCGGATGCGCAGCAGCGAATGGTCGCGCGGCGGCATCGATCCTGACCCTAGCCTGACCCCGGCCACAGGCGGGGCTAGACTCGCCGCGTGGCGCAGCACAGCGCGATCGCCTTGACCGGGGACGACCTGACCGTCGCCGATGTCTGGGCCGTCGCCGTCGAGCGCCGGCCTGCCGTGCTCTCCGACCAGGCCCGCGTGAAGATGCGCGTCGCCCGCGAGCTCGTCGAGCGCGCCGCGCACGGCAGCCGGGAGCACACGTACGGCGTCAACACCGGGTTCGGGCGCTTCGTCAACCGCTCGATTCCGGAGGAGCAGACGCGCGAGCTGCAGTTGCGACTGCTTCGCTCGCACGCGTGCGGTGTCGGCGACACGTATCCCGACGAGGTCGTGCGCTCGGCCATGTTGCTGCGTGCGAACACGCTGGCGAAGGGAACCTCCGGCGCGCGCGTCGAGACGGTGGAGCTGCTGCTCGACTGTCTCGATCGAGGCGTACTGCCGGTCGTGCCTGCGCGGGGATCGGTCGGCGCGTCCGGAGACCTCGCACCGCTCGCGCATCTCGCCCTGCCGCTCGTCGGCGAGGGTGAGGCGTTCGTCGACGGCGAGCGGCTGCCGGGCTTCGAGGCGCTGACGCGCGCCGGGCTCACACCGATCGAGCTCGAGGCGAAGGAGGGCCTGTCGCTCATCAACGGCACGCAGTTCATGGCGTCGATGCTCGCGCTCGGGCTCGTGCGCGCGCGCCGGCTTGCGTGGGCAGCCGATCTCGCGTGCGCGCAGACGATCGAAGCGCTACAGGGGTCGCGTACCTCGTTCCTGCCGCAGATCCACGCGCTACGACCGTTGCGCGGACAGGGAGACTCCGCCGCAAACGTGCTGGCGCTGCTCGAGGGCTCCGCGATCATGGAGTCGCACCGCTGGTGCGACCGCGTGCAGGACGCGTACTCGCTTCGTTGCGCGCCGCAGGTGCACGGCGCGTCGCGCGACCTGCTCGACTACGCCGACTACACGGTGTCCGTCGAGCTGAACGCGGCGACCGACAATCCGCTCGTGCTCGTGGACGACGATGCGCTCGTCTCGAACGGCAACTTCCACGGGCAGCCGCTCGCCTTCGCGCTCGATACGCTCGCAATGGCGTGCGCGGAGCTCGCCAACATCTCGGAGCGTCGTGTCGAGCGGCTCGTCAACCCGAACCTCTCCGACGGCCTGCCCGCCTTCCTCACCTCCGACGGCGGGCTGAACAGCGGCTTCATGATCGCGCAGTACGTCGCGGCGTCCCTTGTCTCGGAGAACAAGGTGCTGTGCCATCCTGCTTCCGTCGACTCCATTCCCACGAGCGCGGGGCAGGAGGATCATGTGTCGATGGGCAACGCGGCCGGGCTGAAGGCGTGGCAGGTGCTCGCCAACTGCGAGCACGCGCTTGCGATCGAGCTGCTCGCCGGCGCGCAGGGCGTCGAGTTCCTCGCGCCGCTCGAGCCGGGCGTCGGCGTGCGCGCGACCCGTGCCGCGGTGCGCGGGCTGTCGCCGCGACTACGCGACGACCGCTCGCTCGCGCCGGACATCGAGGCCGTTGCGACCGCGATTCGCGACGGGTCGCTCGTCGCCGCCGCCGAGGCCGAGATCGGAGCGCTGCGCTGACGGCGAACCAGTCACTGGCCGCGCGTGTGGAGGCGCTCTGCGGCGATCTCTCGAACATCCATGCGCCGCGGGGGCCGGAGCTGAACGCGCGCCAGTGGTCGACCGAGGCGCCGTTGCGGATGCTCCTCAACAATCTCGATCCCGAGGTGGCGGAGAAGCCGGAGGAGCTCGTCGTCTACGGGGGCTCCGGCAAGGCCGCACGCAGCCACGATGCGTTGCGCGCGATCGTCGGCGCATTGCTCGAGCTCGGCCCCGACGAGACGCTGCTCGTGCAGTCCGGCAAGCCGGTCGGGATCTTCACCACGCACGAGAACGCGCCGCGCGTGCTGATCGCGAACTCGCTGCTCGTGCCGAGGTGGGCGACGTGGGACGAGTTCCGCCGCCTCGAGTCGGAGGGCCTGACGATGTTCGGGCAGATGACCGCCGGCTCGTGGATCTACATCGGCACGCAGGGAATCCTGCAGGGGACGTACCAGACGTTCGCAGCCGCAGGCCAGGAGCACTTCGGATCGCCCGATCTCGCCGGCCGGACGATTCTCACGGCGGGGCTCGGCGGCATGGGCGGCGCGCAGCCGCTCGCGGCGACGATGGCGGGCGCCGCGATCCTCTGCGTCGAGGTCGACCCGCACCGGATCGAGCGGCGGCTCGAGACGCGGTACCTCGACGAGGCGACGGAGTCGCTCGACGACGCGCTCGCCCGCGTCCGCGCCGCTGCTGCCGAAGGCCGTGCGCTCTCGGTTGGGCTGCTCGGGAATGCAGCCGAGGTCGTGCCCGAGCTCGCCGCGCGTGGCGAGCACTTCGACCTCGTCACCGACCAGACCGCGGCGCACGACCCGCTCACCGGCTACGTGCCGGTCGGGCTCGACGTCGCTGCGGCCGCAGGGTTGCGCGCGTCCGATCCGGCCGAGTACCTGCGCCGGGCGCGCGCGTCGATCGTGGCGCACGTCGAGGGCATGCTCGAGTACGTCCGGCGCGGTGCGTATGTTTTCGATTATGGCAACAACCTTCGAGGTGAGGCCCGTGAAGGTGGCGTAGCGGAGGCCTTCTCATACCCGGGCTTTGTCCCGGCCTATATCCGGCCGTTGTTCTGTCGCGGCATCGGGCCGTTTCGCTGGGCAGCGCTGTCCGGGGACCCGGCCGACATCGCGGCGATCGACGCGGCGCTCGTGCAGCTGTTCCCGGACGACGCGTTGCTGCAGCGCTGGTTCGAGCTGGCGCCCGAGCGGGTTGCCTTCCAGGGACTG
>DATKQO010000241.1:0-2485 GCA_035532715.1 Gaiellaceae bacterium | reverse complement strand
CGCGCCCGGCAAGGGCGGCTTCCCGAGCTTCGGCCAGGCCGTCGATCTCGTCATCGGCAGCACGGTGTCGTGGACGCCGCTCGCCGCCGACTACACGCGCTTCGCGAAGGACCGCCGCGGAGCGGGACTCGGCGCAGGCGTCGGCTACTTCGTCCCGACCGTCTGGTGCATCGGACTCGGTTGCCTCGTCGTTCTCGCGACTCGCATCCAGCAGGCTCAGGAACTCCCCGCCGCCGTCGCGGCCGCGGGCGGGATCGCGTTCGCGGCGCTCATCGCGATCACGATCGACGAGAGCGAGAAGGCGTTCGCGGACATCTACTCGACCGCCGTCTCGCTCCAGAACTACTTCCCGCGCCTCTCGCAGCGGCTTCTGATCACGATCGTCTCGGTGGTCGCGACGGCGCTCGCGCTCGTCCTCAATTTCGGCGCGGCCTACCAGAACTTCCTCTATCTCCTCGGCTCGGTGTTCATCCCGCTCTTCGGCGTACTCGTCGCCGACTGGCTGCTCTCGGGGCGCCGCTACACCGAGGAGCGGATCTTCTCTGGCCCGGGCTGGCGGCCCGCGGGTCTCGTCGCGTGGGCCGTCGGTTTCTGTCTCTATCAGTGGCTGTCGCCGGTCGGGCCCGGCTTCTGGACGAGACTCGTCGAGCGGACGCATCCCGGCTACGTCACGTTCACCGCGTCGCTGCCGAGCTTCGGCGCCGCGTTCGGCGTGATGCTTGTCCTTACGCTTGCTAGCCGTGGCGTCGCTCGCCGTCATCGGGCATCTCTCGCGTGACGTCGTAGCCGGCGGCGCGCCCCGCATCGGCGGCGGGCCCTGGCACGCGGCGCGCGCATTGGCTGTGCTCGGAGCGGATGCCGTAGTCGTCGCCGCATGCGGAGCGGCCGACGAGGGCGCGTTCCGGGCAGAGCTCGAAGGCGCCGGTGTGCCGTTCGAGCTGCACGCGCAGGGCACGACGACGGCGTTCTCGCTCGTCTACGACGAGAGCGGCGCGCGCACGATGACGGTCGACGCGATCGGCGAGCCGTTCGCGCCCGAGGTCGACGCCGACTGGGTGCACGTCGCGCCGCTCCTGCGCGGCGACGTCGCCGTCCCGCGCGCGCCCCACGTGCTCCTCGACGGACAGGGCCTCGTCCGCCGGCCGGCGCTCGGGCCGCTCGTGCTCGACGCGGACTACGACCGCGATGTGCTTCGCGGCGTCTCGATCCTCAAGCTCGCGGCGGAGGAGGCGGCCGTCGTCGGTCCGGTCGACGTGCCTGAGCTCGTCGTGACCGACGGCCTGCGCGGCGCGACGGTGAACGGCACGCACATCGCGGCGGATCCCGTCGACGCCGATCCGACCGGCGCAGGCGACATGTTCGCGGCGTCCTACCTCGCCGCGCGCGCGGCGGGCGCCGAGCCGGTCGAAGCCGGCCGCAGCGCAGCAGCCCTCGTCTCCGAGCTACTTAGTGACAAGTTGTCACAAGGTAGGACACGGCTGTGATAGCCGCGGTCGGAACGATCGCCGGCGTCTTTCTCGTCGACGTCGAGGACGAGTCGCTGCTCGGCGAAGGCACGGAAGTCCCCGCCGCGGAGCGGGTCGAGGTCGCGCTGCCTCGGGTCGTCGCGGCGGCACAGTCCGGCTCGACGGTGGTCGCGGTCGTCGAGCGCCGGCCGCCGCTCATGCTCTCGAACGACGGCGGCGCAACATGGCGGGAAGCGGGCGGCGGGCTCCCACCGGGCTTCGCTGCCGCGATCGCCGAGGACGATCCCGACCGGATGCTCTACGCCGCGCGAAACCGGCTCTACGTCTCGACGAACGGCGGCGTCTTCTGGAGTTCGCTCCCGTTCGAGCTGCCGGACATCGCCACGGTCGCCTGGATCGACTGAAGCCACACCTCGACCTCCTCGGTCGACCGAAGCCAGATCACGTGGAGGTGTGGGTGCTCAGCAACGCGTTCCGGAATCTCGCGCGCGTAGTGCCGGTGCGTCTGGACGACCCACCACGGGATCCAGTAGCGGCTGAACATATGCCGGAGCTGCTCCCGGTTCCCGTTCCACAGCTCCTCTCGCGTCGCCGTGCGAACGATCGTCCGGCGGACTCCGCGGCGGAGCGTCAGCCAGAACGGGAGGTCGAGGAAGACGACGGTGTCGGCGCGCTCGAGCACAAGCGAACCGAGCTTCGAGCGGTAGTTGCCGTCGACGACCCAACGGTCTCGTGCGCACGCGGCCCGGACCCGCTCGCGGAAGACCTCGACCGGAGCCTCCTGCCAGCCCGGGTCGTGGTTGAGGGCGTCGAGCTCGACGTGGGAGACGCCGAGAATCCCAGCCAGCCTCCTCGCGACGGTCGTCTTGCCCGTCGCCGAGCCGCCCATCACGGCGACGCGCCTCACGGCAGGCGGAACTCCCCGCGCGCGACCACCACCGCCGACCCGCCGACCTCGACGTCCGTCTCCGAGCGCGCGACCGCGAAGAGCGTCGACGGGCGGCCGATCTCCACGCCCT
>DATKQO010000240.1:0-6209 GCA_035532715.1 Gaiellaceae bacterium | reverse complement strand
GAGATCGACCGCACCATCGCGTCGTCCGTCGACGGCGCGATGTTCACGCGGACGTACGGCGACGTCTTCACCGGCGACGAGCGCTGGCGCGCACTGGACACGCCCGAGGGCGATCTCTTCGCGTGGGAACCGGGCTCGACCTACGTGCTTCGACCGCCATTCCTCGAGGGCCTGGCCCCACAGCCGACGGCGGTGACCGACCTGGCCGGTGCGCGCGTCCTCGCCGTGCTCGGCGACAGCGTGACCACCGACCACATCTCGCCCGCCGGCGCGATCCGCTCCGACTCGCCCGCCGGGGCGTACCTGCTCGAACACGGCGTCGAGCGGCGCGACTTCAACTCCTACGGTGCGAGGCGGGGCAACCACGAGGTGATGATGCGCGGCACGTTCGCGAACGTCCGTCTGCGCAATCAGCTCGTCCCCGGCAGCGAGGGAACGTGGACAGTGCACCTGCCGGACGGCGAGGAGACGACGATCTACGACGCCGCGCTGCGCTACCGCGCCGAGGGCGTGCCGACGATCGTGATCGCGGGCAAGGAGTACGGCTCCGGCTCGTCGCGCGACTGGGCGGCGAAAGGGCCGAACCTCCTCGGCGTGCGCGCGGTCATCGCGGAGTCGTACGAGCGGATCCACCGCTCGAACCTCCTGATGATGGGCGTGCTGCCGCTGCAGTTCCTGCCCGGAGAGACCCGCGAGTCGCTCGGCCTCACCGGGCATGAGGAGTACTCGATCGTCGGCGTGCGAAACGGCGAGGCGAGCGAGGTCACCGTGCGCGCCGACGGGACGGAGTTCCTTGCCCGCGTCCGGCTCGACACGCCGCGCGAGCGCGAGTATCTGCAACACGGCGGCATCCTGCGCTACGTGCTCCGCCGCCTGCTCGCCACGTAGCGTAGCCGGCGTCGATCAGGTTCCGATCACGCCGATCGTGTAGCCCTTCTTCTGCATGTCCTTCGCGGCAGCCTGCGCGGCCTTGATCTCAGGCGCGTCCTGGATCGCGGTCGCGGCAGCCTGCGCCGCCGACGCGTCGCCGTTTCTCGCCGCCTGCTCGAGCTTCTGCAGCTGCGTGTCGATCATCCGGAGCGCGGCGACGATCTTCGCGTTGTCGGCGTCGATCTCCGAGGGAGGCTTCGCAGCACCGAGATCGTCGGCCGCCTTGCGCGCCGCCTTCTCCGCTGCGGCGACCTGCACCGCAAGCTGCGCGAGCGAAGCGGGGTTGCCCGAGATGGTCGCGACCGCCTCCTGCACGGCCTTCCCGTCTTTCTGGATGCGCTGCTCGTAGGCCGCCTTCGACAACCGGCTACTGCCACCGCACCCTGCGGCAAGCGCGGCCAGCACGACGACGGCAACGAACCCTCCGAGCTTCGCCTGCATGACGTCTCCCTGTCGCTGACACGCCGAGCCTACGCTACGCTCCGGCCACCGGGGTGCCGCGCGCGGCGCGGCTGAGATCACACCCGTCGAACCTGCTCCGGCTCGTACCGGCGAAGGGAGTGCAGCTGACCGAGAAGACACCAGCGTGGGGCATCGAACCTGTCCCTGACCGGCTTCGCGTCCTCGGCACGCTCGACTCGTTCCTCCTCTGGACGAACCTCGGCATCTCGCTTCTCGTTCTCGTCGCAGCCGCGTACCTCGGGCTCTCGTTGCGGCAGGCTCTGCTCGCAACCGTCGTCGGCGGCGTGATCGGAAACACGATGCTCGGGGTGGCGGCGTACATCGGCGCCGACGCGCGCGTGCCGACGATGGCGCTCCAGCGGGCGCCGCTGGGTCAGCGCGGCTCGTACCTGCCGACCGCCCTCAACGTGCTCCAGTGCCTGGGCTGGTCGGTGTTCGAGATCACGATCATCGCGGTCGCCGCCGACGCGCTCATGCAGCGGCTGTTCGGCATCCATCTCGTCTGGCTGTGGAAGCTCTGCTTCGGCGGTCTCGGCCTCGTGCTCGCGCTGCTCGGTCCCATCGGCTTCGTGCGCCGCTTCGTGCGGAAGATCGGGATCTGGGCCGTCGCCGCCTCGATCGTCTACCTCGCGATCTGGATCCTCCGCCACGGCCATCTCCACCGCCTCTGGCACGCGGGCGGACACGGCGGCTCGTTCTGGCTCGGCGTCGACCTCGTGATCGCGATGACCGTCTCGTGGGTGCCGCTCGTCGCCGACTACACGCGTTTCGCGCGCAGCCCGCGCTCGGCGTTCGTCGGCGCCGGCCTCGGTTACCTCCTGCCGACGCTCTTCCAGTTCGCCTTCGGCGCGATCCTCGTGCTCTCGCATCCGGCGATCGCGGGCCCGACCGACGTGCTGACGACGGTGGCCGCGGGCGGGGTCGGCTCGGTGCTCGCGCTGCTCGCGCTCACGGTGGACGAGACCGACGAAGCGTTCGCGAACATCTACTCGACGGCCGTGTCGCTGCAGAACTTCTTCCCGCGCACGTCGCAGCGCCTCTTGATCGTCGGAGTGGCGGCGCTCGCGACCGCGATCTCGCTCGGCGTCGACCTGACGCAGTACCAGCAGTTCCTCCTTCTGCTCGGGGCGTTCTTCGTGCCGCTCTTCGGCGTGCTCCTCGCGGACTGGCTCGTCGCGGGCCGCCACTACTCGCCCGAGCGCGTCTTCCACGGGCCTGCATGGCGCCCGGGGATGATCGCCTCCTGGCTGGCGGGCTTCGCGCTCTACGAATGGCTCGCGCAGACCCAGGGCCTCGGCTTCTGGACGCGTTTCCTCGGGGATCTGCACTCGCCGCACGGCGGGATCGGCGCATCGCTGCCGGGCTTCGCCGTGTCCTTTCTGCTCGGGCTCGTAGCCGCCGCTGCGACCCAGGTACGGCAGACACAGCACGCACCGGCATAGATTTCGCGCCCGTGCGGGCCCTCGCAGTCATCGGTCATCTCGCTCACGACGTCATCGGCGGCGGCGCGGCGAAGATCGGGGGCGCGCCGTGGTACGCCGGGCGCGCGCTGCACCTGCTCGGGCAAGAAGCCGTGCTCTTCGCGAAATGCGGCGAGCCGGATCGCGCGGCGTTCCAGCGACGGCTCGCAGCGCTCGGCCTGCCGGCGTCGCTCGCCGTCGGCGGCGCGACGCCGCGCTTCGCGTTCTCGTACGACGCCGACGGCGCGCGCACGATGACGGTCGAGCAGGTCGGCGAGCCGTGGCGCACGGACGAGCCGCCGGGAATGCTCCTGCGGCGCGTCGAGTGGTTGCATGTCGCTCCGCTCCTCCGCGGCGACTTCGACGCCTCCGCCCTCGAGCGAATAGGGCTCGGCCGCCGGCTCATGCTCGACGCACAGGGCCTCGTGCGCGTGCCGGAGGTCGGCCCGCTGCGACTCGACGCCGACTACGACCCCGCGATGCTGCGGCACGTCGCGATTCTCAAGGTCGCCGAGGACGAGGCGAACGTGCTCGTCGGGAGCGCCGACCCGGAGGCGCTCGCCGAGCTCGGCGTGCCGGAGCTCGTGCTCACGCTCGGCGCGAACGGGTCGGTCGTGATCGTGCGCGGCCACGCGGAGCACGTGCCGGCGCGTCCGGTCGGCAACGGCGCCGATCCGACCGGCGCGGGCGACGCGTTCGGGGTTGCGTATCTCGCGGCGCGCGCGGACGGGCATGCGCCGGCGTCCGCCGCGCGCCGTGCGACGGCGCTCGTCGCTGCCCTCATGATGAGCCGGTGATCGCCGCGGTCGCCACGGTCGAGGGCGTGTTCCTCGTCGACGTCGAGGAGGAGCAGCCGCTCGGTCCGGGAGCCGAGCTTCCCGCCGTCTCGGCGCCGCACGTCGACCTGCCCCGCGTCGTCGGAACAGCCTGTGCGGGCTCGACGATCGTCGCGCTCCTCGACCGGCGCCCGCCGCTCGCGATCTCGCGCGACGGAGGCTCGACGTGGCGCGAGGCCGGCGGCGGCCTCCCCGCAGGCTTTGCGGTCGCGATCTCCGAGGATGACCCCGACCGCATGCTCTATGCGGCGCGCAACCGCCTCTACCTGTCGGCGAACGGCGGCGTCTTCTGGCGCTCGTTGCCGTTCGAGCTGCCGGACGTCGTCGCGGTCGCCTGGATCGACTGAACGAACCGGCGCACGTCGCCGTCGGAGCGGAGGCGCCGCGTCGCGCCGGTTCGCGAGCGCCGCTCGGCGCGCGGGCCAGAGCAGATTGCGCGTCGACTCGCCGGCGCGCAATCTCCGCGGCGAGCGTCGTCTTGCCGCTGCCGCTGGGACCGGTGACGGCGATGCGCATCTCAGAGCCGGAACTCGCCGCGCGCGACGACGACCGCGGACCCGCCGACCTCGATGCGCTCGACCGCGTCCGCGCTTCCGTCGACGCGCGCGTAGAGCGTCGACGGGCGGCCGATCTCGGCGCCCTGCGAGATCTCGATCTCGTCGCCGAACGCGATGCGGCCGTGGCGCGCGAGGTGGAGAGCGAGCGGGCCCGCCGCGGAGCCCGTGGCGGGATCCTCGGGGACGCCGAGCGACGGCGCGAACATACGCGTCTTCCACTGCAGGCCGCTCCCGGCGACGCAGTTGAACCCGACGGCGCCGAGCGCGGCGAGCCGCTGCTGGTCGGGCCGGAGCGCGGCGACCTGCGCGGGCGAGGAGACGACGACGAAGACGTGCGGCAGCCCGTTGTCGTAGCGCTCGACCGGCAGCTCCGACTCGACTCCGAGCGCAGCCTGCACCTCGTCGGCGCGCTCGAACGGCGCGATCGCCGGCAGCGGCTGCTCCATCCGTCCGAAGACGATCCGCGCGCCCTCGCGCTCGACTCGCACGGGCACCGTGCCGCTGCCGGTCTCGATGCGGATCTCGAGGAGCTGGAGCGGCCCCGCGAGCACAAAGGCCGTGCCGAGCGTCGGATGCCCCGCGAACGGGACCTCGGCCGCGGGCGTGAAGATGCGCATCTTCACGTGCCCGTCGGCCTCCGGCGGGAAGACGAACGTCGTCTCGGAGAAGTTCATCTCCTTCGCGAGCGCCTGGAGGCGCTCCTCGGGGATGCCCCGCGCGTCCGTGAAGACGGCGAGCTGGTTGCCGGCCAGCGGCCGGTCGGTGAAGACGTCGCAGACGACGTACCGGTACGCGGCCACGCGCCGACTCTAGCGGCGCCGGGCGCCTGTAAAACGTTCGTAAGCCTCCGTTACGAGCCCCGTGCGGGCGGGCACTCTTCTTGCATCGTTATCCGATGCAAGGAGGCTCCATGGACCGGGTCAAGGACGTGCTCCCGAGAGCGCTGGGCGGGGCGGCGATCTTCGCCGTGCTCGTCGCCGCGGTGACGACGTTCGCCGGCAGCGGCTTCGCACAGGGTACGGGGTCGGCCGCGCAGTCGAACTACGCCCCCGCGAACACATCGCCGCCGGCGATCAGCGGCGCTGCGCTCGTCGGGCAGACGCTGACCGCCAACCCCGGCTCGTGGACGAGCCAGTCGACTCCCGGCTTCTCCTATCAGTGGGAGCACTGCGACACGAACGGCAACGCCTGCGTCGCGATCGCCGGTGCGACGGGGACGACCCTCGCCGTTTCCACCGACAGCCTGAACGAGACGATCAGGGTCGCAGTCACGGCGACGAACTCGTCCGGCTCCGCAACGGCGACCTCGGCGCAGACCGCGGTCGTCACGCAGCCGGGACCGATCGGTGCGATCAAGCTCCAGAACGGCCAGACCTCGATTCCCGCGTCGAGCGTCGCGCTTCCCGCGCGGCTCGTGATCGACCAGGTGCAGTTCGTTCCCGGCAGGCTTTCCGGGCGGGGCCCGTTCACGGCACGCTTCCACGTGTCGGACACGCGCGGTTACGTCGTTCGCGACGTGCTCGTGTACGCACTCGGCCTGCCGTACTCGTGGGCGAGCAACGCACCGGAGGTGAGCACCGACGTGAACGGCTGGGCCGCAGTGACGTTGCAACCGACGGCCGCGCTTCCTCTGCACCGCGGCGCGGCGCTCGTCGTGTTCGTGCGCGCCCGGGTCCAGGGGCAGGACCTCCTCGGCGGCGCGTCGACCCGGCGGCTCGTGCAGGTGACGGTCGGCTAGATCCGGAGGGCGGCCCGCGGCGCACATCGTCTCGGGCCGCCCTTCCGAGCTCGACGTAAGGCTTTCGTTAGCGCGGGTTGGCGTTTGCGAGCCCGGGGCAGCCTCATGGTGAACCGAACGATGAGGAGGACCCAATGACACGCAAGCTTCTGCCAAGACTGCTGGCATCCGCCGTGATCTTGATCGCGCTGGTCGCGGCGGTCACGACGTTCGCCGGGAGCAGCTC
>DATKQO010000239.1:0-3477 GCA_035532715.1 Gaiellaceae bacterium | reverse complement strand
GCGACCGCGACCCGGTCGCCCGGGCCCGCGTACGCGCGGGCGCACAGCATGAGGAGGTCGTCCGCGCCCGCACCGAGCACGACCTGCTCCGGCTCGACCCCGTTGTATGCGGCGATCGCAGCGAGCAACTCCGGGAAGCCGCCGTGCCGGTAGGCGTTGATCCGCTCGAGCGCGTCGGCGATCGCCGCGTGGGTCGCGCTCGCCGGCGGGTCCGGCGGCGTGTTGCCGTCGAAGCGGAGCACCTCCTCCGGGCGGATCCCGGCGAGCGCGGCGATCTCCGCCGTCGAGAGGGCCCAGCCGTACGGGGTGAACTGCGGCGAGAGCGGACGCACGCTGGCAGCCTAGACCCGGCTGCGCAATGCGCAGCAAAACAGCGGCATTTGCCTCGCAATGCGTTAGTGCGATAATCGGTCGCCGATGCGCCTCGACGAGCAGAAGACGTCCACGGCGAGCGTCCTCCAGGCGCGCGAGCGGTACGTCCCGCGCGGTGTCTCCACGCCGGCCCTCGTCGTCACCCGCGCCTGGGGCGCGCGGATCTGGGACGCCGACGGACGCGAGTACCTCGACTTCGCCGGCGGGATCGCATGCCAGAACCTCGGCCACGGGCCGGCCGGTGTCGTGCGCGCCATCCACGAGCAGGTCGACCGCTACCTGCACCAGTGCTTCATGGTCGGGCTGTACGAGCCGTACATCGAGCTCGCCCGCCGTCTCGACGAGCTCTGGCCCGGCGACGCCGCGACCAAGAGCCTCCTCCTGAACTCCGGCGCCGAGGCAGTCGAGAACGCCGTCAAGATCGCGCGCGCCGCCACCGGCCGCGCAGGGGTCGTCGTCTTCGACCGCGCGTTCCACGGGCGGACGAACCTCACGATGGCGATGACGTCGAAGCTCGTCTACAAGCAGGGCTTCGGGCCGCTCGCGACCGACGTGCATCGCGCCCCCGCGCCGTACCCGTACCGCGGCGTCACGACCGACGACGCGCTCCACGGACTCGAGCTCCTCTTCAAGCAGGACGTCGATCCCGCCGACGTCGCGTGCGTCGTGCTCGAGCCGGTGCAGGGCGAGGGCGGGTTCATCCCGATGCCGCCCGAGTTCGTGCAGGCGTTGCACGCGATCTGCGAACGCCACGGCATCCTCTACGTCGACGACGAGGTGCAGGCCGGCTGCGGGCGCACCGGGACGATGTGGGCGATCGAGCACCTCGGGGTCGAGCCCGACCTCATCGTCTCCGGCAAGACCCTCGGCGGCGGCCTGCCGCTCGCCGCCGTCACCGGGCGGGCCGAGGTGATGGACGCGGTGCACGTGGGCGGCCTCGGCGGGACCTTCGGCGGCAATCCCGTCTGCTGTGCTGCGGCGCTCGCCGTCCTCGACGAGCTCGCTGCGCCCGGCTTCCGCGAGCGAGCCGACCAGATCGCGCGGCTGCTGCGCTCGCGGCTCGACGAGATCGCGTCGCGCAGTCCCGTGGTCGGTGAGGTGCGCGGGCTCGGCGCGATGCTCGCGCTCGAGCTCGCCGAGCCCAACGGCGAAGCCGCGAAGATCGTCACGGCGTCGGCGCGCGACCGGGGGCTGATCCTCCTCTCGTGCGGCCTGTACGGCAACGTCATCCGGCTGCTGCCTCCGCTCTCGGCAACCGACGAGGAGCTCGAACGCGGGCTCGTCATTCTCGAGGAGGCTCTTGGCGACGCAGGCCCCGGCTGAGCCGGCTGACCACGTCGCGACCCGCGCGCCCGCGGTTCGCCTCGCAGGCGTCCGCCGGACGTACGGGGACGTCGTCGCGATCGAGAGCCTCGACCTCGACATCGACGCGGGAGAGTTCTTCACGCTGCTCGGCCCCTCAGGCTCGGGCAAGACCACAACGTTGCGCGTCATCGCGGGCTTCGAGCTGCCGGATGCGGGCCGGGTCGAGCTCGCCGGTGTCGACGTCACGCGCACCGCGCCGTCGGAGCGCGACGTCAACACGGTGTTCCAGGACTACGCGTTGTTCCCGCACATGACGGTGCTCGAGAACGTCGAGTACGGCCTGCGCGTGAAGGGCGTCGGCCGGCGCGAGCGCCGCCAGAAGGCGAACGAGGTGCTCGAGCGGGTTCGCCTCCCCCACGTCGGCGCCCGCCGCCCCGTTGCGCTCTCGGGCGGCCAGCGGCAACGCGTCGCCCTCGCCCGCGCGCTCGTGAACAAGCCGTCGCTCCTGCTGCTCGACGAGCCGCTCGGAGCGCTCGACCTGAAGCTGCGCCAGGAGATGCAGGTCTTCCTCAAGGCGCTGCAGCAGGACCTCGGCATCACCTTCGTCTACGTCACACACGACCAGGAAGAGGCGTTGACGATGAGCGACCGCATGGCCGTCTTCAACGAGGGTCGCGTCGAGCAGACCGGCACTCCCGCCGACGTCTACGAGCATCCGGAGTCGGAGTTCGTGGCGGATTTCGTCGGCGTGTCGAACGTGCTCGAGCGCGGAGGGAAGCGGTTCACGATCCGCCCCGAGAAGATCCACATGACGGAGGGCATCGGCGGCGAAGGCGAGACGGGCGTCATCCGCGACGTCGTCTACGCCGGGATGATCACCCGGTACGTCGTCGACCTCCATTCCGGCGGCGAGCTCGTCGTCGTCCGCCAGAACCTCGAGACGTCATCGCAACAGGTACTGCAAGCGAAGTGGAAGCGCGTCCGGCTCGAGTGGCGGCCGGAGCACACCTATGAGATCGAGAAGGAGGGTACGGGCAGTGACTCGGATCACTAGGGCACACGTGCTGGTCGCCGCTTTCGCGGTGGCCCTCTGCATCCCGGCCGCGGGCGTGAGCTCCGGCAGCGGGCTCCCGACGACGATCGGGAAGGGCGAAGGACAGCTGAACCTGATCGCCTGGGAGGGCTACACGCAGCCGCAATGGGTGACCCCGTTCCAGAAGGCGACCGGCTGCCGCGTGTCCGCGAAGTACGCGGGCTCGTCGGACGAGATGGTGACGCTCATGCGCCAGGGCGGCGGCACCCAGTACGACATGGTGTCCGCCTCCGGCGACGCGAGCCTGCGCCTGATCTACGGCAAGGACGTGCAGCCGATCAACGTCAACCTCATTCCCGATTACAAGAACTTCGTGCCGCAGCTGAAGTCGCCGCCGCACAACACGATCAACGGCGTCCACTACGGGCTGTCGCTGCAGTGGGGGCCGAACACCCTGCTCTACAACACCAAGGTCGTCAAGCCGGCACCGACGAGCTGGGCGGCGATCTACAGCAAGAAGTACAAGGGGAAGGTCACCGTTCCCGACAACCCGATTCAGATCGCCGACGCGGCGCTCTATCTCTCGAAGTCGAAGCCGTCGCTCGGGATCACCGACCCGTACGAGTTGAACTCGACCCAGTTCAACGCGGCCGTGAGCCTGCTGAAGCAGCAGAAGCCGCTGATCAAGAAGTACTGGGCGCTCGCGTCCGACGAGATCGACCTCTTCAAGAGCGGGGACGCGGTGATCGGCGCGTCGTGGCCGTACC
>DATKQO010000238.1:0-11102 GCA_035532715.1 Gaiellaceae bacterium | reverse complement strand
CCCGCACTCGAGGTGCGGGTGAACTTCGGCGTGTACGCCGGGCGCAACGCGACGGCGGCGGAGATCCACGATCTCGCGCGCTCGCTCCGCACGGAGATCTCGAGGTTCGCCGTGATCGCGGAAGCGCGACACGCGTTCGGCGACGACGTCGAGACGTCGCTGCACCAGGTCGTGATCGAGGTGGACGGCCAGAGCAAGCTCGCTCTCTCGGAAGGCGTCGGCGAGCGGGTCGTCGCGCTGGCCGAGCGCTGGGCGTCGGCCTGTATCGCGTCGCGTTCGGAGCTCGGCGAGCTCCGCGACTAGCGGATTCCGGCTGCCGTCAGCGCAAATCGCGTCAGCGAGCGCCGCATGTGCCGCGCGCGGGCGATCGTCGTCGACAGCGCTTCGACGAACTGCTCGATGTCCTCGTCTGTGACGACGAGCGGCGGCAGCACCTTCAGCACCGCCATGTTGTGGCCTGCCACCTGGCTCAGGATCCGATGCTTCGAGAAGAGGGGCACGACGACGAGCTGGGCGAAGAGACCGGGCTGCACCTTCTCGATCAGCTTCCACGAGAGCTTGCCCGAGCGCGGCTCGCCGAACTCGATCGCCCAGATGAGGCCGAGGCCGCGCACGTCGTGCACGACCTCGAACTCGTCGACGAGCGGCCGCGTCAGCTCGAGCAGCTTCGCACCGAGTCGCGCCGACCGTTCCACAAGCCCCTCGTCGTCGAGCTCGTGCAGCGTCGCGAGCCCGGCCGCCATCGCAAGCTCGTTCGGGGCGAACGTCGAGCCGTGCGACACGGCATGCTCCATCGAGTCCCAGACGGCTTCGTGCACGCGCTTCGACATGAGGAGCGCGCCGACGGGCACGTAGCCGCCCGACAGGGACTTCGCCACCGGGACGAGGTCCGGCTCGAGCCCCCAGTGCTCGAACGCGAACATCTTGCCGGTGCGCCCGAAGCCGGTCTGGATCTCGTCGACGCAGAAGAGGGTGCCGTACGTGCGGCAGAGCGCCTGCGCCCCCTCGAGGTAGCCGGCCGGCGGCAGGTTCACGCCCTTGCCCTGGATCGGCTCGACGAGGAAGAGCGCGACGTCCTCGCGGCGAAGCTGCGCCTCGAGTGCGTCGAGGTCGCCGAACGGCACGCGGTCGAAGCCGGGAAGGAGCGGGCCGAAGCGGTCGGTGAACTCCGGGTTCCCGTTCGCGGAGAGCGAGCCGAGGGTCAGCCCGTGGAAGCCGTGCTCGGCGGAGAGCACGCGCGAGCGCTTCGTGGCGGTGCGGCCGAGCTTGATCGCGGCTTCGATAGCCTCGGTGCCGGAGCTCGTGAACTGCACGCGCTCGAGCAGGGCAGGCGTGCGTGCGAGCAGCGCCTCGGCGAGGAGGCCCGGCAGCGCCGTCGCGCCCATCTGCACGGAACCGGGCGTCTCGAGCTCGAGCGCCTCGACGAGCGTCGCGCGCACGCGCGGGTTGTTGCGGCCGACGTTGTACATCCCGAAGCCGCCGAGCATGTCGAGGTAGCGGTGGCCGTCCGCGTCCCAGAGGTAGGCGCCCTCGGCGCGTTCCCAGGTGCGGTCGAAGCCGATCGTGCGCAGGACGCGCACGAACTGCGGATTGATCGTCCGCGCCCAGCGCTCGTTGTCGTCGCCTCGCCGCTCGAGCAGTCCGCGCAGGTCGATCGGTGCCACAGGTTGATCTTAGGCGGCGGGCAGCCGCACGAGGAAGCTTCCGCCGTGCGCGCCGGCGACCGCTTCGACGTCGCCGGTCACGCTGCGCGCGAGCCGCCGTGCGAGCGCGAGCCCGAGTCCTGCTCCGACGGAGTGGCTTGATTCGCCGACTCGGCCGCGGACGCCGGGCTCGAAGATGCGGTCGCCCTCGTCGTCGGCCACGCCGGGGCCGTCGTCGGTGACCTCGTAGCGAACGGTCGAGTCGCGGCGCTCGATCGAGACGTGCACACGCGTCGCGCCGTAGCGGCAGGCGTTCTCGACGACGGGCTGAAGGATGCGCTCGGCGAGATCGGGATCGACGCCGAGCCGCACCGGATCGGCGGGCGTCTCGAGATCGAGCGCGATCTCGTGCTCGGCGGCGAGGCCTGCGCACGCGGCGGTCGCTTCCGCCGCGACCTGGTATGCGTCGGCCGTGCCCATCACCGGTCCAGCTTCCGCCCGCGCGGCGGCGACGAGCGCGTCGACGATCCGCGACAGCTGCTCCGCGCTGCGCCGGACGACCTCGAGCGCTGCGCGGTAGTCCTCTGGGTCCCGTTCGCGACGCAGCGCGAGCTCGACCTCGGCGATCACGCGCGCGATCGGCGTGCGCAGCTCGTGCGAGAGCTCGGCCGAGAAGCGCTGCTCGCGGCGGAGGCTCGCGCCGAGCCGGTCGAGCAGGCCGTCGAGCGTGGCCGCAAGCTCGGTCAGCTCGTCGCGGGGCGCACCGAGACCGAAGCGCTGGTCGAGGTCGCGCTCGCTCCACGTCGCCGCCTGGCGTGTCATCCGTTGCACGGGTCGAAGCGACGACGCGAGCAGCCAGCGCGCGGCGAGCGCGACGAAGACGAGGACGAGGCCGCCGAAGACGAGCGAGCCGACGAGCGCGACCCGCCGCGTCGACTCGTAGGGTGCGAGCGACGTCGCAACGACGACGGTGCCGACGCGCCGGCCGCCGATGACGACGGGCCTCGCGTAGAGACGCGTGTCCGCATCGGGAAGCTCGAGGAAGCGCGGACCGCCGGTTGCGAGCAGGCCGGCTGCGGTGTTGATGCGTCTGCCCGCGCGCGGGTGGTCGATCAGCCGGGTACCGGAGAACACCCACACGTTCGCGTCCGGCGCCGCCGCGTCGGGAACGTCGACGAACGACAGACGCCCGTCGCTCAGACGCAGCAGCGAGAGCTGGACGGCCGCACGTGAGCGCAGGAGGTCGCGCGCGCTCTGGTCGAGACTGTTCGCGAGCAGGACGTTGAAGCCGATGAGGAGGGCGGTGACGGCAACCGCGACAGCCGAGACGACGACGAGGAGCAGCCGCCTGCGGATGCCGAAGCCCCTCATTGCACGCGGTAGCCGACGCCGTGCACCGTGAAGATCTCCGGCGCGCCCTCGATCTCACGCAGCTTCCGGCGCAGTCGTGCGACGTACGCGTCGAGGGTGTTCTCCCGCACGATCGCGCCGTGCGGCCACCCGGCGCGGACGAGATCGTGACGGCGCACCGCTTCGCCGGGGCGGGCGAGCAGGCGGGCGAGGAGGCGGAACTCGGTCGGCGTGAGCGGCACGACCGTCGCGCCGTTCCCGACCGAGTGCGTGACGGGATCGAGTCGCAGGCCCGCGACCTCGAGGGCCGCCTCGCTGCCGCTGCGGCGGACGAGCGCCTGGAGCCGCGCGACGAGCTCGACCACGTGGAACGGCTTCGAGACGTAGTCGTCGCCGCCGGCGTCGAACCCGGCGACGCGGTCGACGAGCGCGTCGCGCGCGGTGAGGAACAGCACCGGCGTCTGGATGCCGCGCGCGCGCAGGGCCTGGCAGAGGTCGCGGCCGTCCGTATCGGGGAGCCCGATGTCGATCACGAGGACGTCGGCCGCCGACGCGTCGACCCGCTCGAGCAGCTCGTGCCCCGTGCCGACGGACTCGACCTCGAAGCCCTCCTCGCGAAGACCACGCCCGAGCACACCCCGAAGCTCGGGATCGTCCTCGACGATGAGCACCTTGTGGCCGAGCATCGGTACGAGTATGGAGCCAGGGGCCTCCGCTCCGTGCATTCGGCCATCGTTCCGGTCGCCGCCTGAAGCGGGCATGACCGGCCCCGGCGACCGGCCCCGGGCTCGTTCAGTCGCTGTTCAGGTCGCGAGCCTAGGCTGTCGCGCAAAGCTTCGCCCCCACGGGCGATCCCCTACGGGGGCTCGGGTTACCCTGTGCCCGGGCCCCCGTAGCTCAGTGGATAGAGCAGCGGTTTCCTAAACCGCGTGCACAAGTTCGATTCTTGTCGGGGGCATCTCCTCAGTGTTCAACGAGGAAATCTGGCGCAAGGCGCGAGACACCGGCTAAAGCGGAGACACGGGTGATGCGGCGCGCTCCTTCAGCAGGCGACCGCAATGGAGGGTGCTCTCCGCCGGCAGGCCGGCGACGGTGTCGGGAGGGACGCCGTCGATGAACTGGCGCTGGAACAGTTCGAGGGTGAGGAGGGCGCCAAGCGCGCGCGTCTGCCGGCGACGACCGCCCAGGACGTCCTCGACGAGGTGCCTGAGGCCGTCCTCGCGGAACTGGCCGCGTGCGAGCGTCCGGGGCTCGAGCAGAAGCTCGAGCAGGGGACGGCCGGCCGCGCGCAGATCGGTCCCGTAGTCGCCGATCCCGCGGCGGCTCGGGAGCACTGCGACGCCGAGGCGCCGCTCGAGGACGTTCCGGGCCTGGCCGCGCACCTTGACGCTCAGCAGCCCGAACTCGCGCCGCCGCCCCGTCAAGGAGGGCGGCAGGCCGTCTTTCGGGTTCCGGATCTTGGCGAGCTCCGGGAAACGAGCCAGGTACGCACGCTGGAGCGTGCCGCCGCGCCGGAGCCGCTCCGGCATCCGTCTGCAGAACTCGATCAGCGCCGCGTCTGCGTGAGGATCGCGCGGCGTGACGTCGTCCGCGAACAGGAGCGCCCCGGGCAGCACCTTGCGCCGGTAGACGTGGTTCCAGAAGAACTGGCGCACGCTCGCCACCCGGTCCGCGTCTTCCTCCGCAAGCCGCTCCGCGAGGGAGTCGCGCGCGCGACCGCGCAGCGTTCGCGCGAACTCCGGCGTGAGCGCTGTGCCGAGCAGCTCGTCGGAGACGAAGGAGGCGAGCACGCGGTGATACGCGTCAGGCAGCGGTCCTGATTCCGGCGGCGGAACGTTGGGGGAAGCACGGAAGACGACGTCGCCGGCGTAGCCGATCAGCACGGAGCGCAGCCCGACCTCTCGCAGACGTTGCAGAGCGAGATGATGCGCGTGGAAGCACCGCACCTGTCCCTCGCCGAGCCACACGACCTCGGCTGCACCGCGCGCGAGGTAGCCGGCCCCGAACGGGAGCGGCAGGTGACGAAGGCCGGCGCGCGCTGCGACCTCGGTGGCGAGCCGCAGGTCTTCGCATCCCGGCGCGCCGAACGAGACCGCCATCGGCGCGCGTCCGAGAGCGCGGAGCGTCGCAGCGATCGAGCGCGAGTCGAGGCCGCCACTGAGCGACAGAGCGGTCGTGTCGTCGAGGCGCGCCTCGACCGCGTCCGCCATCAGCCGAGCGAGTTCCTCGACCAGCAGGCCATCGTCACCGTCCTCGGCCGGCTCGAGCCGGTACCTCCATCGTCGCCGTAGGTGCTCGACGCCGTCGGGACCGATCGTGAGCATCGACGCCGGCGAGACGACGCTCACGCCTTCGAGGAGTGTGTGGTCGCCGAGCGGGAACTCGTACGCGAGCATCTCCGCGGCGGCCTGATGATCGAGTCGCGGCTCCACGCCGGCCGCGACCAGAGCCTTCAGCTCGCCTGCGGCAAAGACCCGCGTGCCGAGGACGGCCCTGTAGATCGGCCGTGCCCCGAGCCGATCGGTCAGCAGCGAGAGGCGTGCAGAGCGCGGATCCCAGATCGCTGCCGCGAACCAGCCGTCGGGCGGCTCGCAGTCGACGCCGCAGCGCAGATACCGGCGGAGCAGCTCGCCCGCGCACGCCGGCCCCTGCACCGTCTCACGCGACTCGACGAACTCGCCGTCGACCGCTGCGAGCACGCCGGTCGCCGGGTCGCGCGCGACGCCGCCGTTCTCGCCGACGACGCCGACGACTGCCCGCGATCCGGCATCCTCGAGCAGCTGGACCGCATGCCAGGGCCGCCGGCGAAGCCTGTCGACGGCCCGCAGCGTGTCCGTCGCGTCCACCCCGACGAACGCCACGATTCCGGGCACGGCTCGAGCGTACGCGCGTCCGGTTGCCGCTGCCGCCACCAGGAAGTAAAGCCGCACACTCGACCAATCGCGCACGGCACGGCGGATGTCTCCGTCGACGTGGCCGATCCACAGCTCGATCGCGCGGCCATCCGGCAAAAGGGGAGCGAGCGGTAACCCACCGACAGGCTAGCTCGCACCGGCCGAACAAAGGTGGTGCGCGTGGCGGCCGCACCCGACGATCGTCGCGTGGCCCGAATAGGGCGGCACGGGGAAGCGACGGCGGGAGGGCGAGACACGGTGACCGGGCTGCGTGTGGCGCTCGTCTACCGGAACTTCAACCTGGCCGGCAGCCTCGAGCGCGACACCGTCATGCTCGCCCGGGGTCTCGCGGCCCTCGGCGTCGAGGTCCACTGCTACTGCAATCCGAAGGCGCGGACGATCGAGCCGCCGGGCGTCCGCTTCCACGACGTCCGGCCACTGCTGCGGTCGCATTCGCGGCTCGGCCACGCGGTCGAGTGGGGGAGCTTCGCGCTCGCGGCCACCGCCGCCGTACGGCGTGACCGGCACGCCTTGGACGTCGTCGACGTCTGCGGCTCCTCGGCCTGGGAGCAGGACGTGGTCACCGTCCACGCAGTCACGAAAGCCGATCGATGGCGCTGGGCCGAGGAGGCCGCGGGCACCTACCGGGTGCCCCGGCTGCGCGCGCGGATCGCTCCGGCCGTGCGGCCGCAGGTCGCGGTCGTGGAGGCGATCGAGCGTCGTCAACTTCGCCGCCGCCGCTTCAAGCGGCTGATCGCCGTCACGCCGGCGATCCGCGACGACCTGCTCCTCGTCCACGGGATCCCGCCGGACCTCGTCGACGTGATCCCGCCGCCGGTCGACACCGCCGCCTTCCAGTCCGATGCAGGCTGCGAACAAGGAATCCGGCAGAGCCTCGGCATCCGTCCCGGCGACACCGCGATCCTGTTCGTCGGTCACGCCTTCGAGCGCAAGGGGTTGGCCGACGCGATCGCCGCGGTGTCGGCGATGCCGCTGGAGACGCACCTGATCGTCGTCGGCCGCGGCGACACGGCGCGGTTCCGACGCGGCGCCGAGCGCCTCGGTGTCGCCGGTCGCGTCCACTTCGTCGGCGGGACCGAGAATCCGCACGGCTTCTATCGGGCCGCGGACGTGTTCGTGCTGCCGACTCGCCACGAGCCGTGGGGGATCTCGCTGATCGAGGCGATGGCCGCTGGGCTGCCGATCGTCACGTCCGCGGTTGCGGGGGCCGCCGAGGTCGTCCGCCGCGCCGGCACGGGTCTCGTGCTCGAGGACGCCTCCGCCCACCCGCTCCGCGAGGCGCTCGACTCGCTGCTGCGCGACGCGGCCCTCCGCGCCGCGATGGCCGAGAGAGGGCCCGCCGCCGCCGCCACGTTCGACGTCACCAACCACGCACGCACGACGCTCGATGTCTACCAACAGGCTCGACTCGAAAGCTCCCGGGGCTGAGGACGCGGTCCGCGAGCCGTCCGCGTGCAACAGCCGCGCGGTGGAGTTCGGGAAGATCGCCGAAACACACCCGCGGCCCGAGTCGAACAGGTCGCGCACCGACGCGCGGGCGCTCGACGCTAGCCGACGAGCGAGCTCACGATATGGCCGATGGCGAAGCCGACGCCGGCGCTCACCGAACCGATCAGCAAGACCTGGAGGCCGCCCCGCAGCCGCCCCTGGCGCGCGACGACCGCCTTGGCGATGCCGAGCGCGAAGAGCGCGACGAAGGTGCAAACGAGACTGACGGCGAGCGCGGTCCACATCAGCGGCAGGAACGCGTACGGCCAGAGCGGGATCACGGCCGCGCCGAGATAGGCGAGGCCCACCATCAGCGCGTCGCCGAGCGCCGCACCGCCGACGTCCGGGGAGAGGCCGAGCTCCTTCTGGATCTTCGTCCGCAGGAAGACGTTGCGGTTGCCTGCGAGGCCGGCGGCCACCCGCTCGGCGTCGGCCCGCGGCAGCCCCTCGTCCTCGAGCACGAGCGCGAGCTCGGCAACCTCCCGTTCGGGGGCGTCGTCGACCTCCTGCCCCTCGTCGCGGATCTCAGCCGCGTAGAGCGCCTCTTCAGCCTCGCTCGCGAGGTACGAGCCGCCGCCCATCGCGATGCAGCCGGCGACGGCCTCGGCGAGGCCGGCGACGAGGATCGGGCCGCGACCGGGGTTCGCGGCAGCCATGCCGGTGACAACGCCGAGCGGCACCAGCAGGCCGTCCTGGAAGCCGAGCACGAACTCGCGGATCCGCGACAGCCGAGCGATGCGCGCCGCCTCGCCGCGGGCATGCTCGACGATGTGGCGGCGCGCCTCGCGCCGGGTCTCCTCCCGCAGCGGCGTCGCGGTCGCCATTGCTCATAGCCTCCCGCGCCTGTAGCTGGGCGCATCGGGGAAACCGCGGATACATCCCCGACTGCGAGCTCGTCGCGCTCGACGATCCCGCCGTCTCCGAGCGAGTAGTTGCGGGCATCGCGGCTGCCCGGAAGCGCTGATGCGTGGTGGCCGGGGCGGGTGGATGCTCGCGGTGTGGGTGAGAGCCGCGGTCTTGTGCGCGACAGCGTCCGTGCCGGGGGCTTCCCGGTGGGAGCGCGCGTGGTGCAGTTCGCCGTTCTGGCTTGTGTGGCGCTCGCCGTGGCGGCCGGAGCGGCGCAGGTTGGCTCGGCCGTGCCTGCTGCGAGCTCGTCGTTTGCCGTCTATCTGGTGCGCGGTGAGCATGTGGCGCCGGTGCGGCGGCTGGTGCCGCGGACGCCTGCCGTGGCGCGGGCTGCGCTGGCCGGCCTGCTGCGCGGCCCGACTACCGCCGAACGGCGAGCCGGCTACGCGAGCGCGATCCCGTCCGGTACGACGCTCCGCGGCGTCTCGCTCGTTCGCGGCGTGGTGACGGTCGACCTGAGCGGGCGCTTCCAGGCAGGCGGTGGCAGCCTCTCGATGCTGCTGCGGGTGGCACAGGTCGTCTACACCGCCACGCAGTTCCCGTCGGTGGAGCGTGTCGCGTTCCGCCTGAACGGGCGGCCGGTCGAGGCGATCGGCGGCGAGGGGGTGATCGTCGCGCCTTCGGTGGCCCGGCCCGCCTTCGAGGCGCAGGCGCCGCCGATCCTCGTCGAGGAGCCTCTCCCTGGCGACCGCGTGGGCAGGCCCGTGGTCGTGCGGGGGACCGCGAACGTGTTCGAGGCGCTGCTGTTCGTCGACGTCGTGACGCCCACCGGCACGCTGGTCGCGCACCGCAGCGTGCTCGCGAGCGCAGGGACAGGGACGCGCGGCGGCTTCAACGTCCGCATCCCGCTCTCCGTCCCGCTGACGCGCATCGTCGTGGTTGCTTACGCGCGCTCGCCCAAGAACGGCGTCCGAATCGATGTCGTGCGCGTCCCTGTGACACTGGCGGACGGCAACTCTGCGACGCGAGGAGCGTCCGCGCGAGTTGCCACCGCCAGTCGATGATGGCCCCGCGATTCGCTTCGAGTAGGCCTGACATCGGTGGCGACGTCGCGCATCCTCTGCTCTTCGCTCCTGTTCAGGGTCGCCGTTGCGCGAAGAGCCACTTCCATAGCGCCGGGTCCGCGTATGCGCGCGGCCAGGAGCCGAAATGGTCGACTCCCGGGTAGAGCGTGAGTCGAACGACCCGCGAGCCGCACGCCCGCAGCGCCTTCACGAGTGTCTCCGACTGGTAGGGGTAGACGATCGTGTCTGCCGATCCATGGAACGCCCAGATCGGCGTCCTGCGTAGAACACAGATGTCGTGCGGGATCTCCGAGCTTCCCTGCACGTAGCCGCCGGCGATCGGGACAAGCGCGGCGAAGCGCGCCGGATGTTGGAGGCCGTAGCGCCAAGTGCCGAAGCCGCCGAGGCTGAGCCCGGTCAGGTACACGCGCCGCGGATCGATGCGGTAGCGCATCTCGATCTGCTGCACGAGCGCGTCGACGGGCTCGATCACGTCCGACCACCCGAAGTACGGCGGTGGCAGCTGGGGCGAGAGGACGACGGCGGGGAAGCTCGTCGTCGTTGCGAGGGTCTTGGGCAACGGCTGGGCCTCCACCAGCAGCGGGTCGGTCCCGCGCTCGCCGCTCCCGTGCAGGAACACGATCAGCGGCCAGCGCCGCGTCGGATCCTTCGTGTACGCGGCAGGCGCATAGAGCAGGTAGTTGAGCCGCAGCTTCCCCGCAAGCGACGAGTACGCGTGCTGTCCGGGACGAAGGACTCGCGGCGGCGCCGGATAGCTCCGTACGCCCGCGGCTGCCCCACCGCCGCCGACGACGCCCACCACGACAAGCAGGAAGACCAGAAATCGCCGAAACACACCCGCACAGGACACATCCTTATTGTCTCCGACCACGCGCCACGTCTCCCTTGACCTTCCGTGTGCCGGAGCGGTGGGGGCGAGCTCCGCCCGCGCGGTCTGCGGGGCTTTCCGACGGCTGCCCCGCGGCGGTTACTTGGGTGGCCGCCAGGGAACGCCGTCGAACTCGGTCATGTCGCGGAGCGGCCGGCCTGAGTCGAAGAGGTCGCGCACCGGGGCAAGACGCGGCGCGTCGGCCGGGGCCTCGCCGGGACGGCGAAGGCGAGGCTCGATGACGTCCACGATCGGCGTCGCCTCGCTGAAGGCCAACGGATCCGCCGTGTAGCTCTCGCAGCCACACCGGCCCGCGGCGGCGCTCGCCTCGACCGGCACCCGTGCCTCGCAGCGGGCGGGGCCGGTGGCGAACGTGCCGCGATGTTGACGGCGCGGATGCCCGCAGCGCGTGCAGGCAGGCGATCCATTGCAGCGGCGGCAGCCCCCCGCCGGCCTCGACGCCGAGCAGCTCCTCGGGGCCGACCTCGGCGCCGCAGACACGGCAGGTCGTCACGACGTGAGCATCGGCTCAGACAGGCGAGTGCATTACCCCTGCAGGCTTACCGGGCTTGTGGCCCACAAGGAAACACATGAAGACGCCGCATCGCCGCTCTCACGGCATCGACCGTCGGGTCAAACGCGACGATCCCCCGGCCGACCAGATGTCCGCTTTGGTCTCGCGGCGGGCAGATGGCTTTCACGCCTTCAGCGGTTTCGGATCCGTATCTGTTGGTTGAGTGTGCCGTGGTTGCCGCAGATGTCGGCGGCCGTGACGGTGATGCGGTATTCGCCGTTCGGCAGCCGGGTCGTGGCGAGCGGTGTGCGTGTGAGCCTGAACAGGTAGCGGCCGGGTTGGCCGAAGTAGTAGTGGTGGCCGAAGACGGGGAAGTTCTGGTAGGAGCCGGCC
>DATKQO010000237.1:0-14583 GCA_035532715.1 Gaiellaceae bacterium | reverse complement strand
CCGGCCTCTGGCACAACCGGCAGACCGGCAACCCCGGCCGCCACCTCACCGCCTACGACCACTAACCCCGACGGAATCACTCATCTAGGCCGCGCCAGGCGTACTGAGTCAGTGCTGCGCCGTCGGCTGGTTCGGCATCGGAGCTCGCTGGAAGGGGGATGCGAAGCTGCGAATAGAGCTCCACTCGCTCAAGATCAAACGCGGCTTCAACAAGGTCTCCGTAGATCTCGGCTGCAGCTACGGCGCGACGGTAAGAGAAAAGCGCTACGACGACTGCGAGCACGACAGGCCACCATGAGATCGTGACCCACAGAACGAGGAGCACCGCCTGCAGAAGGAGGCGTCCGCCTAGCCCGTCGCCCTACTCCCGAGTTGGAGCACCGGGGCATGTCCGCCCGAGCGACTAGGCGTGGCAGCCTGCGTGGCATAGCGTCATTCCGCCGGGGTCGGTGTCAGCGCCGGGGTTGTTCGGATCGCCCGCCCCGGCTGTCTTGACTCTCGTCCGCACTCGGCGATGATGGCGAAACTGTGAAGACTCGTTTCGCTGCCGCCGCGCTCGCGAAGGGCGTCTGAGTCATGGACGTCATCTCTGTCGGGATCCTCGTCGCGGACGTGATCGCGCGCCCGGTTGACGAGCTGCCGCGGCCAGGCTCGATCGGACTCGTCGAGGACATCAGTCTCCGCGGGGGTGGCTGCGCGCTCAACACAGCGAGCGCACTCGTCAAGCTCGGAGCCGAGGCCGCAGTGGCCGGCAAAGTTGGGGCGGATCCTTTCGGCGACTTCGTCCTCAGCCTCCTCGACGAACGCGGCGTCGACCGCCGAGCGGTCATCCGCGATCCGGCGGTACTTACGTCTGCCACCGTCGCCCTCGTTCGCTCCGACGGCGAGCGGACGTTCTTGCACCTTCCGGCCGCCAACTCGGCGCTCCTCGCTGAGGAGCTCTCTCCGGAGCTGCTGTTCACCGGCCGCGCCCTCCACGTCGCCGGCGCACTCGTCATGGAGCAGCTCGACGGAAAGCCCACCGCGCGGATCCTGGCCGAGGCGCGGAGGCGCGGACTTCTGACGAGCCTCGACACGGTCTGGGACGCGAGCGGCCGCTGGCAACGGCTGCAGCCCTGCCTTCCCGAGCTCGACCTTGCAGTGCCGAGCCTCGCCGAGGCGCGAGCCGTTTCCGGCGAGCACGAGGCGAAGCGAGTTGCGGCGTGGTTTCGACAGCGCGGAGTGAAGGAGGTCGCGCTGACCATGGGCGCCGACGGGTGCTACGTCGCCGGCGAGGGTTTCGAAGGGCAGGTGCCGGCGCCTGCCGTCCAGGCCGTTGACGGCACCGGTGCCGGCGATGCCTTCGCGGCCGGCTTCCTCTACGGGAAATTGGCCGGATTCGATCTCGTGCGCGCAGCTCGTCTGGCGAACGCCGCCGGTGCGCTCGCCACAACCGCGGTCGGCGCGTTCGAAGGCCTGCGTGGGCTAAGCGAGACTCTCACCCTCGCCGGGCTCGAATGACGCGGAAGTGGGGACGAGGCCATCCGACGCGTGGAAACCGCAGACGCGGGTTGCGTGACAACCCTGATTTGCTGAGCCTGCAGACGGCGGGATACTTCCGACGATGGCAACGTTATCTACTGCGGCGTCCGCCGCGGCGCCCGCGCTGCTCGAGGCGCTCGGAATCCAGAAGCACTTCGGCCGCGTAATCGCGCTCCGCGCCGCGAACTTCGAGCTCGCGCACAAGGAGGTGCACGCGATCGTCGGCGACAACGGCGCCGGCAAGACGACGCTGATCAAGATCATCTCCGGCGTCTACCGGGCCGACGGCGGTGAGCTTCGGCTCGAGGGCGACCGGGTCGAGATCGCCAACCCGCGCGACGCGCGGCGGCTCGGCATCGAGACCACCTACCAGGACCTCGCGCTCGCCGACGACCTAGACGCGGCCGCGAACCTCTACCTCGGCCGCGAGGAGTACCTGCCGGCGCCGCTCTCATGGTTCGGCTTCCTCGACAAGAAGGCGATGCGCAAGGGCGCTGAGGACGCTATGCGGCGCCTGAAGATCGGCATCCAGTCGGTCGAAGTGCCGGTACTCAGCCTCTCCGGCGGACAGCGGCAGGCGGTCGCCGTCGCGCGCGCGATCGCCTGGGGGACGAGGATCGTGATCATGGACGAGCCGACGGCCGCGCTCGGCGTGCGCGAGTCGGGGATGGTGCTCGAGCTGATCCGCGAGGTGCGCAAGCAGGGCCTCGCGGTGATCATGATCAGCCACAATCTGCCCGAGGTCTTCGCGGTCGCAGACCGCATCACGATCCTCCGCCTCGGGCAAACGATCACGACGCTCAATCGTGACGAGACGACGCTCGAGGCGGTCGTCGGGATGATGACCGGCGCCGTCTCGGTGGCGGCGTAGGGGAGCGTGTGGGCTCCAGACCGCAGCTGCCCGGCAACAACCGCATTGCGACGGGTGCGCTGCGCGCGCTCGCGGCCTCCGGCCGGTCTGTCGAGCTCGTCAGCTTCGACGACATCGAGCTCGCCGACCTGCTCTCGATCCCCGTCACCGCCGTCTCCTACGACCCGGCCGACCTCGGGCGCCGCGCCGCAGAGCTGCTCTGCAGGCGCCTAGACGGCGACTCTAGCCCGCCGCAGCGCGTCGTGCTGCCGACGACCCTCACCCAGCGCGGCCCGATCGCGGAGGCCGCATGAAGCCGATCCTGCTCGGGCCGAACCAGCCGCTCCGCTTCTACCGCGGCGGCCCGGCGATTGCGCGCTTCCGCGGCCTGTCACCGAACGGCGACCGCGTGCCCGAGGACTGGGTCGGCTCGACGACGGCGATCTTCGGCGACGGCGAGCGCGGCCTGACGGTGCTCCCCGGCGGTCGCCGCCTGTGTGACGCCGTCGCCGCCGAGCCGGAGGCGTTCCTCGGCCCGGCGCACGTGGCCCGCTTCGGGCCCGACCCTGCGCTGCTCGTGAAGCTGCTCGACGCGGGCGAGCGCCTGCCGGTGCACGCGCACCCGGACCGGCGCTTCGTACGCGAGCGGCTCGGCGCGGCCTACGGCAAGTCGGAGGCCTGGCTGATCGTCGGCGTCGAGGGCGCGCGCCCGCGCGTCCATCTCGGCTTCCGCGAGGACGTCGAGCCTGCACGACTTCGCGAGTGGGTCGCCCGCCAGGACAGCGAGGCCATGCTGGCGGCGCTGAACGAGCGCGCCGTCGCTCCGGACGACTGCATCTATGTTCCCGCAGGCACGCCGCATTCGATCGGCGAGGGCGTGCTGATGGTGGAGGTGCAGGAGCCCTCGGATCTCAGCGTGCTGCTCGAATGGTCGCGCTTCGGGCTCGAACGGCCCGAGGAAGCGACGATGGGGCTCGGCTTCGAGGTCGCGTGCGAGTGCGTGCGTCTGACCGCCGTCGGTGCGGACGAGGTCGCGGCGTGGACGTCTCGGATCGAGGACGCCGCGCAGACGCGGCCCGGCGCCCGCACGCTCGTCCCGGCGCAGGCCGAGCGCTTCTTCCGCGCCGAGTGGCTGCGCCCCGATCCGGCCGCCGCGCTCGAGCCGGGCTACGCGATCGTCGTCGTAGTCGAGGGCGCCGGCCGCCTCGAGACCGAGGGCGGAGCGCTCGACCTCACACGCGGCGCAACCGTCCTCGTCCCGTATGCGGCCGGCGCCGGCGAGCTCTCGGGACCGGTCGCAGCCGTCCGCTGCCTGCCGGCGCGGGCCGAGGAGGTGGGCTCGTGATGACGATCGAAGAGAAGGGACCGCAACAGGTCGAGCCGTTGGACGGGTTCGTGCCCGAGCAGCAGCCGGAGCAAGGACGCCGCCAGCAGCTCGTCTATTTGCTGAGCCGCTCGTGGCTGTTCCTCTTCCTGCTCCTGCTGATGGTCTACTTCTGGGCCGGAACGCCACCGGCGACGTTTCTCACCTGGTCGAACCTCTCGCAGATCGCGCTCACGACGTCGGAGGTCGTACTGCTCGCGATCGGCGAGACCTTCGTGATCACGACCGCCGGCATCGACCTCTCGATCGGCGGCATCCTGTTCTTCTCCGGCGTCGCCGGCGGCGAGGTGATGCTCGTCCTCTCCGGGACGAGCGCGCAGACGCTCGCCGGCCACTACCCGCACGCCGGTCTCGGGATCCCGGTCGGGGTCGTGGTCTGCGTGCTCGCGGGCGGATTCTGGGGGCTGATCAACGGGCTCGTGATCACCCGGCTGAAGCTGCCGGCGATCATCGTGACGCTCGGGACGATGGCCATGACGTTCGGCTTCGGCGACCTGATCGACGGCGGCTCGTACCTGCCGTCGCCGGTCCCGCCCGGGCTCACGCACGGCTTCGGCTCCGGCAAGTTGCTCGGCCTCTACTACCCGATCTGGGTCGCGCTCGTGATCCTTCTCCTGGCACACCTCGTCTATCAGTACTCGCGCTTCGGGCGCTACACGGCGGCCATCGGCTCCAACCAAGAGGGGACACGGCGCACGGGCATCGCCGTCGACCGCCACATCGTCAAGGTCTACGCGCTGTGCGGCCTGCTCGCGGGCACCGCGGCGGTCCTCGACCTCGCGATCTTCACGAACACGACGTCGGTCGCACACCAGACGGACAACCTGAGCGCGATCAGCGCCGTCGTCATCGGCGGCACGAGTGTCTTCGGCGGCGTCGGAACGATCCTGCTGAGCGCCGTGGGCGCCTTCATCCCGACCGTCCTCACGAACGGGCTCGTCATCGAGGACGTGCAGCCGTTCTGGCAGGAGGTCGTCGTCGGGGCGACGATCATCGTCGCCGTCTACTTCGACCAGCTGCGCCGCCGGCGCATGAACCGTTGAGCGCCGCGAGAGGGGAGGTGCGCGCCTGATACCGAGACCGAACGTCCTGAAGCGAAGTTATCCGCTCCGCGTCAGACGGAGCCGAAGGGAGTGAGTCATATGTCACGCCGTTTGCTAGCAGTGGTCATGGCGGGGGCGATCGGAATCGCTGCCGTCGCGGCCACCGCACAGCGGGGGAACGCAGCACCGGCCATGAAGTCGCAGGCGCAGAAGCAGTACACCTTCTACCTCGTCGCCGGCATCGCGTCCGACGCCTTCTACCTCACGATGAAAAAGGGGGCGCAGGCGGCGGCCAAGCAGCTCGGCAACGTGAAGGTCGTCTTCACCGGCTCACCGGCGCAGTTCTCCCCGCCGACGCAGCTCCCGTACCTGAACGGGGCGATCGCGCGCCATCCGGATGCGATCCTAATCGCACCCACTGACAAGACGGCGCTGATCTCGCCGATCCAGCGGGCGATCAGCGCCGGCATCCCGGTGGCGACGGTGGACACGTTCATCACCAAGCCGATCGCATTCACGAATATCTCGACGGACAACCCCGCCGGCGGCAAGGCCGCGGCGGACGCCCTCGTCAAGGCGATCGGGGGCTCGGGCGAGGTGGCGGCGATCAGCGTCAACCCGGGCATCAGCACAACCGATCAACGCCGCGACGGCTTCGCCGCGGAGCTGAAGAAGTACCCGAACGTCAAGTACCTCGGCGTCCAGTACTGCAACGACGACCAGACGAAGGCCAGCAACGAGACGACGGCGCTGCTCTCGGGGCACCCGAATCTCAAGGGCATCTTCGCGATGAACGTCGTTTCGGGTAACGGCGTCACGGCTGCCGTCAAGGCCGCCGGCAAGGCGGGCAAGGTCAAGCTTGTCGAGTTCGACGCCGGGCCGCCGCAGGTGCAGGCGCTCCGGGCGGGGACGATCGACGCCCTCATCGCGCAGTACCCGTACGGGATCGGCCAGCAGGCCGTGCAGCTCGCGTACAAGTACGTGACGGGCCACAAGACCGGCATCCTGAAGCACTACGGAACCGGGTCGGCCGTCGTCACCAAGGCGAACGTCGACACCCCGAAAATCAAGAAGTACCTCTACACTCCGTGACCGGGCAGGGCGGGGGCAGGGTTTCCTGCCCCCGCCTCTCCTGTGCCTAGCGCCGTGCCGTGAGCGGTCCTTTTCATCAGTGAGACGCTCGTCGACCTGACGTGCGAGCACCCGGTCACCGACTGGTCGCAGGCGGACGCATTCGTGCCGCACTGCGGCGGCGCGCCGACGAATGCGGCGATCGTCGGCGACGACCAGTGGGGACGCCGGCTCGAGGCGCGGCTCCGCGCGGAACGGGTCGACTTGCGCTGGTGGGCGCAGCTGCCGGGCGTCCAGACAGCGGTCGCATTCGTCGCGATCGACGAGCAGGCCGTGCCGGACTTCCTCGTCTACGGCCAGCGCATCGAGCCGGCGCTCGTGCGCGACGGGCGAGCTCGGCTCGAACACGTTCGGTGCGCGGGAGCGGGCGGTCTCCGAGCGGGCGCGCGAGCTCGCGCTGGATTGGGGCAAGCCGGTCATCGTCGACGTCAACCTGCGCCTCCACCGCTGGCCGGACGCGGACACGGCGGTTTCGGTCGTGCGCCGGTTCTGCAGGGACGCGCTGCTCGTGAAGGTGAGCGGGGAAGAGGCGCGGCTGCTGACGGGCGAGACCGATCCCGCCTGGGCGGCGTCGGTTGTGCAGCCAGGAGAAGGTTCGTTCGAGGACCCAGCGGTCGCGGCCGAGCCCGGATCCGTGCTCGGTCTGGCCGCGTGCGATCCGAGGCTTGATCCCACGTTCGTGGATGAGTTGGCGGTACTTGTCGAGCCCTTCGTCCTTGTCGAGAGCACCGACTCCGTGCCGGGTGAAGGGTCGGACATAGCTGACGATGGCCCCGGGTTCGAGTGCTTGCTTGGCGTCATCGTGCAAGCGGTCGACGCTGCCGTCCCCGCATTCCTGTCATTGTGTCTGGCCGCGCCAGCGGCGTGCTGCATGTCCGCAACGGCGATGCGAAGGCGGTTGATCTCGGAGGTGACGTGGTCGCGGCTCATCGGCTCAGTCCGGGGTGTTGCCACAGCGTTGCCATCGAGGGTGTCGGAGCCGCAGCTGCGACCACCCGAGAACCCGAGCGCCCGCTCAGGAAGCGGGCTCTCAAGAGGGTGGCGAACGGGACTCGAACCCGCGACCACCGGGACCACAACCCGGGGCTCTACCAACTGAGCTACCGCCACCGCGAAGCCGCTACAGGGTAGCGGAGTCCCCTGGATTGGACGTCCTCCAGAGGGGAAACGCGGCCGGAGCCCGTGGGGTTGCGAGGGTACCCTTGGCCGGCGCGCCCGTAGCTCAGGGGACAGAGCGGCGGACTTCTAATCCGCGGGTCGGAGGTTCGAATCCTCCCGGGCGCATGCCGCCCGCTACCGGCGGACGCCGAAGTCGGCCGTCACGATCGTGACGGCCGACCCTTGATACGTGCCCGGCGCGCCTGCCACGTGAAGCGCGCTCACGCCGATCTCGCGCCAGCGCGCATTGAGGAGATTCGCGCGGTGCTCGGGGCTCCGGAGCCACATCCCGAGCGCGCCCTGCGCGTCGACGTCCGGCGACGACCACAGCAGGTTCTCGCCGACCGACCAGTAGTGCCACGGGCTCGAGGGATAGAACTGCTGGATCCGCTTCCAGAACGCGGAGCCGTCGGCGGAGGCGTGCGCGAAATAGCCGTCGCTCGCCATCTGCTGCGTGTGCTCGCGCGCCGCCGCGGTGAGCGGCATGGAGAGGCGGAGCGGCGCGAGGTGGCGGGCCGCCCGGAAGGCGTTGATGTCGGAGAGCACGCCCTGCTCGAGCGAGCTCAGGGCGACGGCGGGCCGGCGCGGCTGGGAGGGCGCCGCGACGGCCGTTGCGGCGGTCGCGGTCGCCGCGCAGAGGAGCGCCGCCGTGAGCGTGAGCACCGACCGTGAGAGTCCCCCTGCCATCCAGAGAGACAATCGGCATTCGGGGCGCGGTCCACATCGGCCGAAGGAAGCATCCTTGGGTGCGGTAGGACCCAGGGTCGAGAGGCCTCGAGGCCCAGGGGACGCGCGCCGGGCCGCGCCTACCCTCGCGCGCGCGAGTCGCGGGCCGATACCCTCGCCGCATGAGCGAAGCCACCCTGCATACGAACCACGGCGCGATCGCCGTCGAGCTGTTCGACGAGGACGCCCCGAAGACGGTCGAGAACTTCACGAAGCTCGCACGCGACGGCTTCTACGACGGCGTCATCTTCCATCGCGTCATCCCCGACTTCATGATCCAGGGCGGAGACCCGACGGGTACGGGCGCAGGCGGCCCGGGCTACACGTTCGAGGACGAGTTCAACGACCGCAAGATCGTGCGCGGCGCGCTCGCGATGGCGAACGCGGGCCCGAACACGAACGGCAGCCAGTTCTTCATCGTCACGACCGAAGCCGCGTCCTGGCTCGACGGGAAGCACACGGTCTTCGGCCGCGTCACGGACGGCATGGAGATCGTCGACACGATCTCCGCGCAGGAGACCGACGCCCGCGACCGTCCGCGCACCGACGTCATGATCGAGCGCGTCGAGCTCGCCTCGTAGCGGGCCGGAACCGCCAAGCGGGTGGCGGGAATCGAACCCGCGTAGCCAGCTTGGAAGGCTGGAGCTCTGCCATTGAGCTACACCCGCGCGCGGCTAGCGTAGCGGCATGCATCCTTCGGCGGAGGCTGTCGGGCTCGTTCCGGCGCTCGCGCTCGCGTACGCGCTCGTCGCGCGCCGAAGCCGTCCGCCGCGGCTGCGCATCGCGGCCGCGACGGTCGGGCTCGTCCTGGTCTTCCTCGCGTTCTTCACGCAGCTTCAGCCCCTTGCACTCCACACGTTCCTCTGGGCGCACCTACTCCAGAATGTCGTGCTCGCCGAGTGGGCGCCGGCGCTGCTCGTGCTCGCGATCCCGCCCGCACTCGCGGCGCGTGCGCGCGGGCTTGCGCCGTTCCGCCCGCTCGTCGCGCTGCCGGCATGGGTCGGGACGTACTTCGTCTGGCATCTCCCCTGGGTCTACGACTTCGCGCTGCGGCATCCGCACTCCGTTCTGCACGTCGAGCACCTGACGTATCTCGCCGCCGGTGTCGCCCTCTGGTGGCCGGTGGTCCACGGTGCCTACTCGGCCGGCGCGAAGGCTGCGTACCTCTTCGTCGCCTTCGTGCTGGCGTCGCCACTCGGGCTCGTGCTCGCGCTCGTGCCGCGGCCGATCTACTCCTTCTACGCCCACGCGTCGCGCACGTGGGGACCCGGGCCCCTCGTCGACCAGCAGATCGCCGGCGTGACGATGGCCGTCGAGCAAGCCGTCGTGTTCTTCGCGGTGTTCGCGTGGTTCATGCTGCGCTTCCTGCGCGAGGAGCAAGCTGCCGGCGCGCTCGACGAGCTGCACGCGCCGTTCACGTCGCGCTCGTAGCACCGCTCCGCAGCTCGCGGCTGCGTTCGACCTCCGCGTTGATCTCGGCACCGAACAGAAGCGCCAGGCCGCTGAGCCACAACCAGGTGAGCATCACGATCACCGCGGAGAGCGCGCCCCAGGTCTTGTTGTACGACCCGAACATCGCGGTGTAGACGGCGAACAGCCCGGAGAACGCGATCCAGAGCAGCGCGGCGACGAGCGAGCCGGGCGTGAGGAACTGCCACCGCCGCTGCTCGATGTCCGGCCCGAGATACAACACGGTCGCAAAGGCGGCGAGCAGTCCCGCGACCAGCACGGGCCATTGCAGCACCCACCAGAGCCAGTTGAGCACGTGCCCGGCGGAGCCGACGCGCGAGGCGACCAGGTGCTCCACCGGGGAGCCGAACATCAACAGCACTGCCACGAGCACGAACGCGAAGCCCATCGCGCCGACCATCTGGACGGCGACGATGCGCTTGCGGACGAAGCGGCGCCGGTCCTTCCGCTCGTAGGCGATGTTGATCGCGGTCATGTACGAGCTCATCGCCCCCGTCGTCGACCAGAGCGCGAGCACGAAGCCGACCACCGTCATGGCAACACTCGAAGCCGGGTGCGCGCCCAGGTTCTGCAATGAGCCGCCGAGCAGCGACGATGCCTGGCTCGGCACGACCGTGCTGAAGTGCGCCATCAGGCTCGAGATCGCGGCCGGCCCGGCGACGAGCGTGAACAGCCCGACCGCGACGAGGAGCACGGACGGGATCGCGAAGAACGTGCTGTACGCGAGGGCCGAGGCGAGCATCGGCCCGTTGTCGGAGAGAAACGACTTCGCCGCCCGCACGAGGATCGCCTTCCAGTCGGCACGCGAGAAGTCGCGGAGCCGGGGATCGTCGAGCTTGCGCTCCCGGCGCTCGGGCTGGGGCGTCGGCCCGTCTTCGAGCGGCGCCTCGTCCGGCGCGGGGCGCTCGTGCTTCTCGCGCAGGTGCACGGTCATTGAACGGCGGCACGCTCGAATCGGATGCGGCCTGATGGTAGGACTCTCGCATGGAGACGCACGCCCTCGTGATCGTCGGCGCCGGGTCGGCGGGCCTCGCCACCGGGGCGCTGCTGCGGCGGGCAGGGCTCGAGCCGTTGCTGCTCGAGTCCGGCGCCGAGCCGGGAGCCGCGTGGCGCGGGCGCTACGACCGGCTGCGTCTGCACACGCCGCGCCTCCTCTCGGGCCTTCCGGGCCGGCGGATTCCCCGCCGGTTCGGCCGCTGGGTCGCCCGTGACGACCTGATCGAGTACCTCCACGACTACGCGGCGGCCGAGGCGCTCGACGTCCGGGCGGGCACCCGTGTCGAGCGGATCGACGCGGACGGCGACGGCTGGCGGCTCGAGACGTCGCGGGGGCCCGTGCGCGCCGAGACGGTGATCGTCGCGACCGGATACAACGGCCGGCCGTTCGTACCCGACTGGCCCGGCCGTGAGAGCTTCGCCGGCGAGCTCGCGCACTCCTCGCAGTACCGAAACCCGCAGTTCTACCGCGGACGCGACGTGCTCGTCATCGGCGCAGGGAACTCCGGCGCGGAGATCGCGACCGACCTCGCCGACGGCGGCGCGGCCCGCTCGCGGTTGTCCGTGCGAACGCCGCCGCAGATCCTCCGGCGCGCGACGGCGGGCATCCCCGCGCAGCTCGTCGGCATCGCGATCCGCAGGGTGCCGCCGTCGTGGGTCGACCCGATCTCGAAGGCGCAGCGCCGCCTCTCGATCCCCGACCTCGCAGCGCAAGGGCTGCCGCGCCCGGAAGCCGGCGTTCGCACGTCGTTCATCGCAACGGGCACGACGCCGGTCCTCGACGTCGGCATCGTCGACGCGGTGCAACACGGCCGCGTCGAGGTCGTCGCCGCCGTCGAGGGCTTCGACGGCCCCGACGTCCTCCTAGCCGACGGCTCACGGATCGACCCGGACGCCGTGATCGCCGCCACCGGCTTCCGCGCGGGGCTCGACGAGCTCGTCGGGCACCTCGGGATCCTCGACGGGCGCGGGCTTCCCGTCGAGACCGACGGCCCGCCGGCGCTCCCGGGGCTCTGGTTCGTCGGCTTCAAGCCCACGCTCGGCGGCCAGCTGCGCGAGGGGAGCATCGCCGCGCGCGCCGTCGCCGCGGCGGTGGCGTCGAGCCGCCGTGCCGGGCGCCGCGTCGCGGCGCCGGTCTCCGCGACCTGATCGGGACGGCAGGATTCGAACCTGCGACTTCCGCCTCCCAAAGGCGGCGCTCTAACCAGGCTGAGCTACGTCCCGTCGGCGGCAGTGTAGGCGCGCCGCCTGCCGGTGAGCTTGCCCGCCGGAGTCCGATACGTTCGCGGGGTGGCGACGACGTGGCCCCCCGGTGAGCAGACACGCGTGCGCAAGCCGCTCGTCGGCTACGCGATGGTGCTCGTCGCGGCGACGCTCTTCGGCGCCAACGGCTCGGTCGCGAAGGTCGCGCTCTCGTCCGGGCTCTCCTCGCTGCGGCTGACCGAGGCGCGTTGCGCGGGCGCCTGCGCCGGGCTGATGCTGTTCGCGCTTGCGCGCGACCGCGCGTCGTTGCGCATCCGCAGGGCCGAGCTGCTGCGGCTCGCCGTGTTCGGAATCATCGGCGTCGGGCTCGTCCAGCTCTTCTATTTCCTCGCGATCCACCGGCTGCACATCGGGATCGCGCTCCTCATCCAGTACCTCGGACCGCTGCTCGTCGCGATCTACGCGCGCGCGTTCGGCCACGAGCGTGTCCGGCGGCAGATCTGGGCGGCGCTCGCGCTCTCGCTCACCGGGCTCGCGCTGATGGTCGAGCTCTGGAAGGGCGTCGCACTCGACGGACTCGGCATCGGCTACGCGCTCATCTCGGCCGTGATCTTCGCCGCATACCTCCTGCTCGCCGAGCACGAGGTCGCCCGCCGCGACCCCATCTCGCTGATGGCGTGGGGCTTCTTCTTCGCGACGGCCTTCTGGACCGTCGCGCAGCCGTGGTGGAGCTTCCCCGCGGGGCGCGTGGCACGAACGGTGTCGCTCGAGGGGCGCCTCGCCTCGTGGCATCTGCCCGTCTGGGCACTCGTCCTCTGGGTGGTCGTCGTCGGCTCGATCGTGCCGTTCTCGCTCATCGCCGGCGCACTCCGGCACGTGAGCGCGACCCGGGTCGGCATCGCCGCCATGCTCGAGCCGGTCGTGGCGACCGTCGTCGCCTGGGCCTGGCTGCGGGAAACGCTCTCCTCGGTACAGCTCGCCGGCGCCGCCGTCGTCCTGGCGGCGATCCTGCTCGCCCAGACCGCCCGCTGAGCGCGAGGAAGAGCGCTCCCAGCGCGGCCCGTTCCCCCGAACGGGAACCGACGGGCGAGCGGCTTCACGCGCGTCGGCGCCGGCGCGTCGCGTCGCGGCTTCCTCGGCAACGCGGGCGCCGTCGTCCTCACCGTGGACGTCGCAGGGCGCCAGGCGTCGGAGCGCTAGCCGGAATCCATCAGCAAGCGAAGCTCGGACAGCTTCTCGCCCCGCAGCTCGTCACGCTCGCCGCGCTCGATGCGCGCGAGCAGCTCACGGACGAGTGGCGCGAGCTCGAGGGGATTGAACGGCTTCGTGACGTAGTCGACGCCGCCGATGTCGAGACCACGCGCACGGTCGCGAAACTCGGCGCGGGCCGTGAGGAAGATGATCGGGATGTTCCTCGTCTCCGCGTCGTCGAGCAGCTGCTCGGCGACGCGCCAGCCGTCGAGGCCGGGCATCATCACATCGAGCAGGACGACGTCGGGCACGCGCTCGCGCGCCTGCTCGAGGCCGGTCGGCCCGTCCGCCGCCTCGAGGACCTCCATGCCCTCCGCTTCGAGATTGACACGGCACAGCAGGCGGATCGGCGCCTCGTCGTCGATGACCAGTACTCGCGTCACAGCATCGCCTTCCACGAGGGCTATACCCGATCCTTCCCTGCGTCACTCGTCCGGCGGCCGCGAGCGGCCGCGAGCGGCAGGTCGAAGGCGAACGTCGAGCCCTCCCCTTCGCTCGAATCGACCCAGATCCTTCCGCCCATCGCCGACACCAGGCCGCGCGCGATGAAGAGGCCGAGCCCGGTTCCGCCCGCGCCGAAACGCGAGTCCGCACCGGCGCCGCGATAGAACTTGCGGAAGATCTGATCCTGGTCGGCCTGCGGTATGCCGATGCCCTCGTCGGTGATGGTGACCTCGACCGTCTCGCGTTTGCGCTCCGCTCCGACGGTCACGACGCCACCGTCGGGTGAGTACTTCAAGGCGTTGTCGAGCAGAATCGAGAAGACCTGTCGAAGCTTGTCGGGGTCGGCGCTCGCGGCGAGCGGCTCGTCCGGCAAGTCGACGACGAAGCTGTGAATCGCGCCGGCCTCGCTCGCCGTCTGCATGAGGTGGGCGACGACATCGCGTACGTCCGTCGGCGCGAGATTGACCTGAAGGTCGCCCGTATCGAGTCGCGCGACGTTCAGCAGAGCGTCCACGATCGCGGTAAGCCGCTGCGACTCGGAGGCGATGTAGCCGAGAAAGGTGATCCGCTCCTCGTCGCCGAAGATCACGTCGCGTCGCAGGAGCGTCTCGGCGAAGCCGTAGATCGACGTGAGCGGCGTTCGCAGCTCGTGTGAGACCGTCGAGACGAAGTCCGACTTCATCTGCTCCACGAGACGGTCGGAGGAGATGTCCCGAAAGGCGAAGATGCGGCCCGATACGGCTCCCGCAGGGTCGCGCATGATCGCCTCTGTCACCGACAGCAGCACCTCCTCGCGGCCGCGCATGATGGGGACGACCCGGTCCCCCTGCGGCGACTCGCTGTCCGACTCGAGCGTGCGCCGCAGGACATCCGCGGGCGTACGCGCGAGCGCGTCCTCGGCCGCGACGCCCGTGATCTTCTCCGCCGCCGCGTTCCACAAGACGACCTGACCCTCCCGGTCGACGGCGACGATGCCGTCGGCGATGTTCGCGAGGATGGCGAAGCTGCGCTCCTTCTCCAGCGCCACCCGCTGGTAGAGCTCCGCGGTCGACAGAGCCGCCGACGCGCTTGCCGCGAGCGCGAGCATCGCCTCGACCTCCTCCTCGCGCCACGGCCGCGGCTCGGCTGCGTACACCGCGAGGACGCCGAGAGGCGCGCCGTCGGGGCCGGCGAGCGGCACGCCGAGAAAGGCGGCGTTGCCGCCGGCCAGCATCGGATCGAGCTCGCGTAGGCGCGGGTCGCTGCCGGGGTTCTCGAGCGCGACGGGCGAGCGCGACTGGACGACGTCACCGGAGAGCCAGGCGTTCGCCGGGCTGCGCGTGCCGAGCGCCTCGTCCGCGCCGGGCCCTTCGGCTGCGCTGACCATGAGCTCGTCGTCGTCGAGCACCCGGATGGCGCACGCATCG
>DATKQO010000236.1:0-4343 GCA_035532715.1 Gaiellaceae bacterium | reverse complement strand
GACCACGGTGCGCGATCGGAGATTCGCGGGCAGGAAGAGCACCGGCGGCGCACCGGCTCGGTTGAGGTTCAGCGTGTCCGGCGGACGCGCGTCGAGGAAGATCGTGCCACGCTCGAGCTCCGCCTCGAGATGGATCCGCCCGGCCGTCCCGCGGGAGACGTCCTCGATCGTCGGCGGCGGTGCGGCGGCCTCCAACAGCGTCCAGATCGCGGTCAGCACGGTCGACTTGCCGCTCGAGGCCTCCCCGACGAGCACCACGAGCGACCCCGGCTCGAACTCGAGCTCGCGGGCCGCACGGTAGCCGTGAATCGAGATCCGTCTCAGCGGCCGTGAGGGCACCGGCTTACGGTGCCCAGAGCGCGCCGAGATACACGGCCGGGTCGCCCGGCTCCCAGCGGCGGAGGAACCGCTGAATCGGCGGGTGCACGATGACCGCGTCGAGCTCGAGCGAGTCGAACAGGCGGTGACCGCGAACCGCCGCATCGTGCGACGTGACGCGCTCGAGCGAGCGCCCCGAGAGGTCGCCCGCGAAGACGATGTGCACGACGTGCTTCGCGTAGTGCGGCTCCGGCGAGATCGAGTCGACGAGCGCGACCGGCCCTTCGAGCGGAACCTCGTGGTCGAGCCCCACCTCCTCGGCGAGCTCGCGATGCAGCGCGTCGAGAAGGCTCTCGCCGGAGTTCACGCCTCCGCCGGGCAGAAGCCAGTACTCGCCGCGGCCCGGCTTCTCGTGCCGGCAGAGAAGGACGCGATTCTCCCACCGGAGCATCGCGGACACGCGGATGCGCGGCTCGGCGGCCATCACGCTGCGGACGAGCCGAAGCCGCGGACGCCGCGCTCGCTCGCGGGCAGCTCCTCGACCTCGACCGGGTCGACGCCGGGCACGGGCAGGACGACGAGCTGGGCGATGCGCATCCCCGGCTCGACGAGGAACGACTCGTGGGCGTCGGTGTTGAGGAGGACGACCTTCAGCTCGCCGCGGTACCCCGAGTCCACGAGGCCGGGCGTGTTCACGATCGTGATCCCGTGGCGTGCGGCCAGCCCGGAGCGTGGCTGTACGAAGCCGGCGTAGCCCTCCGGGATCGCGACGGCGAGACCCGTCCCGACGGCGGCCCGCTCTCCCGGGCGGAGCTCGATGCGCTCGCAGGCCGCGAGGTCGAGTCCCGCGTCGCCGGCATACGCGCGGCTCGGGACGACCGCGTCGTCGCGCAACCGCCGGATGGGCAGCTCGATCACGGGGCGGCCGACGTGTGGTGGCCGGCGGAGGGCTCCTCCGCCCGCAGGTACGGCGCGAACCGGCGGACCTCGCGGCGCGGCAGGCGCGCGAGCACGAGCACGCCTTCGTCGGTATCCGTCCGCTCTTCGATCGGCGTGCCGAGCGCGTACAGCTCGTTCAGCTTGCCGCCTTCGTCATACGGGATGAGCAGGCGCACCGCTTCGAACCGCTCGGCGAAGCGCTCGGCGATCCGCGCGCGGAGCTCGTCGAGCCCTTCGCCCGTCTCGGCGGAAACCTGGAGCGCCTCCGGGTAACGGTTCGCCAGGCGGCGGCGATGGAGCGGGTCGACGACGTCGATCTTGTTCACGACGAGCTCGATCGGCAGCTCGTCGGCCCCGATCTCGTGGAGCACGCCGTTCACCGCTGCGATCTGCTCGACCAGACGTTCCTCCGGCGCCGACCCGTCGACGACGTGGAGCACGAGGTCCGCGACGAGCGTCTCCTCGAGCGTCGCCGCGAAGCCTTCGACGAGCTGATGCGGCAGCCGCCTGACGAAGCCGACGGTGTCGGTGACGAGATACCGGCGTCCGTCGTGCTCGAAGCCGCGCGTCGTCGGGTCGAGCGTCTCGAAGAGCCGGTTGCGCACGGACACCGTGGAGTCGGTGAGCGCGTTGAGCAGCGTCGACTTCCCGACGTTCGTGTACCCGGCGAGTGCGACCGTCGGCGTCTCGGTCCGCGCCCGCTCCTTCCGGCGCACGTCGCGTTGCTTCGAAAGCCCTTTCAGCCGGTCGCGAAGCAGCGTGATCCGCCGCCGCGCGATCCGACGGTCGGTCTCGAGCTGCGACTCGCCCGGGCCCCTCGTGCCGACGCCGCCGCCGAGCCGCTCGAGGTGCTGCCACATGCCGCGCATCCGCGGCAGGATGTACTCGAGCTGCGCGAGCTCGACCTGAAGCTTGCCTTCGGCGCTCACGGCATGCTGCGCGAAGATGTCGAGGATCAGCAAGGTGCGGTCGACGACCCGCGACTTGAGCTCGTTCTCCAGCAGCCGCTGCTGAGACGGCGACAGCTCGTCGTCGACGAGCAGTACTTCGGCGCCGGCGTCAGCGTACGACTGCTTCAGCTCGTCGAGCTTTCCCTTGCCGACGTACGTGCGCGGATCGGGCTTCTGCCGGTGCTGCACCATGCGCGCCACGGGCTCTACACCGGCCGTGCGCGCGAGCTCTTCGAGCTCGGCGATCTCCTCGTCGGGATCGACGCCCTGCGCGAGCACGGCCAGGACGAACCCGCGCTCGGGCTCGAGGCCCGGCGAGGGATCGGGTTGGCGCGGCATCATCGACAGTCATTATGACGACTGTCGTGCCCGCCCCAGACCTCGCAGCCAGGACGCTCCAGCTCGTCGACGTGCCGTCGGAGAGCCGGCGCGAGGCCGCGCTCGTCGCGCTCGTGCGCGAGCTCGTCCCGGGCGCGCCGATCTACGACGACGGCGAGGTGCTCCTCTACGGCGATCCGGGCGCGCCGGTCGTTCTCGCGGGGCACCTCGACACGGTTCCCGCCCAGGAGAACCTCCCCGGCCGCATCGAGGACGGTGCCGTGCACGGCCTCGGTGCGAGCGACATGAAGGGCGGGATCGCGCTCATGATCGAGCTCGCCCGCGCCGGCGCCCCGGGCCGCTACCTCTTCTTCAACCGCGAAGAGGTGCCGGTGTCGGAGAGCCCGCTGCCCGCCCTCTTCGCCACCGATCTCCTCGACGGCGTCGAGCTCGCCGTCGTGCTCGAGCCCACCGACTGCATCCTGCACGCAGGCTGCCTCGGGAACATCCAGGCGCGCGTCACCTTTCGCGGCGAGAGTGCGCATTCTGCACGTCCGTGGACCGGCCGGAACGCGATCCACGAGCTCGTGCGCGGTCTGGAGTCCGTCGTCCGTCTGCAACCGCTCGACGTCGAGCTCGACGGGCTCACCTACCGCGAGGTCGTCAGTGCCGTGCGCGTCGAGGGCGGGATCGCGGCGAACGTCATTCCCGCGGCGGCAAGCGTCGAGCTCAACTTCCGCTACGCACCGGGTCGGAGGCGCGAGGACGCCGAGGCCCGCCTGCGGGAGCTCGTGCCTCACGGCGACGTCGAGATTCTCTCGAACTCTCCGTCCGCCCCGCCCGCGCTGACGAACCCACGTACGGCGAGGCTGCGCGAGCTCGTCCCCGACGTGGCACCGAAGCAGGCGTGGACTCCCGTCGCGCAGTTCGCGGAGCAAGGCATCGACGCGATCAACTACGGGCCGGGCGCGACCGCCTATGCGCACCGGCAGGACGAGCAGATCCCCGTCGCGAGCCTCGCGCGCTGTTACGACACGCTCGAAGCGTTCCTGGGCGCTAGCGTCTAGAAAGTGATCTCGATCGCGCCGACGCTCGCCGGCATGGCGACCTATCCATTCGTCCGACTCGACGAGGCACGGCGGCGCATGCTCGCGCAGGGCGTCGAGGTGATCGACTTCGGGAAGGGCGACCCGAACGAGCCGACCGATCCCATCATCCGGCAGGCGCTCGTCGACGCGCTGCCCGAGCGCTCGCCGTACCCGCTCGCACAGGGGCTCCCCGAGCTGCGGACGGCGGTCGCAGGCTGGTGCGAGCGCCGCTTCGGCGTCACGCTCGACCCGGACACGGAGATCGTGCCGACCTACGGGTCGAAGGAAGCGATCTTCTCGCTCGCCCAGGTGCTCGTCGATCCGCACTCCGACAAGCGCCTCGTCGTCTTCGGCGAGCCGGCCTACCCCGTCTACGGGCGCGGCGCTCTGTTCGCGGGCGCCGACGTGCAGACGCTGCCGCTGCTCCGAGCCAACAGCTTCCTTCCCGACCTCGACGCGGTGGAGGGCGACACGTGGCGGCGCACCGCGATCGTCTGGGTCAACTATCCGAACAATCCGACCGGCGCGCTCGCGCCGCTGTCGTTCTACGAGCGACTCGTCGAGCTCGCCGAGCGCTTCGACTTCGCGATCGCATCCGACGAGGCCTACAGCGAGCTCTGGTTCGACGGAGCGCCGGCATCGGCGCTCCAGGTCGCGGACCGCTCGCGGGTGATCGTCTTCCAGACGCTGAGCAAGCGCTCGTCGATGACGGGTTATCGATCCGGCTTCG
>DATKQO010000235.1:0-25870 GCA_035532715.1 Gaiellaceae bacterium | reverse complement strand
GTCGAGCATTCCCTCGGCAGCGCGGAAGGCTTCAACCTCGTGTCGCAGGCGTGGCTGCGCGCGGGCTGGGACGCGAAGTACGTCTACAGCTTCACGTGGATGGGACGCCCACTGATTCAGCTTCCCGAGGACGTGCTCCGGCTACAAGAGGTCATCTACGCGGTTGAGCCGGACGTTGTCGTCGAGACCGGCGTTGCGCACGGAGGGTCGCTCGTCCTCTACGCGTCGCTGTTGCACGCGATGGGTCGCGGCCGCGTCATCGGAGTCGACATCGAGATCCGCACGCACAACCGCGAGGCGATCGAGCGGCATCGACTCGCATCGCTCATAACGCTGATCGAGGGCGACTCGACAGACCCCGCAACGGTTGGGCAGGTGCGCGAGCTGATCGAACCGAGCGAGCGCGTGCTCGTCGTCTTGGACTCGAACCACACGAGGGAGCACGTGCTCGACGAGCTCGAGCTTTACGCGCCGCTCGTCCCTCCCGGCTCGTACGTCGTCGCGATGGACGGGATCATGGAAACGCTCGTCGGCGCTCCTCGCAGCTCCGACGACTGGTCGTGGAACAACCCGAAGGCGGCCGCCGAGGCCTTCGTCGCGACCCACCCCGAGTTCGAGATCGTCGAGCCGACCTTCGCGTTCAACGAAGGTGCCGTGTCGCGGCGGGTCACGTACTGGCCGTCAGGCTTTCTCCGGCGCATCGCCTAGCCGAGTGATCACCGCGGGCGCCTGAGCAAACCGCGGATCTGTGCTCGGAGCAGCTGTGCGAATCTGACCGATGGAGTCTCGCGCGTCATCCAGATGGAGTGCTCCACCTCCACGTTCGAATAGACGGCAAGGACCGCGTCCGTGACGTCGGCCCGTCCGTAGTCGTGGCCCGACATCAGCGCGTCTGGCTTCAACTTCGGCGCCCACGCGCGAATGTCGTCACGAACGGACCGGTAGTCGTGGAGTGCATCGATGAAGACCCAGTCAACCGAGGAATCGGCGATATGTCCCGAGGCTCGGACTGATTCTTCCTGGATCACTTCTAGGAAGGCGATCCCAGCGGTATTCCGATCGAAGAGACGACGTGCATCATCGACCTTCGCGATGTTCTCCCATCCGGGATCTCCCGCGAATGTGTCGACGGCGACGAGGCGTGGGCGTTCTAATTGAGCGAGCCCCTCGGCGATCGCCACCGTCGAACGTCCTCGGAACGAGCCCACCTCGATGACGACTGCGTCTTCCGGCATCGAGGCGGCCAGGCGCTGAAGCAACTCGAGCTCGGACTGCTTGGTGAAACCTTCGATCTTGAGCGCGCGCCCGATCATGTGGGAACCCTAATGAGCTTCCACTAGCCTCCCCACGCGCGTCGCTCGTCTCGACCCCGCCGCGCGAGGCGGCTCCGCCCCCGAAGGTCCCGTGGCCGACCTACGGGTTCAGCAACGACCGCACGCGCTGGGTACAGCTCCCGCTCTTCGTGCCCGCTCCGCACCGCCCAATCTCGGGGCCGCGGCCAGGCAGGCCTGCTGATCGCGCCGTGGACGCAGGAGGTTCGGCTGGAGGTTCACCTGGCCTTGCTCCCCGCGTCCGCCGGCGACAGCGGGCCTGGTGTTCGTCGGCGCCGGCATCGTGGGCATTCCTGCTGACCCTTTCTTGCGTGTGGCTGCCCACCGCCAAGCCGGAAGTCGCCGCTCATTGGCGTTACGCCGCGCCTCGGCGTCCTTTGGGCGAACGCTTTACCTCCTCCGGGCTGACGCAGGTCATGGCCTCGGATATAAACGCACGGACATGCATTCAGCCGTCATTCAAATGAATGATGCACCGCCCGGTCCGGAGCGCGATCGCGCAACGATCTCGGACCGCACCGGCGTCGAATCGTCCAGCCTAGAAGACGTCGCCGTCGTCACTGTGAGGAAGAGCTTCTGGGCGTCGACTGAGGCTGAGGTATTTCCTCACCGGGTGTACGCACGCGTCTTCTACGGGCACAGCACGAACCTCGTCAATTCGCTCGTGGTCGCGGCCCGCGGCTTGATCACGATCGTACTTCGAAGGCCGCGCGTTGTCGTCCTCGGCTCCGTCGAGCGCACCGTCCCAAGGTTCATCCAGGCTCGTCGACTCGGGCTTCTGGGACGGGCGCGGCTGATCGTCGTCAATCAGCTCCACCTGAGCGCCGAGCAGCTGCAGTTCGTCGATCGCGTCATCGTCTACCAGCGCGCCTGGATCGAGCGCCAACCACCTGCCACGCGCGCCAAGGCGGTCTTCACGTACGACCCGGCCGACGGCAGCTTCGTCGAGGTGCGGGAAGGCGTCAGCGAGGTCGGCGAGCACGTGTTCACGGGAGGAGGAACCGGCAGGGACATTCCCTCGATCATCGAGGCGCTTCGGGGAACCGACGTTCCCCTCGAGATTGTGACGTTCTCACCGGAAACGCTCGGCTGGCGCGGTGAGCTACCGCCGAATTGCAGCGTGCACTGGCGGATGCCGGTGCACGCGTTCCTCGAGCGCATGGCGCGTGCCAGGGTGGTGGTGATCCCACTGCGCGATCCGGACTCGGACTTCGGTCAGATGATGGTCGCGCAAGCTCTGGCGCTCGGAAAGCCTGTCGTTGCGACCCGTAGCCCTGGCATAGCCGACTACGTGGTGAACGGTCAAGAGGGCCTCCTCGTCGACGCAGGCGACGTCGCCGGTTACCGGGACGCTATCCTGCGGCTCTTGCAAGACGACGAACTGCGGCATGCTTGCGAGAGACATGCGCTAGAACGTGCGGAAGACCTCACGTACCGCGTGTTCGCGAACAAGCTCGTTTCCCTCTGCCAGGAGCTCTTAGCGTGAAACTCGATCTCGTCCAAACTGCTCTCGTCGATTACGACCTTGAGCGGTATCCGCTTCCCGACCTCGTCCGCGAGCAGCTCGGTGTACCGCAGCTAGACGAGATCCACACGACCGCCGACTATCCGCTGCTGACGCGCGAGAACGACCAAAAGACGGTGTTCCACGAGCGCTTCTATTCGATCGGCGACGAGTTCTTCCGCGTCTACCATCGCCTGCTCGTTGACGTGGTGCAGCCCCTGTTCGGCGAGAATCTGATCTACCAGCGGATTCCGACGTTCCGCGTCCACCTTCCGAACAACGTCGCGGTTGGAGAAATCCACCGCGATCGCGACTACTCCCACGGTCAGGGTGAGGTGAACCTGTGGCTTCCGTTCACGCGCGCGTGGGACTCGAACACGGTCTGGATCGAGTCGGCCGAAGGAAGCGGCGACCTCCGTCCGTACGCATGCGACGTTGGTCAGATCCTCATGTTTGACGGCGTCAACCTTCTCCACGGCAACGTTCGGAACGAGACCGACAAGACACGGGTCAGCGCCGACTTCCGGGTCATTCCCGCGTCACAGTACGTCGCGCGGCCCGCAACGACGATCAACTCGAAACTCGCGTTCGCCGTCGGAGGCTACTTCGCCGATCTCGCGGCCACCACGTAACCGTGCGCTCGCTGAGATGAAGCGGGCGGCGACGGCCGCTGCGGCGTTGTTTCTCATGTGGGCACCGGCGGCGTCGGCGGCGCGCGGCGCGATGAGCGCGCAGCTCTTGGAGCGCGGAATCTCGCACTCGGTCGCCCAACACTGGGTGAATCGGACCGATGCCGCGCGCTACCGCCGCGACGTCAATCGCGCGGTGTGGGACGAGCGTCGCCTGCCGAAGCTGCGCGGGCGCGTGATCGCCTCGCAGCTCCTGCAGCTGACGACGTTGTGGGACTCGTTGACGTCGCCGCGCGCGCTCGCGCTCTTCACACAGCTCGAGCAGAATCTCGAGTACTTCGAGAGCCATCGCATCCCGGATGTGCCGGTCGACGTCAGTGACGGCGAAGGTGTCGTCTACCGCTGGTTCCCGTACAAGGGTCTCGAGTTCCATCCGCTCGCGAGCTTCTCGGCGCTCGCCAACGCGGCCTCCGCGCACGACGTCGAGAAGACGCAGTCGCTCGCGTACGCGCTCCTCGATCGCGCCGTCCCGCGCGGACCGCGCCTGATCTGGGAGTACTCGTTCGGCTTCGGCATCGGCCGGCCGCCGTGGGCGTCGGGGATGGCGGAGGCCCTCGCCGCAGAGGCGCTTGCGCGCGCAGGCGCGCTGCTCGGGGATGCGAGGCTGACCTCGGCGGCCGCGCGGGCCTACGCGGCGGTGCCGCACCTCGTGACGAACACCCCGGCCGGGCCGTGGATCCAGCTCTATGGCTTCGACCGCGAGATCGTCCTGAACGCCCAGCTGCAGACGATCGTGTCGCTGACGGATTACGGCCAGACGACGGGCAACGGCGCTGCGACCTCGCTCGCGCAGCGCATGGCCGCCGGTGCGAAGGCGTTCTTCCCGCGCTTCGACACCGGTGACTGGTCGCTGTACGAGCTTCGGGGCGCCCACGCGTCACTCGGCTACGAGCAGTTCGTGACAACGTTGCTCGCGAAGCTCGCCGCGCAGACGCACGATCCGTACTGGAGCGACGCGGCGCAGCGGTTCCAGGACTACCTCGGCGCGCCGAAGGTGACCGAGGGAGCCGCGACGCCGGAGGTCTACCCCCAGCCCGAGGACGGCTGGCTCGACACGGCGACGATCCCGATCACCCTCTCGCAGCGCTCCTCGGTGACGCTCTCGGTCGGGGGAAAGGTGTTCACCTACCGGTTCGCCCGCGGCACGCACGTGATCACCTGGACGCCTCCGCCGGCGCTCGCGCAAGGCACGTATCCGGTCACCGTGTCGGCAATCAGCTACGTCGGGCGGCGCTCGACGACGCAGCTCGCACCGATCGTCGTCGCGTTCGACACGGCGCCACCGCAGAACCTGCAGGCCCAGCTCGCGGGGACGACGCTCACGTGGCAGGCCGACGATCCCGGCACGCCGTCCCTGCACCTCGTCGTCCAGCTCGTCGACCCGGCCGGCGTGAATACGCCGCAAACGGTCGACCTCGGCCAGCAGCCGGTGTCAGGCAGCGCGCAGGTCCCCATCCCGCCCGGGAGCTGGCAGGCATCGCTCCAGGCGACGAACTCCGCCGGGCAGACGGCGACGCTCGACCTCGGGACGCTCGAGGCCACGGGCTAGCCTCCGGCGCACATGCGCCGCCTGCTCATCGTTCTCGCCGTGCTGGCGGTCCTCCTGGCCGGTGCAGTGACCGCCTACGTCGTCCACCGGCTGCACCAGAGCGCCGACGAGCGCGGCTCGACCACGACCGATTACATCCCGACCCAGCCGGCGCCCAAGCCGCCGCCGCCGGACGTGCCGTGGCCGACGTACGGCTTCTCACCCGACCGGACGCGCTCGGTGCAGATCGCGCTCCGCCCGCCGTTCCGCATCGTCTGGCGCTATCAGGCCGGCAGCCTGATCGAGTTCCCGCCCTCCATCGGCTACAACCGCCTCTTCTTCTCGACGAACAAGGGAACGTTCGCCGCGATCAGCGCGCGCACCGGGAAGTACGCGTGGAAGTACCGCGCGCACCGCTGCGTCGCCGCGTCGCCGGCGATCGGCCCGCACGCGCACGGTACGGTCTACGAGGCATTCCTCAACCAGCCTCCCTGCAACGCGCAGAGCGGCGGGCATGGTGTCGACGGCGAGGTGATTGCATTCGGCGTCGGGCACGGCAAGATCCACTGGCGGCACCGGATCGGCCCGTCGGAGAGCTCGCCGCTCCTCGTCGGCAATCGCCTCTACGTCGGCGACTGGAACGGCGACGTGTGGGCGTTCGACGCGAATCACGGCCGCGTCGTGTGGCACCGCCACGTCGCGAAGGGTGCGATCAAGGGTGCGCTCGCCTACGGCGGCGGGCGCCTGTACGTCGGTGCCTACGACGGCCACGTGTACGGCCTGTCGCGCACGGGCCGCGTCGTCTGGACGGGGTCCGCGCAGCCGCGACTCTTCGGCGGCTCGGACTTCTACTCGACTCCGGCCGTCGCGTACGGCCGCGTGTACATCGGCTCGACCGACGGCAAGGTGTATGCATTCGGCGCGACGGACGGCCGCCGGCTGTGGTCGCATTCCACCGGCGGCTATGTCTACGCATCGCCCGCGATCTGGCAGCAGCGCGTTCTCGTCGGCTCCTACAGCGGGAACTTCTTCGCGCTCGACACCGGCACCGGGGAGGTCCGCTGGAAGTTCCACGCCGGCGGTCCGATCTCCGGCTCGGCGGTCGTCGTCGACGGCGTCGTCTACTTCGCCACGCTGCACGAGCCGCACCTGAAGAACGGGCGGACGTACGCGCTCGACGCCCGCACTGGCAAGGAGCTGTGGACGTTCCCGGATGGCAAGTACACGCCCGTCGTCGCCGAGCGCGGGAAGCTCTTCCTGATCGGGTACGGCGTCGTCTATGGAATGGTCCCGAAGCAATGAGATACGTCGTCACAGGGGCTGCAGGCTTCATCGGCTCCCATCTGGCCGAGGTGCTGCGAGCGCGCGGCGACGACGTCGTTTCCGTCGACGCCTTCACCGACTACTACGACCTGGCGGAGAAGGAGGAGAACGCACGCGGCCTCGACGTCGCGCGCATCGACCTAGCCGACGAGAGCCTCGAGCTCGACGGGGTGGACGGCGTCTTCCATCTCGCGGGCCAGCCGGGGGTGCGCAGCTTCGGCGATGCCTTTCCGCTCTACCTGCGCCGCAACGTGCTCGCGACGCAACGCGTCTTCGAGTCCGCTGCGGAGGCCGGCGTTCGCGTCGTCTACGCCTCGTCCTCCTCGGTGTACGGCGAGGCGGAGCGGTACCCGACACCCGAGGATGCCCGGCCGGAGCCGATCTCGCCGTACGGCATCACGAAAGTCGCCTGCGAGGAGCTTGCGCGTGCCTACTCCGCGAGCTTCGGCCTCGACGCAGTCGGGCTCCGCTACTTCACCGTCTACGGACCGCGCCAGCGTCCCGACATGTTCTTCCGCCGCGTGTGCGACGCGCTCACGGCCGGAGGGACGTTCGAGGTCTACGGCACGGGCGAGCAGTCGCGCAGCTTCACCGAGGTGGCAGACGTCGTGGACGCGACCATCGCCGCCATGGCCGGAGCCCCGGCCGGCGCCCTGTACAACGTCGGCGGCGGCGAGGAGGCCTCGATGCTGGAGGCGATCGCCGCGCTCGAGCGGATCTCGGGCCGGGGCCTCGAGGTCACGCACGTCGACCGAGCCCGAGGCGACGTGCGCCGCACGAAGGCCGACGTCTCTCGCATCCGCGACGCCCTCGGATGGGAGCCGCGCGTGCCGCTCGCGGACGGTCTCGCGCGGATGTGGGCCTGGGCCTCCGCTAGAGTCGCCGCGCGATGAACGATCCTGAGGCCGAGCAGGAGATCGACTTCTCCCGCTACTGGCGGCTCCTCGCCGCACGGTGGTGGGTTCCGGTCGGCGGGATCGTGCTCGGCGCGATCGTCGGCTACGCGGTCGCGCTCGGCGGGAGCCAGCAGTACAGCGCGTCTGCGAACCTCTATCTCGGGCAGCCGTACACGGCGAGCGGCAACGTCGCGCTGCAGGGCCTGCAGACGAACCCGAGCGCGGTCGGGACGGTCGCGCACTCGCTCGCCGTCGACCAGCGGGTCGCGGAGATCTGCAAGGCGAAGATGGGGACGTTCCGGTCGGGGATCTCGACGAAGCCGATCTCCGGCAGCCTGTCGAAGAACGGCCAGAACCCGCTCGTCTCCCTCACGGTGCTGTCGACGAAGAAGAAGGTCGCGGCGTGCGCCGCAAACCAGCTCTCGAAGGCGGTCATCTCGCGCATCTCCGGGTATGCAGTCGAGAAGATCCAGAGCTTCAGAGGTCAGCTCTCCCAGGAACAGAAGGGCATCACCGCGCTCAACGCGGCACTCGCCGACCCGAACGTCTCGACGACCGACAAGCTCCTTCTCCAGGTGCAGCTCAACACGGCGGAGAGCGATCTCTCCTCGACGACGCAGCTCCTGCACCAGGCGACCGCGATCGAGGAGCCGTCGGTGGTGACTCCTGCGTCGGCCGCGCGCGTGACTGCGCGGAGCCGGCGAAACTCGGTCGTCATCGCGGGCCTGATCGGCCTCGTGCTCGGCGGGCTCGCCGCGCTGCTGTGGGATCGCGTGGCAGCAGTCGTCGCGCGCCGCCGCTCGGTCTGATGCTCGAGGGAAAGCGCGTCGGGGTCGTCGTGCCGGCGCATGACGAGGAGGCGCTCATCGGGGAGACCCTCGGCGGGATCCCGGCGTTCGTCGACCGCATCCTCGTCGTCGACGACGGCTCGCGCGATGCGACCGCGGATCGTGCCCGATCGTTCGGCGACGCACGCGTGGAGGTGATCTCGCACGACCGGAACCGCGGTGTCGGCGCCGCCATCGTCACCGGCTACCAGCGGGCGCTCGAGCACGACCTCGACGTGGTCTGTGTGATGGCGGCCGACAACCAGATGGATCCCGCCGATCTCGCCACGCTCGTGCAGCCGGTGGCGCGCGGCGAGCTCGACTATGCGAAGGCGAACCGGCTCTTCACCGGGCAGGCCTGGGTGCTGATTCCGCGCACGCGCTACATCGGCAACGCGATCCTGTCCATGCTGACGAAGATCGCATCGGGCTACTGGCACGTGGCCGACTCGCAGTCCGGGTACACCGCGATCGCGCGTCCGATGCTCGCCCAGCTCGATCTCGACCGCGTCTACACCGGCTACGGGTTCCCGAACGACCTGCTCGTCCATCTCAACGTGTGGAGCGCGCGTGTGCGCGACTTCCCGTCGCGGCCCGTGTATGGCGTCGGCGAGCGCTCGGGCATCAGGTACCGGCGGGTCGTCCCGCGGATCTCGTGGCTGCTCGTGCGCGGGTTCTTCTGGCGCCTGCGGCAGAAGTACGTCATCCGCGACTTCCACCCGCTCGTGTTCTTCTACGCCTTCGGCTTCCTCGCGACGTTCGTCGGCCTCGTGCTCGGGCTCGTCGAGCTCGGCTTCCGCCTCGCCGGCAACCAGGTCAGCGTCGGCACGGTCGTGCTCATCGCGCTGCTCCTGATCTCGGGCTCGCAGCTCACGCTCTTCGCCATGTGGTTCGACATGGAATCGAACAAGGATCTGCGCTGAATCTCTCGTTCAAGCCGTAAATCCTTCGTTAAGGTCCCCGTCTCCCGCCGACAGCGCCGCTAGCATCGACCCGATGGCAACGGCGGTCGTGACGGGGGGCGCGGGCTTCCTCGGCTCCCACCTGTGCGATCACCTGGTGGCCAAAGGCCTCCGCGTGATCTGCGTCGACAACCTCGAAACCGGCTCGTTGCAGAACGTCGAGCATCTGCGCGGCGACAGCTTCGCGTTCCTGAACCACGATATGACGGAGCACCTCGCCATCGATGAGGCGGTCGATCTCGTCTTCCATCTCGCGAGCCCGGCGAGCCCGATCGACTATCTGCGCCTGCCGTTGAAGACCCTGAAGGTCGGCTCGTACGGGACGCACAACGCGCTGGGACTTGCGAAGTTCAAGCGCGCGCGGTTCCTGCTCGCGTCGACGAGCGAGGTCTACGGCGATCCCGCCATCCACCCGCAGCCCGAGACGTACTGGGGCAACGTGAACCCCATCGGTCCACGCGGCGTCTACGACGAGGCGAAGCGCTACGCCGAGGCGTTGACGATGGCGTACCACCGACAGCAGGGCGTGGACACCTGCATCGTGCGCATCTTCAACACGTACGGGAAGCGCATGCGGCCGAACGACGGCCGCGCGATCCCGACGTTCATCCGCCAGGCGCAGGCGAACGAGCCGCTGACCGTGTTCGGCGACGGTTCGCAGACACGCAGCTTTTGCTACGTCGACGACCTGATCCGCGGGCTCGTGCTGCTCGCCGAAAGTGGCGAGCACCTGCCCGTGAACATCGGCAATCCGCAGGAGCTCACGTTGCTCGAGCTCGCGGAGAACGTCGTACGCGTTACCGGTTCCAAGAGCGAGATCGTCTTCGAGGCCTTGCCGGTCGACGATCCGCAGGTGCGCCAACCCGACATCACCCGAGCCCGGCAGCTGCTGGGCTGGGAGCCGCAGGTCGGCCTCGAGGAAGGCCTGCGGCGCGTCCTGGAAGCGAGCGAACGGGAGTCACTCAGTGTCTAAGCGTGTTGCCGCGATCGTCGTCCTCGTCATTGCCGCCGCCGGCCTCGCCGTGTCGGCCGCGACCGCCTCGCCGAAGAAGCACGCCGTCGCGACCACCAGCCACTTGCTCGTCGGCATCAACGACGAGGCCGACACGCTGTACGGGAACCCCGTCACCGGCTTCCAGGCGCTGAAGGCGCTGAACGCGCAGGTGCTGCGCGTGAACCTGTACTGGGGCGGGACCCCATGGGCGGTGTCGCGCGCCGCGAAGCCGACCGATCCGACCGACCCGGGCGACCCTGCGTACAACTGGTCGCTCTACGACCGTCTGATGCGCTACGCGGCCACGTACAACATCAAGGTCGTCTTCTCGATTCTCTTCACGCCCAAGTGGGCGAACGGCGGCAAGGCGCGAACGGTCGCGCCGACGAGTCCGCAGGAGCTCGAGGACTTCGCCTCGGCGGCGGCTCAGCGCTACAGCGGGCTGTACGTGCCGCCCGCCTGGCAGCAGCAGCCGACGCTCGAGAGCCCGACGGACCCGCTTCCGGCCGTCAAGTTCTGGACGGCGTGGAACGAGCCGAACAACCCGGTCTTCCTCACGCCGCAGTACAAGCGTGCTGGAGGCAAGTGGGTGGTGGCGAGCGCGATCGCCTACGCGAAGATCTGCAACGCGATCTACACCGGCATCCATTCGGCCGGTGTCTCCGGCGAGAAGGTCGCCTGCGGCGTCACCGCTCCGAAGGGCAACGATGCGCCCGCCACCTCACGCGCGTCGGTCGACCCGATCTCGTTCCTCATCGCCGCGAAGAAGGCGGGGATGAAGAAGTTCGACGTCTACGCCCACCATCCCTACTACGCCGCGCCGAGCGAGTCACCGACCTACGTGCCGACCGGAAAGACCGCCAGGCGGATCCAGATGGGCAACATCAACGTGCTCCTGGCCGAGATCACCAAGCTGTACGGGCCGAAGCATCTCTGGATCACCGAGTACGGGTATCAGACGAATCCGCCCGACAAGTCCTTCGGTGTGAGCTGGGCAAAGCAAGCGGCCTACCTCACGCAGGTGTACGCGATGGCGCGCGCGAACCCGCGCATCGACATGTTGCTCTGGTTCCTGATCAAGGACGAGCCGAGCCTCGGCGGCTGGCAGTCCGGCCTCGAGACGGACACCGGCAGGCACAAGCCCGCCTGGAATGCGTACTTGAAGGTTCCTCGGGGCTAGCCGGGTGGCGGGAGCCCACGCTCGGCGAGCAAGCTGCGGTAGAGCTTGTCCACGTCGTCGACGAGACGGGCGACCGCGTAGCGCTCGATGACGCGGGCGTGGCCGGCCTCGCCCATCCGCGCGCGCAGCTCCGGGTCGGCTGCGAGCTCGGCGAGCCGCGTTGCCAGTGCGTCCCGGTCGTCCGCATCGACGAGGAAGCCGTCGATGCCGTCGCGAACGACGTCCGGCACTCCGCCGACGCGGGTCGCGACCGCGGGTCGTCGCGCGGCCAGGGCTTCGATGACGCTCACGGGCGTGCCCTCGTTGATGGACGGAAGCACGAGCACGTCGATCGCGTCGTAGAAGCGGGCGACGTCTTCCTGATACCCGAGGAAGAGGCAGCGCTTGATCACGCCGAGCTCGTGGGCGTACCGCTCGAGCTGGTTGCGGTCAGGCCCGTCGCCGACGAGCACGACGAATGCGTCGACGTTCCGGGCGACGAGGTCCTGCAGCGCGCGCACGACGAGCTCTGTCCGCTTCACGGCGGTCATGCGGCCGACCCAGCCGACGACGAAGGCTTCGTCGCGGAGGCCCATCTGACGGCGGGCTTCGCGCCGCTGTACGTCGTCGTTCTCGACACGTCGGGGAAGGTCGATGCCGAGGCGCACCACCGTGAACTTCGAGGCAGGGGCGACGCCGAGAGCGACCAGGTCGTCGCGAACTTCCGGGCTGACCGCGACGAGCGCCGTGCTCGTCCGCGCAAGCCAGCGCTCGAGCCTGCGAAAGCCGAACGTCTGGACCCGGCCGAAGTATCCGCGCAAGACGTGGCCGTGGAAGGTGTGGACGACGATCGGAGGCCGTGCGCCGCGCGCCAGTAGTGCGGCGATCCGCCCGACCGCGCCGGCCTTTGCCGTGTGCGTGTGCAGGATCGTCGGCCGCTCGTTTCGGATCAGCTGCGCGAGCTGCACGATGGCACGCAGGTCGCGAACCGGTGAGATCTCGCGGTGGAGATCGCCCAGCGTCTCGACGTGCACGTTGTGCGCGTCGGCGACGAAGGCCATCGACTCCTCGCCCCGCGCGATCGTTCCGGCAACGAGCGTCGTGTCGTATCCGCGCGGCGCGAGGCCGGCGGTCAGATACGCGACGTGCAGCGCGGGGCCTCCGACGTTGAGGCGGGCGATGACCCGCAGGACCTTGACCGGCCGCGCCGGCGAAGCCGGCACGGCCTCAGGTCGGCGTCGCGGGCTACGCCTTAGCGTCTCAGGCAACGAGGTACTCGATGGTGTGTTGCAGGCCCTGCTCGAGGTCCACCGACGGCGTGTAGCCGAGGATCTCCTTCGCCGCGGCCACGTCTGCCCATGAGTCGCGGATGTCGCCGGGACGCGGCGGCGCGAAGCTGCGTTCGACGGGCTTGTCGAGGATGCGGCCGATGGCCTCGGCGACCGCGTTCACACTCGCAGGCGAGCCCGCTGCGACGTTGAAGATGCGGCCGCTCGCGCCCTCGGCATGCGCGGCGCGCAGCGTTGCGTCGACGACGTTAGCGACGTACGTGAAGTCGCGCGACTGCTCGCCGTCCCCGTAAACCGTGACCGGTTCGCCGGCGGCGATCGCCGTGATGAAGAGCGGCACCATGGCCGCGTACTGCGAGAACGGGCTCTGTCGCGGCCCGAAGACGTTGAAGTAGCGCAGCACGACGGTCTCGAAGGACTCGTAGACGCGACTGAAGCTGACGCAGTACCGTTCCGCGGCGAGCTTCGCGACCCCGTAGGGCGAGATCGGATCGGCGGCCAGCGATTCGTCGACCGGGCGCTCGCGCTTCGCGCCGTAGACCGACGAGGACGACGAGAAAACGACACGGCGGACGCCCTCGTCGCGGGCCGCGAGCAGGACGTTCAGCGTTCCCTCGACGTTGACCGCGCTCGAAGTCAGCGGATCCTGGACCGACCTCGGCACCGATCCGAGCGCGCCGAGGTGGTAGACGACCTCGCTCCCACGCACGGCGTTGTGGACGCGCTCGTAGCTCCGCAGCTCACCCTCGACGATCTCGACATCGAGCCCTTCGAGGTTCGCCCGGTTGCCCGTCGAGAAGTTGTCGAGCACGCGCACGGCGTCGCCGCGCTCGAGCAGCGCTCGGACGACGTTCGAGCCGATGAAGCCTGCCCCGCCGGTGACGAGCGCCTTCGCCATCAGGGGGCCACTCTAGTGGGAGCCGGACGACGCCCTCACTACACTGGCCCACTGATGGACGGCACGGTCCTCCGGCGGCGAGCGGGTGCAGCCGCGGGCACGTACTCCTCGATCGTGCTCGGATTCCTCGGCACGGTCGTTGCCGCGCACGTGTTCTCGACCGAGGTTCTCGGCCTCTTCACGCTCGTCATCGCCTCCGCCGGCTTCTTCCAGACGCTCCTCGACCTCACCATCGAGGAGGCGCTGATCAAGTTCGGCTTTCGCTACATCACGCGCGAGGACTGGGGCCGGCTGCGCCGGCTCTTCCGGCGGACGTTCGTCTTCAAGGCGGCCGGTGCGATCCTGGCCGGCGGCGCGCTCGTCGGCCTCGGTCTCGGAGCAGGAACGGTGTTCCATCACTCCGAGCTGCGGACGCCGCTCCTGCTCTCGGCGCTGCTCCCGCTCGCGCAGTCACCGGAGGGAATGGCGGCGGTCCCGCTCATGCTGCGCGGCCGCTACGACGTGCGCGGCGGGTTCCTTGCGTTCTCGATGGCGCTTCGCCTCGGTGCGATCGGTGCCGGATCGCACTTCGGGCTCACGTGGACTGTCGCGGCGATCGTGCTCGCGCAGGTGGTCGCGTCGGCGGCCATCGGCGTCGCCGGTCTCCTTGCGTTCCACCGGTTCCCGCGCGGCGACAGCAGGCCACTGGGCGAGGACGGGCGCGAGATCCTGCACTTCATCGGCCAGTCGAGTGTTGCGACCGGTGTCGTCTCGCTGCGCTCGACGCTCACGCCGATGCTGCTCGGCATGGTCTCGACCGCGAACCAGGTCGGTCTCTTCCGCGTTGCGCAGGCCCCGCAGACCGGCTTCAACGCTGTGTCGGCGCCGATCCGGCTCGTGCTGCTGAGCGAGCAGACGCGAGACTGGGAGCGCGGCAACATCGAGAAAGTCTTCGCGGGCGTGCGCCGGTACACGCTCCTCGCCGCTGTCGGCAGCATCGTTCTTCTCCCGCTCCTGCTCGTCTTCATGCCGCAGATCGTGCGCCTGCTGTTCCAGTCGAAGAACCTCGGCGCGGTCGATGCCGCCCGCATCATCGTGGCCGCCGGTGCGGTGCAGTTCGTGGTGGGATGGTCGAAGTCGTTCGCGGTCACGATCGGCCGGCCCAAGCTTCGCATCTGGACGCACGGGTTCGAGACCGCCGTGCTGTTGCCGCTCGCGATCGGGTTCGGCTGGCTCTGGGGAGCACGCGGCGCCGCGATCGCAGTGCTCGCGTCGAGCATCGTGTTCGCACTCGCATGGGCGGTGCTCTTCGCGCGGATCCGGCGAGAGCCGCCTCCCGCGGTCGTTCCGCTCGAGCCGGAGATCGTGGGGCTGTCGACGTGAAGGTGCTCATCGTCTCGGGCATCTGGCCGCCGGACGTCGGCGGGCCCGCCAGTCACGCTCCCGAGGTCGCGAGCTTTCTCGCCGAGCGCGGGCACCACGTCGAGGTCGTGACCACGGCGTGGCAGGCGCCGCAGACGGACACATATGACGTCCATTGGATCTCGCGCTCGCTTCGACCGGGTGTGCGGCATCTGCGCGGCGTCGCGCTCGTGCGTGCGCGCGCCGCTCATGCGGACGTCGTGTACACGACGGGCATGTTCGGGCGGAGCTTCGCGGGAGCGACCTTGGCGCACCGCCCATACGTCGTGAAGCTCACCGCGGACCCGGCATTCGAGCGCGCACGCCGTCGCGGCGTCGTCGGGGGTGACGTCGACGCATTCCAGTCGCGCTCCGGCCTCCGCGTCGCCGCGCTTCGTTTCGCGCGCGACCTGGAGCTGCGGCGCGCGGCGCACGTCTTCTGTCCCAGTGACTACCTGCGCACGCTGGCGGTCTCCTGGGGCGTTCCGGCAGACCGCGTCAGTGTGCTCCCGAACGCGGCGCCGCCGGTACCGGAGCTCGCGCCGCGCGATGAGCTGCGGCGGTCCTTCGGCATGAACGGGCCAACGCTCGCGTTTGCCGGTCGACTGTCCGTGCAGAAGTCGCTCCAGCTCGCGCTCGAGGCGGCCGACGCAGTCGAGGGTGTCTCACTCGTGATTGCAGGCGACGGCGACGAGCGTGCGCGGCTCGAGGCGCTGGCCGGCCCGCACGTGCAGTTCCTCGGGCCGCAGCCACGGGAGCGTGTGATCGAGCTCTTCCGCGCAGCCGATGCCGCGATCCTGTCCTCGAGCTGGGAGAACTTCCCGCACTCCGTGGTCGAGTCGCTCGCGGCCGGAACCCCCGTCATCGCCACTCGAGTCGGCGGCGTCGCCGAGGTCGTTCGCGACGGTGAGAACGGGCTGCTCGTCCCCGCCGCGGACGCCGACGCGCTCACAGACGCGGTCCGCCGGTTCTTCTCCGACGACGCGCTGCGCGCACGTCTGCGTGCGGCGGCCGCCGATTCGGTGCGGGCGTATGACCGCGATGTGGTCTTCTCCCGGATCGAGCAGGCGCTCGAGGCCGCCGTCGCATGAAGCCGCGGGTGCTGTTCGTGAGTAGGACGCGGTACCGGTTGCCGCTGGACGCGAGCGTCGCCCGGAAGTGGGACGCGCTCGCAGCGGAGATGGAGCTGCGCGTGCTCGCCGGAGGCGACACCGCGGATGACGGCCGCTTCCGGCTCGTGCCCGGACGCTCGCCGGCGTTCTACCTCTCCCTGCCGTTGCGCGTCGCGGAGGAGCTCCGCCGGTTCCGGCCGGACGTCGTCGTCGCGCAGAGCCCGTACGAGGCGAGCTCTGTCCTTGCGGGCCGCTCCCTCGCTCGCTCGCACGCACGCGTCGTCCTCGAGGTGCACGGCGACTGGCACACGGCGACGAGGCTGTACGGATCGCCGCTCCGCCGGCTGCTCGAGCCCGTGAGTACGACACTTGCGCGCGCGGCCGTCCGTCGCGTGGACGCCGTTCGCACCGTCTCGCAGTTTACGAGCGGGCTCGTTCGCGCCGTCGGTGTGGAGCCGGCGACGACGTTCACGACGTACTTCGACGTGTCCGCCTTCTCGGTGACGCCGCCCGCGCCGCTGCCGGCGCAGCCGCGGGCGCTCTTCGTCGGCGTGCTCGAGCGATACAAGAACGTCCACGGGCTCGCAGAGGCGTGGCGGCGCGCGGCGCCGGCCGTACCCGACGCGACGCTCCATGTCATCGGGCGCGGGCGTGAACGGTCCGTCGTCGAGGCGCTCGTTCGCGACTTTCCCCGTCGGGTGACCTGGGACGAGCAGGTGCCGTCCGCCGCCGTGGCGGCTGCGCTCGACCGCGCAACCGTCCTCGTGCTCCCGTCGTTCTCCGAGGGGCTGCCGCGGGTCGCGATGGAAGCGTTCGCGCGTGGGCGAGCCGTCGTCGGCGCGAGAGCGGGAGGGATCCCCGACATCGTCGAGGACGGCACCAGTGGGCTTCTCGTGCCGTCCGGCAATGTCGCGGCGCTCGCCGACGCGCTCGTCCGCGTCCTCTCCGACCCGCAGCTTGCTCGCTCCCTCGCGGACGGCGCGCGCGCTTCGGCAGCTCGCTGGCTGCAGTCGCCCGAGGAGTTCGCGACCCGGACGCGCGAGCTCGTGGACTCGCTTCGGCGATGACGAGGCTCGTCTTTGTGACGCAGCAGGTCGACCGCGAGCACCCGACGCTCGGCGCGGCGGCCGACATGGTGGCGGCGCTCGCTGCCCGCTTCGACGAAGTCGTGATCATCGCGGCCGCTGCGACTGTTGATGCGTTGCCCGCGAACGTCCGCTTCCGCAGCTTCGCCGCACCCACGCAACTCCTGCGCGGACTGCGCTTCGAGGCCGTACTGGCGCGCGAGCTCGCCCGCGGGAGGCCGACCGCGCTCCTCGCGCACATGTCGCCTGTTTACGTCGTGCTTGCCGCCCCGCTCCTCCGCCCGCTCCGCGTTCCCGTACTCCTCTGGTTCACGCAGCAGCAGGCCGGCGCCAACTTCTACCGCTCTCTACGTGGTGTCGACGCGATCCTCAGCGTCGACGAGCGAAGCGTCCCCGTCTCTTCGCCGAAGATCCGTGCGATCGGGCACGGCATCGACACCGACGGGTTCGAATGCGCCGAGCGGCGGCCACGGCACGACGGTGTGCGCCTTCTGTCGCTTGGCCGCTACTCGAAGGTGAAGGGACACGATGTCGCCGTTCGCGCCCTCCCTGCGCTTCGCGGCGCTTCGCTCACTGTGCGGGGGGAGGAGGCGACACCGAACGACTCGATCGTCCGAGCACGCCTCGCCGCGCTCGTGTGCGAGCTCGGTCTCGAGGGGCGTGTACACCTTCTCGATGCCGTGCCGCGCGGCGAGGTGCCGGGACTCTTTGCCGATGCGGACGTCCTGGTGAACGCCACGCACGGGATGAGCGCCGACAAGGTTGTGTTCGAGGCGCTCGCCGCGTGCACTCCCGTTGTGGCGGCATCGCCGGTGTTCGACGGGCTGCTTCCGAGCGAGCTGCGGTTCACGGACGGCGACCCCGCCGGTTTGGCGACCGCGATCCGGGCGGCGACCGCGCTGCCGGAGTCGGAGCGTCGCCGGTTGCGAGCGCGTGTCGAGGCGGAGCACTCGGTCGAGCACTGGGCTGACGAGGTCGTCACAGCGGTTAGGCTGGCCCGCGGATGAGCGTCGTACTGGTGACCGGAGGCGCGGGCTTCATCGGGTCCCACGCCTGTGCGGCTCTCGCAGAGGGCGGGCACGAGGTGGTCGTCGTCGACCCCCTTCTGACCTATGCGTACTCCTTCGAAGCCCAGCACTGGCACAACCTCCACTACCGCCGCGAAGTCCTGCTGCGCGACGCGCGCGTCGTCGTCGCCTCGACGGAGATTCGCGACGAACTGCGACGCGTCGTGCTCGATGTCAGGCCCGACTACCTGCTCCATCTCGGCGCGCTCCCCCTCGCCACGGTCGCGCGCGTCAGGGCCGACCACGCGTTCGAGAGCATCCTGCGCGGCACGTTCAACCTCGTCGAGCTCGCGCTCGAGCTCGACCTGAAGAAGTTCCTGTACGTGTCGTCGAGCATGATCTACGGCGACTTCACGCAGACGCCGATGCCCGAGGACGCGCGCCCGGCGCCGAAAGATCCGTACGGCGGCTTCAAGCTGGCCGGCGAGGTGATCGTCGAGACGTTCTCGCGCGCACGCGGATTGCCGTACGCGATCGTGCGTCCCTCGGCCGTGTACGGCCCGACGGACATGAACGACCGCATCGTGCAGCGCTTCGTCGAGTGTGCGCTGTGGGGGCGCCCGCTCACTGTCGTCGACCCCGACCACACCACGCTCGACTTCTCGTACGTCAAGGACGTTGCAGGCGGCCTCGTGAAGACGCTGCTCTCGCCGGTCGAGAACGAGACGTTCAACATCACTGCGGGACACGGCCGCACGCTCACGGAGTTGCACGACATCCTTCGCGTGCGCTACCCGGACATGCCGGTTGAGGTTTCCGTCAAGTCCGACGACTTCCGTCCGAAGCGAGGCGCACTCGATATCGACAAGGCACGCCGGCTCGTGGGCTATGAGCCGAGCTACTCGCTCGAGCGCGGCGTCGAGGAATACCTCGAGTTCCTGAGCTCGCTTCCCACCGGCGCGCCCGCACTGGCGTGATCCCATACTTCGCGCTCGACCGCGAGTTCGAGGCGCTGCGCGACCCGATCATGGCGCGCGTCGAAGAGGTCTTCGAGTCCGGCCGGCTTCTCCAAGGGCCGTGGATCTCCGACTTCGAGCGCGAGCTCGCCGGTCTCGCCGGGCGGAAGCACGCCGTCGCGGTGAACTCCTGCACGGATGCGCTCTACTTCGCCTTCGCCGCCCTCGGGATCGGCCCGGGGGACGAGGTGATGGTCCCCGACTTCTCGTTCGCGGCCACCGCATCGTCCGTGCTCCGCACCGGCGCCGTTCCCGTCTACGTCGACATCGGCGATGACTACGAGCTCGACCTCGACCATGCTGCGACGATCGTTTCCGGCCGGACGAAGGCGCTCGTGTACGTCGATCTCTACGGGCGTATGGGCGACGCGGCCGTGCTCGAGCGTTTCGCCGCGGAGCACGGACTTCTACTGGTCGAGGACGCCGCACAGACCCTCGGCGGCGTGCGCGACGGGCGTCCGGCGGGGTCGGCCGGAATCGTGAGCTGTTTCAGCTTCGATCCGACGAAAGTCGTGAGCGCGCCAGGCAGCGGCGGTGCACTGCTCACCGACGACGACGAAGTCGCCGAGACCGCCCGCACGCTGAGCCACCACGGCAAGTCGAGTGCAGGGACGTTCGACCGTGTCGGCCAGAACGCGCAGATGTCGTCCATCGTCGCCGCGGTCCTCTCCGTGAAGCTCGCGTACGAGGAACAGTGGCTGCGGGCGCGACAGCGCGTCGCGGCCGCGTATGGCGATGCGCTCGCATCGAGGAAGGCGGTCGTTCCGGAGCGTCCCGTCGACCGCGAGCACGTGTTCCACAAGTACGTTGTTCGCGTACCGCAACGCGACGCCGTGCGCGGGGCACTCGAGCAGCGCGGCGTGGCGACGCTCGTCCACTATTCGACGACGCTGTCGGCGTTGCCGTTCGCGGCAGCCGCACCGAAGCGCGGTGGCGGCGAACGCGCAGCGCGCTTCGCGGACGAAGTGCTCTCCCTCCCCGTGCATGCACATCTGCGCGACGACGAGATCGAGCGCGTTTGCGCAGCGCTCGCCGAGACGCTGCCCCCCGCATGACGCGGCCGCGCGTCCTCTTCGTCTCACGAGAGCGGATCCGGTTGCCGCTCGCCGGGGCGCAGGAGCGGAAGTGGACCGCAGTGGAAACGGTGGTGGAGCCGCGGGTCCTCGCGGCCGCTCCGGCGGGCGCGCCCACCCGCGGCGGCCCCTTCCGTCTTGCAGCCCCGGGGCGTCCCGCGTTCGCAGACGGTGCGCTCTACTACCTCGCCCTGCCCGCCCGGATCGCGCGCGAGCTGCGTGCGTTTCGACCCGACGCGGCCTTCGTCCAGGGCGTCCACGAGGCCGCCGCGTTCCTCATCGGCCGGCGATTGGCGCGGGACGACGCGAAGCTCATTCTCGACGTCCAGGGTGATTGGCACGAGGCGACGCGGCTGTACGGCTCGCCGCTTCGACGTCTGCTGAATCCCGTCAACGACGCTCTACCTCGCCTCGTCGTTCCGCGGGCGGACGCGGTGAGAACCGTCTCGACGCAGACGTCGGGCCTCGTGCGCGATCTCGGCGTCGAACCGGCGGCCGTCTTCCCGTCCTACGTGGACGCCGACGTGTTCCTCACGCGGCTGCCTGCACCGCTGCCGGCAACCCCTCGGGCGGTCTTCGTCGGCGTGCTCGAGCGGTACAAGGCTGTCGACACCCTCGTCGAGGCGTGGCCTCGCGTCGTTTCGCAGGTGCCCGGCGCGATCCTGCACCTCGTCGGCGATGGGACGCTGCGCGATCGCGTCCGCGCGCTGACCGAGCAGCTGCCGGAGCAGACGGTGTGGTCTCCAAAGCTCGACGCTGACGCGGTCGCGCAGGCGATGGACGATGCGTGGCTCGTGTGCCTTCCCTCCCGCTCGGAGGGGCTGCCGAGAGTCGCGCTCGAAGGAGCCTGCCGAGGCCGCGCAATCGTCGGCGGCAACCGAGCGGGCATCCCCGACGTCGTCCATGACGGAGAGAACGGGTTGCTCGTCGATCCCGACGATCCGGCCGCACTCGCCGCCGCGCTCGTTCGCGTCCTCTCCGACCGCGCCGAAGCCGAGCGGCTGGGGGCGGCCGCGCGCCGAACGGGGGAGGAGTGGGTGGTTTCGCCGGCCGAGTACGGCGCGCGCATCGAGCGGCTCGTGCGCGACGTGCTCGCGGGCTAACCTGAGCCCCTCGTGCGCGAGCAGATCAAGCAGCTCCTGAAGAACTCCGTCTACCGCGCGATCGGCGAGGTCGCGAGCGGTGTGGGGACGGCCGACGGCGCCGAGCGCAGCCTCCGCGTGCTCATGTACCACAAGGTCAACGACCTTCCGAACAACCGCATGTCGATGCCGGTCGACCGGTTCGACGAGCAGATGGCGCAGCTGCGCGAGTTCGGGTACCGCGTCGTCGACCTCGACGCCGTGCTCGCGCATTACGGCCGCGGGGAGCCGCTCCCCGAAGGCGCCGTGCTGATCACGTTCGACGACGGCTATCGCGACAACCTGCTCAACGCGGCGCCCGTCCTCGCGAAGCACGGGTATCCCGCCGTGCAGTTCGTCCCAATCGCGTACGTCGGCGACACGCAGCCGCTTCCGCACGAGCGGTACCTCGCCGCGCACGGAGTCCACAATCCAACCGTCGACTGGGACGAGATTCGCGAGCTCGAGCGCTACGGCGTGCGCATCGAGTCGCACGGCATCTCCCACAAGCCGCTCGCCGAGCTCGAGATCGACGAAGCGGCGCGGGAGATCGCGATCTCGAAGCTCGAGCTCGAGCGGCGGCTCGGTCGGCCGGTGCGCGCGTTCTCGTACGTGAAGGGCTCCGAGGCTGACTACAAGCCCGTGCATCCGAGTCTCGTGAAGCAGGCGGGGTACGACATCGCGTTCACCGCAGTCTCGGGTGCGAACTCACCGCGCAGCGACCCGCTTCAGCTGCGCCGTTACAACGTCGAGCCGTACTCGCCGCGGACGTTCGAGCTCGTGCTCGCCGGCGCGTGCGACCTGATCGCGATCAAGGACACGGTCACGGGCACGCACGCGCGGCGGCTGTTCAACGCTGCGCTCGGCACGACCTCGCGGTAATGGCCGCACGAGGCTGGGAGATCGTTCCGTACGGGCCGGAGCACCGTGCCGACTTCCTCGATCTGATGCGTACGGTGTACGAGGGCACCGCGTGGTCGGAGGACGAGTTCGACTGGTGGTTCGAGCAGAATCCGACGGGCCACTTCATCCTCAACCTCGCCGTCGAGGACGGCGTCACGATCGGAGTAGCGGCCCAGTCCTTCGCGCGGATGGTCATCGCGGGCAAGGAAGGGGAGGCGACCTTCACCATCCACGTGATGACAGGGCCGGCGGCGCGCGGGAAGGGCGTCTTCTCCGGTCTGCAGATCCACAACGACGACATCGCCGCGCAGGCGGGCGCCCGGCTCGCGCTCGGCTTCACGAATCCGATGGCAGGCCCGATCTTCGTCGGCAAGCTCGGCTGGGACGAGCTCTGCTGGCTGCGCCTGTGGGCCCGTCCCAAGCGGCCGTTGCGCACCGTTCGCCATCTACGCGCGCACGGGAAGCCTGCCGGCGGCGTGCGCGGCGCGGTCGAGACGTTCACGCAGCGGCACGAGGAGATCTATCGCCGCGCAGCGGTTGGTTGGGCCGACCATTTCGTCAAGAGCGCGGAGTACCTCAACTGGCGCTACGGCGCGTCGCCGCGCTCGTACGCGAGCTTCTCCACCGAACGCGGCTTCGCCGTCCTCGGCTGGGGCGTGTTTCGCGGCATCTCAGCCGGGCTCGTCTGCGAGCTCGTCGGCGGAGATGGCGTACGCCTCCTCAACCAGTGCGCACGGGCGGCCGACGCGGACATTCTCATCGCCATGCCGAACCCCGGTGAGTACCGCACGTATCTCGCAGCCGGCTTCCTGCCGACCCCCGAGGCGATCAGGTTCATCGGCCGTTCGCTGCAGCCGGACGAGCCCTTGCCGCACGGACGCGCGGCGTTCCGTTTCTCGCTCGGCGACACCGACATCTTTTGATGCATCGCAAGCTCATCTTCATCACCCAGGTCGTCGACCCCGCCGACCCGAATCTCGGTGCGACGAGAGCGAAGATCGCAGCGCTCGCGCGGCGCGTGGACGAGGTCGTCGTTTTCTGCGACCGCGGCGTCGACCACGTGCTGCCCGACAACTGCCGGCTCCGGGTCTTCGGCGCTCCGACCCGTCCGCAGCGCGCCGTGCGCTACATCGGTGCGCTCCTGTCCGAGCTGCGCGACCGCCCCATCGGCGTCGTCGGCCACATGGTCCCGCTGTACACGATCGTGGCGGCGCCGTTCGTGCGGCCGCGTCGCGTTCCGCTCGTGCTCTGGTACACGCACTGGAAGGGGCACTTCGTGCTCAGGATCGCGACACTGGTCTGCACGGACGTCACGAGTCTCGACCTGCGCTCGTTCCCGTTGCAGTCGCGGAAGGCGCACGGCATCGGGCACGGCATCGACGTGAACGAGTTCCCGTGCCAGCCCGTTGTTCCCTCTGCGGGCCGGCCGTTGCGCGTGATGTCGCTGGGCCGCTACTCGCGACCAAAGAAGCTCGACGAGATGATCGAAGGGGTGCGCATCGCGCGCGAGCGTGGCGTCGACGCCCGCATCGATCTCTTCGGAACCGCCGGCTCGGAATCGGAAGCGGCGTACAAGCGCGAGCTCGAGGCTCTCGTCGCGCGCCCGGAGTACGGCGCCTTTGCAACGGTCGGCGGCCCGATTCCGCGCACCGAGCTTCCGCCGGTGTACGCGCAGGCGGACGTCGTCGCCTCGGACTTCATCTCCACGGACAAGATCGTGCTCGAGGCGTGCGCCTCCTGCCGGCCGGTGATCGCGTCGCATCCGGCGTTCGACACGCTCTTCGCGGGCATCGAGCCGCCGCTCGCCTTCGACCGGGGGCGGCCCGAGACCTTCGCCGACCGGATCGAGCAGCTTGCGGCGCTCTCCGACGAGCAGCGGCAGGCGATCGGCGAGACGCTGCGGGAACGCGTTCGCACCCAGCATTCCGTCGAGACGTGGGCGGACGCGATACTCCAGCTGGTGGAGCGATGACGCGCGGTCTGGTGATTCACATGCAGAAGGTCGCAGGCATCTCCGGCTCGGAGGCGCACCTGCTCGCGCTGCTGCCGCGGCTGCGCGAGCGCGGCTGGGACGTGCGCATGCTCATGCTCCACGAGGACGAGCCCGGTGCGTGGCAGTTCGCGGAGGCGCTGAGGTCGCGGGGCGTGCCGCTCGACGCGATCCGCGTTCGCGCCGACGTCGACCCGATCGCGTTCGGGCAGCTCGTTGCGTATCTCGTCCGCGCGCGTCCGATGATCCTGCACACCCACCTCGTGCACGCGGAGACGTACGGCTTGCTCGCCGGCACGGCGGCGCGCGTTCCCGTCCGCTTCTCGACGAAGCACGGCTTCAACGAGTTCCGCGAAATGCCCTACTTCGGCGTCGCCGATCGCGCGGTCGCGAGCCTCGCGCATGTGGAGATCGCCATCTCGCGCGGGCTCGCTCGTTATCTCGAGGAGGTGGAGGGTTTCGACGGCGAGAGCTTCGAGATCGTCCACTACGGCATCGACGCCGACGGGGAGCCTTCGCCGTACTCGGGCGAGGTGCCGCGGCTCTTGTGCGTCGGCCGCCTCATTCCGATCAAGGGCCACATCGTGTTGCTCCGCGCGTTCGCCGCCGCGAGGCAGCAGCTGCCCGCGCTCGAGCTCGAGATCGCCGGCCGCGGCCCGCTCGAGCCGGCCTTGCGTGCCCTCGCACGCGAGCTCGGGGTCGCCGACGCAGTGCGATTCCTCGGTCAGGTGAGCCCGATCCAGCCGGCGATCGAGAACTCCGCCGTCGTCGTCGTGCCGTCCATGGGCGAAGGCTTCGGGATGGTCGCGCTGGAGGCGATGGAGCGCGCCCGGCCCGTCATCGCCGCGGCGATCGGCGGCCTCGGAGAACTCGTCCGTGACGGCGAGACCGGCCTGCTTGTCCCGCCCGGCGAGGCGGAGCCTCTGGCGGAGGCGATCGTCCGCATTGCCGGCGACCCGGAGCTCGCGCTGCGCATGGGCCAAGCTGGACGGCGCAGGGCCATCGCGCGGTTCCTCCAGGTCTTCTGCACCGAGCGCACGGAGCTGCTGTACGAAGACGCGCTCGAGCGCGCCGATCGCTGAGCGCCGACCGCGCCGTCGCTCGGAACCTCCGTCAGAGCCGTTCGTAGAGCGCGACCGTCCGGTCGGCCATTCGCTGCACCGAGAACTCGCGACGTGCTCGCTCGAGCCCGGCCGGGCCGAGAGCGGGGTCGGCGAGTGCCCGCTCGATGGCGCGTGCGAGGGCGGCGGGGTCGTCCGGAGGCACAAGCAGGCCGGTCTCGCCGTCGGCGACGAGCTCCGGCAGCGAGCTGACGTTGGTCGCGACGACGGGAACCCCGCACACCATCGCCTCGAGGACGGCGAGGCCGAATCCCTCCCAGCGCGCAGGCTGTACGTAGACCGACGCCCGCCGAAGCCACGCGGCCACGTCCGGGACGCGGCCGGGGAGGATGACCTGCGATGCGACGGCGTGCTCACGCGCGAGCTCCTCGAGGGCACCTCGCTCCGGGCCTTCGCCGAGCACGACGAGGACGACGTCGTCGGGGAGGAGGGAGAGCGCCTCCACGGCCACGTCGATGCCCTTTTGTCGTGTCAACCGCGAGACGGCGAGCAGGATGCGTGCGTCGCTCGGGACGGCGTCTGGCGGGTTCGTCCCCCACGCGCGCGGAGGCTCGTCGAGCCCGTAGTGGATGGTCTCCACCTTCGCCGCGGGGACTCCGACGCGCTCGACGGTGAAGCGGTGCAACGAGTCGGAGATGGTGACGACCCGGTCGGCGAGGCGG
>DATKQO010000234.1:0-5098 GCA_035532715.1 Gaiellaceae bacterium | reverse complement strand
TCGACCGTGAGGTGATGAACGGCGAAGTCGCGTTCATCGTCGACTGGGACGACGAGGAGGCGGAAGCGCGGTTGTCGCTCGACGAGGGCGAGCGCGAGATCGTCGTGCCTGTGCAGGCGCTCGAGACGTACGACCTCGCGTGGGCGCTCACCGTCCACCGCTCGCAGGGATCGCAGTTCCCCGCTGTGGTCGCGCCGTGGTCGACTGCCTACGCAGTGATGCTCTCGCGCGCGCTGCTCTACACCGCCGTCACGCGCGCGCAGAGGCTCTGCGTACTCGTCGGCGAGCGGAAGGCCGTCTCGATCGCGCTCGCGCGCAACGAGCGTCGCGGACGGCGGTCGGCGCTCGCCGAGCGGATCGCCTAGCGCTTGCTCATCGGCACGAAGTCGCGGACGTCGTGACCGACGTAGGTCTGCCGCGGCCGCGAGATCTTCTGCTCGGAGTCGTTCAGCATCTCTTCCCACTGGGCGATCCAGCCGGGCAGCCGCCCGAGCGCGAAGAGCACCGTGAAGTAGTCGGTCGGGTAGCCCATCGCCTGGTAGATCAGGCCCGAGTAGAAGTCGACGTTCGGGTACAGCTTGCGTGAGACGAAGTACTCGTCCTCGAGCGCGATCCTCTCGAGCTCGAGCGCGATCTCGAGCTTCGGGTTCAGGCCCGTCTGCTCGAAGACCTGGTCGGCGACCTTCTTGATCAGCTTCGCGCGCGGGTCGTAGCTCTTGTACACCCGGTGGCCGAAGCCCATCAGCCGCCCGTGGCCGGCCTTGACGCTCTCGATGAACGCCGGGATGTTCTTCACGTCGCCGATCTCGTCGAGCATCACGAGCACGGCCTCGTTCGCGCCGCCGTGCAGCGGCCCGTAGAGCGCGGCGATTCCGGCGGACACCGCCGAGAACGGGTCGACGTGCGACGAGCCGACGCTGCGGACGGCGCTCGTCGAGCAGTTCTGCTCGTGATCGGCGTGCAGGATCAGCAGGATCTGGAGCGCGCGCTGGAGCACCGGATTCGGCTCGTGGCGGCCGCCGATCTCGAAGGTCATGTTGACGAAGTTGCCGATGTAGTCGAGGTCGTTGCGCGGAAAGACGTACGGGAGGCCGCGCGAGTGCCGGAAGACGAACGCCGCGATCGTCGGCATCTTCGCGATCAAGCGCACGCGCTGGAGATAGCGGCTCTCCGCGTCGGCGATGTGCTTCGCGTCAGGATAGAAGGTCGAGAGCGCGCCGATCGCGCCGAGCAGCATGCCCATCGGGTGGGCGTCGTAGCGGAAGCCGTCGAGGAACTTCGTGAAGTTCGTGTGCACGTACGTGTGCGTCCGCACGTCGTCCTCGAATGCGGCGAGCTGCGCAGCCGTGGGGAGCTCGCCCTCGAGCAGCAGGTATGCGGTCTCGAGGAACGTCGCGTCCTCGGCGATCTGCTCGATCGGATAGCCCCGATAGCGGAGGATGCCCGCGTCGCCGTCGATGTACGTGATCTCGCTTCGGCACGACGAGGTGTTGAGGTACGCCGGGTCGTACGACATCAAGCCTCCGTCGCCGTCCTCGGCGCTGATCTGACGGAGATCGGTGGCGCGAATCGTGCCGTCTGCGATCGGCACCTCGTACTCGCGGCCGGTGCGGTTGTCGACAATCGTGAGGGTCTCGGAGGGCATGGCAGCCTCCTCGGGCGCGGGTGAAAATGGACGCTTCCAACCTACCGCTTCGCGCGTCGCGGCCGGAGGATGTCCGGTGCCGCCCGTACCCTCGATTCATGGCCAAACCACTGGAGGAATGGTCGATCGACGAGCTCCGCATGGAGGCGGTCCGCGTGGCCGGCGAGCTCGCACGCCGGGCCGCGGCGCCGGCGCCCGCCGGCGGCAAGAAGCCGGCCAGGGACGTTGCGCGGGCGTGCGAGAACTGGGTGCGCGGGCTCGCGTGGGACGAGACGTTCACCGTCGAGATGGTCGAGGACGAGTTCTCGCTCCACGAGCGCAAGGCGGGGCAGGGGCTGCCGCCGCTCGAGCGCGAGCGGCTCATCCAGCTCTGGCTCGCGCTCCGGGCCGAGCGCCACCGCGACGCCGCCTGACGACGAGGGAACCCGCCCTCGTAGACTCGCCTCATGGTCCGCGTTCGCTTCGCTCCGAGCCCGACCGGCTCGCTCCATCTCGGCAACGCGCTCGGGGCGGTCGCCAACAGGCGTTTCGCGGACGAGCACGGCGGCCGCCTGCTCCTGCGGATCGACGACACCGACCCTGCGCGGAACGTCGAGGGCGGCGCAGAGGCGATCGTCACCGACCTCGCCTTCATCGGCATCGCCTGGGACGACGGTCCCGTGCGCCAGAGCGAGCGGTCCGTCCGCCACCGCGAGGCCGCCCACACGATCGGGGAACCGGACTCCGACGGCGCGCTTCGCTTCGGGCAGACGACGTTGCTGCGCGCCGACGGCACGCCGACGTATCAGCTCGCGAGCGCGGTGGACGACGTCGACTTCGAGATCACGCACGTGATCCGCGGCACCGATCACCGCGCGAACGCGGAGTTGCAGGCGGCGCTCATCCGCGCGCTCGGCGCCGAGCCGCCGGAGTACATCCACCACGGCCTGTTGCTCGGCGAGGGCGGGCACAAGCTGTCGAAACGGCACGGTGCGTCGTCGCTCGCCGACCTGCGTGCGGCCGGGATACCGGGCGAGGCAGTGCGTGCCTATCTCGAGGAGCTCGGCCTGCCGCGTCACGACGTCCAGCTCGACCTGTCGCGGCTGCGGCGCCTCTCGATCGAGGCGCTCGCCGCGCTCTCCGACGAGGAGCTCGCTGCGCGGGTCGGCGCGCCGGTCTCCGTCGCACCGGTTCTGCGTGGCGCGCGCGACCTCGCCGAGGCGCGCGAGTACGCCGCGCAGGTGCTCGAGACGCCGAACGTGCGCGTCGACGCGCCGGAGACGCTGGCCCGCTTTCGCGAGCTCGTCGAAGGAGGGCTCGACGCGCACGCCGTCGTGCGCGAGCTGAAGGCCGTGGGCGGCGATCTCAAGTCGGTTCGCCTCGCGCTCACGGGGCGGGAGCGGGGGCCGGAGCTCTCGGCAGTGATCGCAGCGCTGCCGCCGGACGAGCTCCTCCGGCGCGCTCTAGGCTAGGAGCCATGCGCCTCTACAGCACGCTGCAGCGCGGCCTCGTCGAGCTCCCGCCGCCGGAGGACGGTCCGGTCCGGATGTACTTCTGCGGCCCGACGGTGTACCAGCGCGCCCACATCGGCAACGCGCGGCCGTTCGTCTTCGGCCTCTGGCTACGCAACTGGCTGAGGCACTCGGGCTACGAGGCAACGCTCGTCCACAACATCACGGACGTGAACGACAAGATCTACGACGCCGCACCCGGCGCGAGCGCGGAGCTCGCATCGCGCGCGACGGAGTGGTACCTCGAGGACACCGCCGACCTCGGCCTCGGGATGCCGGACGCGCTCCCGAAGGCCACGGAGAGCATCCCGGGGATCGTCCACTTCATCCAGGAGCTCGTGACGGGCGGCTTCGCGTACGCGGCGGGCGGCGACGTCTACTTCCGCGTCGCGCGCGACTCGGAGTACGGGCGGCTCTCCGGGCAGCGGCCCGACCAGGTCGAGCAGGGGGAGGAGCCGAGCGCGCTCAAGGAGGACGCGCGGGACTTCGCGCTCTGGAAGGCGTCGAAGCCGGGCGAGGACACGTCGTGGGACTCGCCCTGGGGCAGGGGCCGGCCGGGCTGGCACATCGAGTGCTCGGCGATGGCCGAGGAGGCGTTCGGCCCGGTGTTCGAGATCCACGGCGGCGGGATCGACCTCGTCTTCCCACACCATGAGAACGAGCTTGCGCAGTCTCGTGCCCTCGGTCACGAGTTCGCGCGCATCTGGACGCACAACGGGATGCTCGAGTTCGGCGGCGAGAAGATGTCGAAGTCGCTCGGCAACGACGTTACGCTGCGCAACGTGCTCGACACGTGGGGAAGGGAGGTGGTGCTCCTCTTCTTCATGACCGGGCACTGGCGCAAGCCGATCGACTTCACCGACGAGACGCTGCAGCAGGCGAAGGCGCAGTGGGCCGCGTTCGAGGGCGCCTACCGCGTCGCGAGCCGCAAGCCCGAGCCCGGCGAGTGGCAGCGGCTCGCGCGCGCCCTCGACGACGACTTCAACACGCCGGATGCGCTCGCGATCCTCCACGACTGGCGCTCGCGCGGTTACTGGCAGCTGCTCGACGACGGCCTTCGGCTCTTCGGCCTCGGCCTCCCGCCGCTCGCCGGAACGGAGGACGTCGACGCCCTGCGCCGCGAGCGCGACGAGGCGCGCGCCGCGAAGGAGTGGGCGCGCGCCGACGAGCTGCGGGGCCGGATCCGGGAGCTCGGGTTCGACGTCGTCGACGAGCCGGGCGGCTCACGGATCGTACCCCTGTGACCCGGGAGCAGGTCTACGGCCGCCGCCCGGTGCGCGAGGCGCTCCGCGGGCCGCGCGCGGTGCTCGAGTTGTGGGCAACCGAGCGCGCGGTGAAATCCGAGCCGTGGCTGCGCGAGACGCGGCAGCCGCGCGTGCAGGTGAAGCTCGACCGGGACATCAGCGAGAGCGCGGGCACGCGCGACCACCAGGGCGTGCTCGCGTGGTGCGAGCCGTACACCTACGCAGACGCGTACGAGCTCGCGGCGTCGGAGCGGCCGCTGATCGCCTGCCTCGACCAGGTGAGCGACCCGCGCAACCTCGGCGCCGTGATCCGCAGCGCCGAGGGTGCCGGGGCGACGGGCGTCGTCGTGCCGGCCCACGGATCCGCGCTCGTCACGCCCACCGTGTGCCGGGCTTCCGCCGGCGCCGTCGAGCATCTGCCGGTCGCCGTCGTCACGAATCTCGCCCGCTATCTCGCGGAGATCAAGGGGCCCGATCTGTGGGTCGCCGCGGCGGCGGGCGAGTCGGGCACGCCGATGTGGAAGGCGGATCTCTCCGGTGGGCTCGCATTCGTCTTCGGCGCCGAGGGGAAGGGCCTGCGCCCGCTCGTCCGTCGCACCTGCGACCTCGCGGTGGCGATCCCGCAGCTCGGCCGGGTCGAGTCGCTCAACGTCAGCGTCGCCGCGGCCCTCCTGCTCTATGAGGCGCGCAGGCAGCGCGGTGGCTGAGCCGACGCTCTA
>DATKQO010000233.1:0-2341 GCA_035532715.1 Gaiellaceae bacterium | reverse complement strand
CTCGTATGCCGTCTTCGTTGCGCTCATCTCGTGCCTCCTCGTCAGACCGCTGTCACCTGGGCCGATTCGACTGCCTCTGTCACATTGGCGGCGGCGCGCCGCAGTACGCCGGTGTCGCGCATCAGCCGCTGGGCGAGCGCGACCGGGATCACCGTCACGACGATCATCGCCGATGCGATGGCGTTCACGACGGGCAACTGCTGTCCCAGCCGGATGTAGCCGAGGATCAGCAGGGGCAGGGTGCTCTGGGCGCCCGCCGTGAAGAACGTCACCACGACCTCGTCGAACGAGAGCGCGAACGCGAGGAGCCCTCCGGCGACGAGCGCCGTCGAGAGCACCGGCCAGACGACGAAGCGGAAGGTCTGCCAGCCGTCCGCGCCGAGATCCATCGACGCCTCGATCAGCGACGGCGACGAGCGCCTCAGCCGGGCGACGACGTTGTTGTAGACGACCACGACGCAGAACGTCGCATGGCCGATCACGATCGTCCACATCGACACTGTGATGTGCCCGGCGATGAAGAACGAGTTGAGCGCCATGCCGGTCACGATCCCGGGCAGCGCGATCGGCAGGACGAGCAGGAACGAGACGGCTTCGCGGCCGAAGAACCGGAAGCGCGCGACGGCGACGGCGGCCATCGAGCCGAGCACGAGCGCGGCCCCGGTCGCGACGAGCCCGACGCGCACCGAGAGCCAGATCGCGTCGCGGATCTCCTGGGTGTGCCACGCGACCCGGAACCACTTCGTCGTGAAGCCCGGGAGCGGCCAGCTCTGGACGTTCGACTTGTTGAACGCGTACACGATGATCAGCAGGAGCGGCAGCCAGAGGAAGAGGACGACGAGGGTCGACCACGTGACGAGTGCGAGCCGCGTCGTACGCTGCTCCATCTACATCGCCTCGAACGCGCCGAGCCGGCGGGCGATCAGGAGGTAGACGCCCATCACGAGCAGCGGAATGGACGCGAAGGCGGCGGCGAACGGCACGTTGTTCGAGATGCCCACCGAGTCGTAGACGACGTTGCCGATGAACTGGGAGCTCGCACCGCCGGCCAGGAGCGGCGTCACGTAGTCGCCGAGTGTGAGCGAGAACGTGAAGATCGAGCCGGCGACGACGCCCGGCAGCGCGAGCGGCAGCACGACGCGGCGGAACGTCGCGAGCCCGCCCGCTCCGAGGTCGCGCGACGCTTCGACGAACGACTCCGGGATCCGCTCGAGCGCGCCGTAGACCGGCAGCACCATGAACGGCAGCCAGACGTACGTGAAGATGACCCAGACCGCCCAGTTCGAGTAGCCGATGTTCGCGGCGGGGAGGCCGACCTTCTGCAGCGCCCAGTTGAGCACCCCGTCGTGGCTGAGGATGAGCCGCCAGATGTAGACGCGGATCAGGTAGCTCGACCAGAGCGGCAGCAGGACCGCCACGAAGAGGAAGGTGCGCGACCGGCCGCCGGCGATCCGCGCCATGAAGTACGCGAGCGGGAAGGCGAGGAGCGCATCGGCCAGCGTCACCGCGGCGGCGATCCCGATCGTGCGCAGCGCGATCGTCCGGTACGCGCTCGAGTCGAAGATCGTCCGGTAGTTGTCGAGATTCCAGATGCGCTGGATCTCCGTCGTGAACGGGTTGACGGACCAAAACGACGAGACCTCGAGCGCGACGAGCGCGGCGAGGTAGACGAGCGCGAACGCAACGAGCGGCGGGGCGAGCAGCAGTAGCGCCTTCGCCCAGCGGTGCTTCCAGAAGAAGCCGGAGACCCGCAGCCGGGCCGCCCGCAAGGAACGGCCCGGCCCGGCCGGATCAGCAGCGCGAACGGCCAGCGGTCAGCCCTTCATCTGGGTCCACGCCTGCTGCCACTTCGTGTAGTCCATGCAGTCGTTCTTGCCGTTGCCGCACGCGGCGACCGGCGTCTTCCAGAACTTGATCGAGTCGAAGTACGCCTTCGACGCGCCGCAGTGGTACTGCGCCGCCGAGCCCGGCGACAGCTTGTTCATCACCGCGCACGCCTTCGTGTTCACCGGCGTCTCGCCGAAGTAGATCGCCTGCTGCGCTTGAACCTTCGGCGTCGAGATCCACTTCATCCACATGTACGCGCAGTTCGGATGCTTCGCGTGCGCCGACAGCATCCACGTGTCCGCCCACCCCGTTGCGCCTTCCTTCGGGATCAGATCCTTGACCGGCGCCTTCGCCGCGATGAGCGTGTTCGTCTGGTACGGCCACGACGCGCCGATCACCGCGTCCCCGCTCTTGAAGAGGTCGATCTCGTCGGACGCGAGCGCCCAGTACTTCTTGATCAGCGGCTTCTGCTGCTTCAGCAGGCTCACGGCCGCGTTGAACTGGGTCGAGTTCA
>DATKQO010000232.1:0-6839 GCA_035532715.1 Gaiellaceae bacterium | reverse complement strand
CTAGCGGAGGGTCACGGTGGAGCAGCTCGGCGCCGACCGTTGGGCGTCGGAGCCGATCGCCTCGACGCACCACGTGAACCGGCCGCGCAGCTTCTTCGCCGGATGCCAGAGCACGAAGTAGACCTGATCGGCGTGCAGCCGCCCCTTCGCCGTCGTCGTGCCGAACAGAACGGACTTCTTCCCGCTGACGATCACCTTCTCGCGCACGCCTGCGCCGTCGTCCAGCACCTTGTAGCTGAGCCGCACGCGCGCGCCGGCGCGCGCGGCGACAACCTGCGCGCGGAGTCGTGGCGGTGCAGCGCCGCTGAGCGCCGGCGGCTGCGGCACGCCGACGGCGTTCATCTCCAGCGACGCGACCGTCGTGCTCCAGCTGTGCGTCCCGGCGAGCGCAAGACCCTGTTCGCCGGCGACCCAGACGAGCTCGGGGCGTGACGGATCGCGGGCCGCCCCGAAGTAGTCGCCGAACCGGCGCGCGGTGTACGGCCCGGCGCTCCGCGCGATCACGACGGGCGTCGTGAAGGTGCCGGCCGGCGTGCGTGCGACCGCGACGAGCTGGGGCAGGATCGCCGCGCTCGACTCGCCGTAGATCACGACGAGGTTTCCCGAGCCGTCCGGCGAGATCGCGGGGTAGAAGACGTCGGCTCCCGGAACGCTGAGGTTGGTGTCCCAGTCGACCGTGCTCGTCGCGGTGGCGAGCTCGATCACTCTCCCGCACGCCCGCAGCTCCGCGTCGCCGGACGGGACGCAGCCGGTGTTCGCGGAGAGCCAGAGCTTGCCGTTCTCCCAGACGGAGTCGAGGACGCGATCGTCGTTCGTGCCGATCGTCGGCTGCCGGCCGCCGACGCCGGTCGCGGGCTCCGCGCCGAGCGGCGGAGTCGACAGCGGGGAGACGGCCGGCGCGGCGACCGACTGCACCTGCACCGCGGCCGGCGGGATCCCGTCGATCGCGAACAGGTGGACGACGCGCGACCCGGGACTGTCGACCGAGACGGCGTACTCGGTCGCGGTCGACGAGAGCGACTGCACCGGGGCGAGGCTCTGGAGCGCGCTCTCCGGGCCGAAGCTCGTCGACGCGACCTGCGCGGCGCCGGCGACGAGCTGCGCCTTGTTCGCGACCCAGAGCTCACCGCCGAGAAGCGGCGCGAAGCCGTTGTCGCAGCTCGAGAACACGTCGGCAGCGAGCACGACGACGCCGTCCGCGAGGCCGAGCCGCGGCTGGTCGGCACACCCCGAGGCGGCAAACGAGTACGTGTGCCAGGAGCCGGTCGGATCGGGTCCGGGCGACACCGCGAGCACGACGCTGCTCGTGTCGATGTCCGAGATCGAGGCGAACCAGCGGGAGCTCGCCGCGTCGTAGACGACCCGCGGATCCGTGAGCCGGTCGCCTGCGGCCACGTCGAACAAGGAGGCGAGCCCGACCGTCTGCAGCTCCTGGGACGGCGCGCCCGCCGAAGTGGTCCAGATCCGTGCGGCGAGATTCACCATCTGGACGACGAAGCCCGGCCCGGCGGCGACCTGCACGTCGGGCGGCTCGTATCCGCCACCCGCGTTCGCGTCGATGCCGACGAGCGTTTCGGTCGCGCCGATCGTCGGGACGCCGGCGCGGGTCGCACCGCCGGCGCTCGCGACGAGGATGAGGCAGGCCGCGGTGGCGGCGAGGGCTACGAGAGGCCGGCGCGACAGAGTCGGTCGTTGTACGACGCGAGGACCGCCGTCTCCTGCGCCTGCCAGGCGGAATCGGCGGGATTCGCGGCGTTGAATGGATGCGTGCCCGCGACGATCGTCGCGACGTTCGGCGTCACACCCGGGCCACCGGCCGTGATGCGGTACTTCTCGCCCACGCCGGGACCGCGCAACCCCGTCCATCCCGGCGGGTGGACGTAACCGCCCTTGGTGGGATCGAAGGGGTAGAAGCCGTAGCAGAACGCGCCCGTCGGGTTGTGGGGGACGAACGAGTTCTCCCGACGCCAGCCGGCACCGTATACCGAGTTGAAGGTGTCGAGATAGATCAGTCGGCCGAACCCGTCGGTCGGCGCCCCGGCGCTCGTCGTGTGGAATCCGAAGACCGGGTGGCCGAGATACGTGTACCGGCCGAAGATGCTCTGGAACCGGCCGCCGTAGACCCAATCCGTGCCGGTCTCGAGCTTCGCGGCCTCGCCCGTCCAGTGCGAGACCTCGAGCCAGTGCTGCGCGAGCGTCGGCGTCCACGGCGCGAAGCCGAGATCGGGGAGCGGCCGCTGCCAGCTCTGTGCCGCCCAGTACGACCCGTCCGGCGCCTTGCAGGCGGCGACGAGGTTCGGGAGCGCCGGCCCGTCGTAGCGGCCGCAGCTGCCGGTGAAGCTCGTCGTGTGCCGGGAGTGCCAGCCGCCCGAATAGTCGACCTGGAAGCGCACCTGCTGCGTTCCCGGTGCCGGGACGCGCGCATTGACCGCGCCCCAGACGAGCACGTGGCGCTTGACGCCGTTCGCGGTGTACGTGAAGAGCGCCTCGCCCTTCGCATTCGTCTCGATCCGCACATCGGTGGCGTTGCGGTCGATGAACTGTGCAGCCGACGCTCCGCCGGCGCTCACGAGCGCGGCGACGGCAAGCGCGACGGTGGCAGCCGACCGGAGCACACGAACAGGGTCGCTGCCGTCTCCGCGAACGCCTATCCCTCGCTCGGGGTAGGGCCGGTCGTTTTACGGGATGTTTACAGGCGGCGCTCGACGCCCGCGGTCCACCTCAGAAGCGTGCGGCGGCTCCGCGATGGCGCTCGAAGGCGCGGCTCTCGACGATGTCGACGAGCTGGGCGACGGTCTCCCGAAGCTCGTCCTCGGTGTTGTAGAAGTGCGGGCCGAGCCGGACGCCCGCATCCGGCCTGAAGTCGCAGATGATCCCGCGCTCGCCGAGCTCGCGGTGCACGGCGGGGTCGTCCGGCGTCCGCACGAGCACCGTGCCGCCTCGCCGCGCGGGCTCGCGTGGGCGGGAAACCTCGAAGCCCGCGTCGTCGAGGAGATCCATGAGCAGCGACGTGAGCGCGAGCGAGCGCACGCGGATCCGCTCGACGCCGATCTCCTCGATCACGTCGTAGCCCGCAGTTGCGGCGTAGAGCGCCGGGACGTTCGGCGTGCCGGTGAGGAACCGGCGTGCACCCGGCGCGTACTCGAGCTCCGGCTCGAACGCGAACGGCCGCGCGTGGCCCTGCCAACCCACGAACGTCGGCTCGAGGCTGTCGGCGAGATCGGGACGCACGTAGAGCCAGCCCGCTCCCGGGCCGCCGCAGAGCCACTTGACGCTCCCGCCGACCGCGAAGTCGACGTCGAGCGCGGTCAGGTCGAACGGCACGACGCCGGCGGACTGGTAGCAGTCGAGCACGACGCGTGCGCCCACGTCGTGCGCGCGACGGATGATCGGCTCGACGTCCTGGATCTCCGCGTTCTTGAACAACACGTGGCTGATCGGCACGAGCAGCGTCCGCTCGTCGATCGCGTCGACGATCGCGCGGTCGTCGTCGACAGCGAGGACTTCGAGATCCGGCTGCGCCTGGTAGAGGTAGCGCACCGACGGGAAGTTCGCCTCCTCGTAGACGACCCGGTTGCGGGCGCCGGGGTTGCGAAAGCACGAGAGCACGACCTCCTCGGCGACGGTCACGTTCTGGTGCATGACGATCGTCCCGGGCGGCGCCCCCATGATCCGCCCGAGCTGGTCGCCGACGGTGACCGGCATCTCCCACCAGCCCTCTCCCCACGCGCGGATGCCGCGCTCGCGCCACATGCGCGCGTACTCGAGGAGGTTGTCCTCGGCCGCCGCCGGCATCGCGGCGAGCGAGTGGTTGATGAGGTAGATGCAGTCCCGGAGGATCGGATACCGATCGCGATACGCGAGCAGGTCGTCCATGCGGTGAGCTTATGCGTCCTAGGCGGCGGCGCGAAGCGCGTTGCGGTACTCACGGAAGTACTCGGGCCGAACGCGGAGGAAACGCGCGCACTCCTCGATCAGCGCGGGAGACGGCGGACGCTCCCCCGTGACGGCGGCGCGGAGCGCGGCAGGCGAGACTCCGGAGAGCACCTCTGCGAATGTCGCGACCTTGAGGCCGCGCGCGGTCACGTAGACGTCCTCGACCTCGCGGACGAGCTCGGTGAGCGCGGCGCCGAACGGGCGGTGGGAGACGAGCACGACGGCCAGTGTCGCGAGCGCCCCGGACGGAGGCCGCGCGTCCGGGCGGGCCATGTCTCGTGGCTGCCACCGGACGTGCCGGAAAGAGCCGGCGGGTGGAAAGGCCGGCCGTCGGGGTCGCCCTTTCCACCCGCACCGCTCACCTGGCCGGACCTGTCCCCGGTTCACACGTCCGGTGGCTGCCACCGGACGTGTCGGCGCTAGACCGACTGCAGCGACCGCGGGCCCGGGCCGACGTACCTCGCGGCCGGGCGGACGAGCACGCCGAGCCGCTTCTGCTCGAGAACGTGCGCCGACCAGCCCGCGGTGCGCGAGCAGGCGAACATCGCGGGCGCGAGCGGCGGCGGGATCTCCGCGACGTCGAGCACGATCGCCGACCAGAACTCGACGTTCGTGTACGAGTGGTCGGGATGCTTGCGCGCGATCGCCTCGTGCGCGGCCTGCTCGAGCGCCTCGGCGACCTCGACGCGCGGCGAACCCAGCTCCTTCGCGGTTCGCTTGAGCAGGCGCGAGCGCGGGTCCTCCGCGCGGTAGACGCGATGGCCGAAGCCCATGATCCGCTCCTTGCGCGCAAGCGCGTCGCTCACCCACTTCTCCGCGTCGCCGAGCTCGGCGACGGCGTCGAGCATCGGCAGGACGCGGGCCGGCGCGCCGCCGTGCAGCGGGCCGGAGAGCGCACCGACGGCCGCCGACAGTGCGGCGCCGCAGTCGGCGCCGGTCGAGGCGACGGTGCGCGCCGTGAACGTCGAGGCGTTGAGCCCGTGCTCGGCGGTGCAGATCCAATACGTGTCGATCGCCTTCGCGTGCGCCTCGTTCACCTCGCCGCGCCACGCGAGGAGGAAGCGCTCGGCGGCGGTGCGGCCCTCCATGACCGTCCCTTCCGGTACGGGCGGCAGGTCGGCGCCACGGGCGGACTGGGCGACGATCGAGAGCGCAGCCGCCGACAGGCGACGCAGATCCTCTTTCGCCTCGTCGTCGTCGATGTCGATGAGCTGGCCGAGCTTCCACCGGCCGCTGAAGCCGGCGAGCGTTGCCTGCAAATCCGACATGAAGCCGCCCGTCCGATGCTCGAGCTCGGCGAACGCCGCCGGCAGGCCGGGCTCGAAAGACCCGTCGACGAGCAGCCCCCACACCTGCTCGAACGGGACGTGCCCGACGAGCTCCTCGATGTCGACGCCGCGATACCGCAGCTGTCCGCCGTCGCGGTCCGGCTCGGCGATCTCCGTCTCGAAGGCGACGACGCCCGCAAGCCCTGGGCTGAAATCGGTCATGCGTGAATCTCCTCCAGCTCTATTGTGACTCCGACGCCGCGCGCCCGGGCCGCGGCGAGCACGAGCGCTGCCGCTGCGATGTCCTGGACGGCGATGCCGACCGACTTGTACACGGTGATCTCCTCGGGCGACGTGCGCCCGGGCCGGCTCCCCGCGACGAGCTCGCCGAGCTCGGCGTGCGCGGCCGTGGGCTCGAGCCCGTCGAGCTCGCGCGCGCCGCTCGGCGGCGGCGCGAACGCCGACTCGCGCGACTCGACGACGAGCGTCGCGGCGCGCACGATCGCGGGGTCGATCTCGGGCCCGGCGGAGTTGAAGCCGACCGAACCGACGTGCGAGCCGGACGCGAGCCAGTCGAGCAGCACGACCGGCTCCGGCGCGTGCGTCGCCGCGTGGACGACGTCGGCGCCGCGAACGGCCGCCTCGAAGGACGGCGCCGCCGCCGCGCCGATCTCGCTCGCGAACGCCTGCACCTTTGCTGCGTCGCGGCCGGCGACGCGGATCTCGCTCCAGTCGCGCACCCCGGCGAACGTTCGCGCCGCCGCCCGGGCCTGCACGCCCGTGCCGAGGATCGCGAGCACGCCCGCGTCCTCGCGCGCGAGGAGGCGCGCCGCGAGCGCAGCCGCCGCGGCTGTGCGTATCGCAGTGATGTACGTCCCGTCCATCAACGCGACGGGGGTGCCGTTTGCGGCGTCGAAGAGCACGATCGCGGCCTGGTGCGTGTGGCGGTCCGTGTTGCCCGGAAAGAGCGTGACGAGCTTGCAGCCGAGGCCGGCCGACGGGATGTATCCGGGCATCGCGCCGAGCAGGCCCGCCTCGGTGAACGCCGCGATCCGGGGCGGAAGCGACGCGCGCCCGGCCGAGAGCTCCTCGTGTGCGCGCGCGAGCGCTGCGACGAGCTCGTCGAGGTCGAGCAGCTCCTCCACGTCGGTGCGGGTGAGCACGAGCATCGTCGACTCACGGTAGCCGCCTGGCTAGCGGCTCTGCGCCGCGACCGGCGCCCGCGGGAGCGGCTGCGGCGGCGGCTTCGAGTCGACGAGCACCGCGGCGGCGAGCAGCACCGCCATCGCGACGGCGCTCTCGCCGAGCAGGCTCCGCGAGAGCCGCTCGATCGTGCCTTCGCGCTCGATGCGCGGCACCGCGAGGAAGTGATGCACGGCCCCCCAGCCGAGCGCGAGCGCGACGAGGCAGAGCTTCACGAGCAGCACGTGGCCGTATCCGGTCGTCCAGAGGGAGTGCACCGCCGGGAGGCGCAGGATGCTGAGGTACGTCCCGGCCACCAGCAGGAGCGCGACGAGTACGGTCGCGAGGCGCGAGAAGCGGAGGAAGGCGGTGCGCCGGAGCGCGGGAGCCGAGGGCCAGACGACGAGGACGAGCTGGACGAGCCCCCCGACCCAGAGCGTCGCCGCGCCGAGG
>DATKQO010000231.1:0-3791 GCA_035532715.1 Gaiellaceae bacterium | reverse complement strand
GCGTCGAGCGTGCGCTCGCTGCGGAACTCGTTCACGAACCCGAGCCCGACGCTGAGCGCCATGATCGCGATGATCACCGCGCCGTCGACGTGCTCGCCGAGCCCGATCGACACCGCCGCGGCGACGAGCAGCAGGCCGAGGAGCGGGCTTCGGAGCTGCGCCCACAGCACCCCGAGCCAGGTTCGGGTCGCGCGGCCGACCTCGTTCGGGCCGACCGTGCGCAGCTTCTCCGCGGCCTCGGCGTTCGTGAGACCGCCCGCAGCGCTGCGAGGCGCGTCGAGCTCGACCATCTGCGCAGCATGACGCTCGGGCCGCCCCGGGGCATCCGTAGCCGGCCGAACCCGCGACCGGCAAAGCCGGCGCGGGCGGGAGGAGAGCCGACGCGCGGATTCGAACCGCGGACCCCTTCATTACGAGTGCTGTGCTGCTCGGGGGAGGGGGAGGGGGAGGAGCGGTGAGAGCCGACGCGCGGATTCGAACCGCGGACCCCTTCATTACGAGTGAAGTGCTCTACCAGCTGAGCTACGTCGGCGCGGAGGAAGATTCTACCCGGCCGCTGCGTGAGGCTCGCGGGACCGCGGGGCGAGGGGCTCTTTCGGGTTCACTGTCGCCATGACGCGACGGATCAGCCACAATCGGGGGTCCATGGCGTTTCGGCCCCGCTTGATCCTCGGTCTCCTCGTCGCGCTCGCCTGCCTCCTGCCGGCCGCACCCGCCGCCGCGAAGACGATTCCCGGCTCGCCGCCGTTCCGCGTGGTCATCGTCGCCCACCTGAGCCAATCGCAGCTACGGCACCTCGCCGCACGCGGCGCCGCCCTCGGACTGCTCGTGCCGGGCGCGGGGCCGACGACGAATTTCCGGCAGGCGCTCGCGCAGCTCGTGCGCGGCGCGCAGATGAACGCGCACCTCGGCGGCGTTCCGTCCGGGCCGGCGCTGATCAGCACGAACATCGTCACCGGCACGCCGACCGGCGCCCGCACGATCGTGCTCGAGATGCCGCCGAGAGGGCCGCCCGGTCCGAACGATCGCCGCTATCCCGTCGTCGTGCTCGGAGGCGGCTTCCACGGGCTGCTCGATTCGCCGACGACCCGCATCCCGGGACTCGTGTCGATCGTCGACATCGCTCCGACCGCGCTCGGGCGCAAGCGCGGCTCGCTGTCGTCGACCGCCACCCCTGACCCGCTCGCGAGTCTCGCGAGCCTCGACCAGCAGATTCACGCCAACAACCGCTTGAAGCTGCCGGCGCTCATCGTGGTCGCCTGCATCATCGCTCTGCTCGCCGCGGTGCGTCCGCGTGCGGCGACGACGGCGGTGCCCGCGGCGCTGCTTTCGAGCGTCGCGCTCGGCGCGGCGGAGGTGACGAGCGAGCCGCTCATCCTCGCCGTGCTCATCGCCGGCACGCTCGGCGGCGGCCTTCTGCTCGCGCGTCTCTGTCCGACCGACGGGCGTCTGCTCGCGCTCATCGTCGGCGTGCTGGTCCTCCATCTCGTGCTGCTCGCGAAGCGGCCGGAGTGGGTTGCGATCACGCCGCTCGGCCCGACGCAGAACTCGCGCTTCTGGGGCATCGGCAACCAGCTCGAGACGCTGCTGCTCGCGCCGCTTCTCGTCGGCGCCGCGCTTGCAGGTCGCCGGTTCGGCCGGGTCGGCTTCGCGGTCTTCGTGCTGCTCGGGCTCGTGCTCGTGACGGACAACCGCTTCGGCTCCGACGGCGGCGGCGCGATCGTGCTCGGTGTCGCGTTCGCGTTCCTCGGTGCGCGCGTGCTCCGGCTCGGCGTGCGCGGCTTCGTCACCTTGCTGCTGCTCGGCGCGACGGCCGTGCTCGGCCTCGTCTCCCTCAACCTTCGCACGCCCGGCCCGGACCATCTGCGGAGCGCGTTCGGGCACGGGCTCTCGGGGCTCGTCGCCGTGGTGCAGAACCGCGTGCCCCTCGCGTACATGCCCGCACTGCACAACTGGCCCCTCGTGCTGCCGCTCGCCCTCTGGTTCGCCGCCGCGCTCGTGCTCGCGATTCGCCTCGCGCGCCGCCGTGCGACGCGCGACCTCGTGCTCGCGGTCGGCCTCGCGATCGGAACCTCGCTGCTCGTCAACGACTCGGCGACCTACGAGCTCGTCGGCGGCGTCGCGGCGCTCGCGGCGCTCGTCCGGTTCACGCCGGCCGTCACGCCGCTCACCGTGCCGGCGCTCGCGCGGCTGCCGTTGCCGGGCCAGCCCGTACCGAACGAAGCGACGACCGACTAGAACGCTAGACGCGCTTGCGGGGCGCGCGCTTGCGCGGAGCCTTGCCGTTGCTTCTGTTCCCGTTCCCGTTCGCCGCCGCCTCGGCGGTGAGCGCCGCGTCGAGATCGACCGCGAGCGGCGTCGCGGCAGTGGGCGTCGCGCAGTAGGGGCACACCTGCCACGACGCGTCGAGGGCCGCGTCACAGCCGCCGCACGGCTGCTTCAGCTGCGTCGTGCACACGGGGCAGAGGAGGAACCCCGGCTCGACGCCGGTGCGGCACACCGGGCATACGGCCGTGCGGGGCACGACTCGCTGCTCGAGGGCGCGCAGCTCGATCTCGCGCGCGCGGACGTCCTCGAGCGTCTCGGGAGGCCGAAACAGCATGTAGACCACGGGGCCGACGTACGGAACGAGAACCGCGAGCGCCGTCGCGGTCGCGACGAGCACCGGGTCGTCGAGCCGGCGCCGAGCATCGCGATATGTCCAGTGGGCGAGCCCGAGCCAGAAGACGACGGCGAGGAGCAACACCATGTCGCCGGCGACGGCGAACGCGGTGGAGTGCAGGGCTCCATGGACCGAGCCGAATGCGGATGCTGCGAGGAACGGCTGCCCGGTCACGGGAGACGAGATGCCCGCTGCGCGCGTGGGCAAACACGCAGCGGCCGGCCGGCGTCCGGGTATTGTCCGCGCCGCAATGCGGAGCCACCTCCTCTGTCGACTCGTCGGCCACAGGCTTCCGCGGCGGCGCAGGCCCTTCTTCTTCACCGAGCGCTTTCAGCGTTGCGAGCGTTGCGGTGAGCGCGTACGGGTCCGCGGGCGCTGATGTTGAGCTGCGTCTACCACGCCTACGACGACGACGACGAGCTCGTCGCGACGGGGCGGCTCACGTTCGACGACCTTCCCGCTGTCGGCGAGGAGGTCAGGCTCAACGGCCGCCCGCACATCGTGCGTTCGATCGACTTTCGCGGCGGCGAGCACGTGCTACGGCTCGCAGCGGCCTGACGACACACGAAGCACGACCCTCGACGGAGGTTCGCTACGGTCCTCCGATGCGCCGGGGGGTCGCCGCAGCAATCGTTCTGTCCGCGTTCATCGTCGCGCTCGGCGCGGCAGGGCCGGCAGCCGCATCCGGGAACGCCGCATACGGCATCGAGGACGACGCCTGGCTCGCATACGGGCCGGGCTCGGTCTCGCAACGCGTCGCGACGCTCGCGACGCTCGGGACGAAAGTCGTCCGGTTCACGCTCCGCTGGGACGAGGTGGCGCCGACCCCGCCTGCCGCCCCGAGGAATCCCGCGGATCCGGCCTACAGGTGGAGTGTGTTCGACGCGGTGCTGCGTGCGTTGCACGCGCGCGGGATCACAGCGCTCGTCACGCTCTACGGCTCGCCCCGCTGGGCGAACGGCGGTCGCGGTCCCAACGCGTTACCGCTGCGCGGCTTCGGCGACTTCGCGTACGCGGCGGCGCGCCGGTTCCCGTGGGTGCGGATGTGGACCGCGTGGAACGAGCCCAACGGGCGCACGTTCTCCGTTCCCGTCTCGCCGCGGCTGTACGTGCAGCGCCTGCTCGATCC
>DATKQO010000230.1:0-2540 GCA_035532715.1 Gaiellaceae bacterium | reverse complement strand
GCGAACGCGGTCGGCCGGGTCCTGAAGCGGTTGTCGGAGCGCGCGCAGGTGATCACGATCACGCACCTGCCGCAGATCGCGGCGCTCGCCGACCGGCACTTCCGCGTCGAGAAGGTTCCCGGCGACCCGACCCACACGCAGATCGCGGAGCTCGGCGAGGCGGAGCGGAAGGCCGAGCTCGAGCGGATGCTCGGCGGCCAGGAGTTCCTCGCCACGGTCCGTTGATGCCACGGTACGCGGCCAGCCGCACGCTGCTCGCGCCGGTGGGCGACGTCTGGGCGTTTCTCGCCGACCCGCACAACCTGGCCGACTGGTGGCCCGGCATCGGGGGGGTCGTGCCCGACCGGCGCGGCGTCGCCCCCGGCGCGCGCTGGGCGATCTGCGGCTCCGACGTCGGGGGCGCCGAGCCGCTGCGCCCGCTTTTCGGGCCGGGGATGTTCAGGCGACCCGGCGCGGCGGGGACGCTGCTCGTCGTCGACGTCGTTCCGGGGCGGCGGCTCGAGTTCCAGCTCGTGAACGAGCGCATCTCGGCGGAGATCGAGCTGTCGCAGGTCGACGCGGCGCGCACCGAGGTCGCCCTTTCGCTCGACGCGCCGTGGGCGACCGTGCGCCGCTCGCACGCGAAGAACGCGCTGCGCCGTCTGTACGACCTCGTGCAGACGAGCGCGGGCGCGTGAGCCGCGCCGACCGCAATCGCTGCTACCCTCAAATCCCGTGAGCGCACGGGCCCCCAAGTACGTCTTTGTGACCGGGGGAGTGGTTTCCGCGCTCGGCAAGGGAATCGTCGCCGCCTCGCTCGGTCGCCTGCTGAAGGCGCGCGGGCTGCAGGTGCAGCTGCAGAAGTTCGATCCGTATCTCAACGTCGACCCCGGCACGATGAGCCCCTTCCAGCACGGAGAGGTCTTCGTGACCGAGGACGGGGCCGAGACCGACCTCGACATCGGCCACTACGAGCGCTTCGTCGACGAGAACCTCTCGCGGAACTCGTCCCACAGCGCGGGCGCGGTCTGGGAGACCGTGCTCCGCAAGGAGCGCAAGGGCGACTTCCTCGGGGCGACCGTGCAGGTGATCCCGCACATCACGAACGAGATCAAGGCCCGCATCCGCCGCGCGGCGGAGGCGACGCCGACCGACGTCGTCATCTCGGAGATCGGCGGCACGGTCGGCGACATCGAGTCGCTTCCGTTCCTCGAGGCGCTGCGGCAGTTCCGGCGCGAGGTCGGCCCCGAGAACGTGATGTACATCCATGTCACTCTCGTGCCGTTCATCGAGGCTGCCGGCGAGCTGAAGACGAAGCCGACACAGCACTCCGTGAACGAGCTTCGCCGCATCGGTATCCATCCCGACGTGATCGTCTGCCGCTCGCACGAGGAGCTCTCGCGCGACATCCGCGACAAGATCGCGCTCTTCGCCGACGTCGACCCAGGCGCCGTTGTCGCATGCCCCGACGTGCGCGACGTCTATCTCGTCCCAGGCGTGCTGCAGGAGGAGGGGCTCGACGAGCTCGTCTGCGACAAGCTCGGCATCGAGACGGGGCCGGTGCAGCTCGCGGAGTGGGGGGATCTGATGCGTCGAATCGACGAGCGTCGCGAGCTCGTCGAGATTGCGCTCGTCGGGAAGTACGTGAAGCTGCAGGACGCGTACCTCTCGGTGCACGAGGCGCTCAAGCACGCCGGCATGCACAACGGCTGCTCGGTGAGGGTGCGCTGGGTCGACGCCGAGAACATGTCGTACGAGGAGACGGCGGAGCTGCTCGAGACGGTCGACGGAGTTCTCGTTCCCGGCGGCTTCGGCTCACGCGGCTGGGAGGGCAAGATCCTCGCCTGCCGCGCAGCGCGCGAACGGCGGATCCCGTATCTCGGCATCTGCCTCGGCATGCACGTCGCGGTGTCGGAGTTCGCGCGCCACGTGGTCGGTCTCGACGGCGCGAACTCGACCGAGATGGACCCGGAGACCCCGTTCCCGGTGATCGACCTGCTCCCGGAGCAGAAGGGCGTCGAGGATCTCGGCGGCACGATGCGCCTCGGCGCTCAGGCGGTCGAGGTGGCGGAGGGCACGCGGGCCCGTGAGCTCTACGGCGACGGCGTGATCTTCGAGCGTCACCGCCACCGCTACGAGGTGAACAACCTGTACCGCGAGCAGCTCACGAAGGCGGGGCTCGTCGTCAGCGGCACCTTCGAGGAGGGTCGCCTCGTCGAGATCGTCGAGCTCCCGGATCATCCGTGGTTCGTGGCGAGCCAGTTCCATCCGGAGTTCAAGTCGCGGCCGACGCGGCCCGCGCCGCTCTTCCGGGGCTTCGTCGGCGCTGCGCTCGCGCGAGCGCGCGAGCGCGCGAAGCAGACCGTCGCTGCCTAGCGCGTCTGCCCGTAGGATCGGACGATGGCCGACCGAGACGAGGCGCTGTCGCTGTTTCTCGAGCTGGCGGCGCTCCCGAGCCCGCCGGGGGAGGAGCGGGCCGTCGCCGCCGTCGTGCTCGCGTACCTGCGCGATCTCGGCCTCGAGCCCGACGAGGACGACGCGGGCGCCCGCATCGGCTCGAC
>DATKQO010000229.1:0-6807 GCA_035532715.1 Gaiellaceae bacterium | reverse complement strand
CACATCCAGCTCAACGGCCCCTACCTGATCCTGTTCGTCGCGACCGCCGGCACCACGATCACGCCGTTCATGCAGCTCTACCTGCAGTCCGCCGTCGTGGAGCGCGGCCTTGGCCCCGAGGACATCAAGGCCGAGCGGGCCGAGGTCGTGACGGGATCGCTCTTCGCGAACCTCGTCGCGAGCTTCATCATCATCGCGACCGGCGCGACGCTGTTCGTCCACGGGGACCACACGGTGAACAGTGCCGCCGACGCGGCGCGCGCGCTCGCGCCGTTCGCCGGCCGCTTCGCGGAAGTCCTGTTCGGGATCGGCTTGCTTGGTGCGAGCCTCCTCGCCGCAGCGATCCTGCCGGTGACGGCGGCGTACGTGATCGCGGAGACGTTCGGGCTCGAGAAGGGGATCTCGCGGCGGCCGCGCGAGGCGCCGGTGTTCGTCGCCGTGATCACGGCGCTGATCGCGATCGGCGCGGCCGTCGCGATGGTGCCGGGCGTCCCGGTGATCAAGCTCCTCGTCCTCGTACAGGTCGTGAACGGCGCGCTCCTCCCGGTGACGCTCTTCTTCGTCTGGCGCCTCGCGCGGAACGCGGAGCTCATGGGCGCGTACAAGAACGGCCGCATCTTCGACCTACTGGCCGCTGCGACGGTCATCGCGACGTCGGGACTGTCGGTCGTGCTGCTCGTCGTGACGCTGAGCGGCAACGCCTGACGACGGGGTAGGCTCAGCGGCCGTGGAGCGGTTGTGGGCGCCCTGGCGACTCGAGTACGTGCAGAACGCAGACACGCAGGCGGGCTGCGTGTTCTGCAACGCAGCGGCGGGTGACGACGTCGAGCAGCTCGTCGTGCATCGCGGCGAGCGTGCGTTCGTCCTCCTGAACAAGTTCCCGTACTCCTCGGGACACCTGCTCGTCGCGCCCTACCGGCACGGGCCGAACTTCGGCGACCTCGACGACGCCGAGGCGCTCGAGATCCACCGGCTGGGCACGCAGGGGATCGCCGCACTGACCGCCGTCTACGCGCCCGGGGGCTTCAACCTCGGCTGGAACATCGGCCGGATCGCGGGCGCGGGGATCCCGGATCACGGCCATCTCCACGTCGTGCCGCGCTGGGGCGGCGACACGAACTTCATGCCCGTGCTCGGCGACGTGAAGGTGATCCCCGAGCATCTGACGGCGACGCGCACGCGGCTCGCGGAGGCCTGGCCCGCGCCTGAGCCGGTCACCCGATGAGAGGCCAAGGAGGAGAGGCGCCCCACCGGAATGAGCGGGACGCCCCTTCGAGACCGTGAGAAGTTGTCGCTGTGGGCTCGCACTTCGACAACCTCCGTGAGCGTAAAGCTCTCCATCACCGCCGATCAATGCGCAAAGAACCGCGCGGAATCTGCGGACAACTACGCACCGCGCATGCGCGCCGATGTTGCGGCGCACCTTGACCCTCTCCGCGCGCCCCGGGCTCCAGCGCACGCCTACGACCTCCGGGTCTAGGAGAAGCCGCAGGCGGTCAGGCGATGGAGCTCGACGTCCCACCGGGGAGAAGGGGAATTCTTTCGATGGACGCCGCCCTCGGAAGCTACGCCGGGAGTGCTGACAGATTCCTGAACCGATGCGCGCGATGGTGCCGTCCCGCTGCCCCTGACGCACCCAAAGGCGCGGGAGAGACGATCAGCGGGCGTGGAACGACTCTTCGTTCAGCCGTGATCGAGAACTCTCCCAGCGGTGCCGCGCATGGACGCGTCAACCACCGTGTCGATATGGAATCCGTCGAGGTTGAGAGGGCCGGACGTTACTGCGGCATGGCGTAGCTCTGGATCTGCATGTTCCCCCCAGCCGGCACCCGATACAAGCGGTTCCGACCGGTTGCCAGCGGGTTGACGGAATGAGCCCGAAATCGACCGAACCCCGCTTGCTGGGCGGGTTTCCGGTCAACCATCGAGAGCGGACGATGGGGCTCGAACCCACGACCCTCAGCTTGGGAAGCTGATGCTCTACCAACTGAGCTACGTCCGCCGGTGGAAGGTCGGATTCTAGCGTGCAAGAAAGCGTCCTCCCCGGCATCTCGGCCTCCATGACCGTCACCCAGGGGAGACGAACGGCGGAACGCCCTCTGGGGACGAGGCGGCCGAAGCACGAACCGCTGCTAGCCGAGGCGCCCGTTCCCCGCTGCCGACCTCTCGCTCCCGCGATACTCCAGGACGACTGGAATCGGACGACAGAGAGAGGCACAGCATGGCCCACACCGAGCTGCACGACATCGCCCGCGCCGTCGTCGCCGAGGGCAAGGGGATCCTCGCCGCCGACGAGAGCAGCGGCACGATCAAGAAGCGCTTCGAGACGATCGGCGTCGAGTCGACCGAGGAGAACCGGCGTGCGTACCGCGACCTGCTCTTCACGACGGCGGGCGCCGAGGAGTACATCAGCGGCGTGATCCTCTACGACGAGACGATCCGCCAGAGCGCGCTCGACGGGACGCCGTTCCCCAAGCTTCTCGCGGCGAAGGGGATCATCCCCGGGATCAAGGTCGATCTCGGCGCGAAGCCGCTCGCGCACGCCGAGGGCGAGACGATCACCGAGGGCCTCGACGGCCTGCGCGATCGCCTGAAGGAGTACCACGGCCTCGGCGCGCGCTTTGCGAAGTGGCGCGCGACGTACACGATCACCGACGACCTGCCGAGCGAGTACTGCATCTGGACGAACGCGCACGCCCTCGCGCGTTACGCGGCGCTCTGCCAGGAAGCCGGCATCGTCCCGATCGTCGAGCCGGAGGTCCTCCAGGACGGGACGCACTCGATCGAGCGGAGCTACCACGTGACGAGCCGCGTGCTCAACGCGCTCTACACGGAGCTCTTCGACCAGCGCGTCGATCTCGAGGGGACGCTGCTCAAGCCGAACATGGTGCTGTCCGGCTACGCGGCGTCGAACCGCGCCGGCGTCGACGAGGTCGCGGATCGGACGCTCAACTGCTTTGCGAAGCACGTCCCGGCCGCGGTGCCCGGCATCGTGTTCCTCTCCGGCGGACAGTCGGACGAGGACGCGACCGCGCACTTGAACGCGATGAACGCGAGAGGCCCGCACCCGTGGCAGATCTCGTTCTCGTACGGCCGCGCCCTGCAGGCGCCCGCGCTGAAGGCCTGGGGCGGCAAGCCCGACCAGGTCGAGGCGGGACAGCGCGCGTACTACCACCGCGCGAAGATGAACAGCGCGGCGCGTACCGGCAGCTATACGCCGGAGATGGAACGCGACGCCGTCGCGGTCTGATGACCGAGCTTCCGGCCTGGTCGCTCCGGCGACCGGGCCGGCGGCCTCTCAGCGGTATTCGAGGCCGGTGAGCACGGACAGCTTCTCGATCGACTGCTGGGCAGTGATGCGGCGCACCGTCCCGGAGCGCGAGCGCATCACGATCGAGTCGGTCACCGCGCCGCCGGGCGTGTAGAGCACGCCGGCGAGCAACGGGCCGTTCGTCACGCCCGTCGCCGCGACGAAGACGTCGTCGCCACGCACGAGATCGTCGGTGTGGAGGACGCGCGCGGGATCGAGCCCTTCGGCGATGAACTGCGCGCGCTCGCTCTCGTCGCGCGGCCAGAGCCGGCCCTGGATGCCGCCGCCGACGCACTTCAGCGCCGCGGCCGAGATCACGCCCTCCGGCGTGCCGCCGATGCCGTAGAGCATGTCGACCCCGGTACCCGGCTGCGCCGCCGCGATCGCCGGTGCGACATCGCCGTCGCGGATCAGCTTCACGCGTGCGCCGGCCTCGCGCAGTTCGGCGATGAGCTGCTCGTGCCGGTCGCGCTCCAGCACGACGACGTCCACTTCGCGCGGCGTCTTGCCGAGCGCCTCCGCGACACGCGCGACGTTCTCGCCCGGTGAGGCGGTGATGTCGATCGCGTCGATCGCACGCGGCCCGACCGCGATCTTCTCCATGTAGAAGGCCGTGCCGGGGAAGAGCATCGTGCCGCGCTCGGCGACCGCCATCACCGAGATCGCCCCGGGCTGGCCGAGCGCCGTCAGGCGCGTGCCCTCGAGCGGGTCTACCGCGACGTCGACCTCGGCGCCCTCCCCGCTCCCGACCTCCTCGCCGTTGTAGAGCATCGGCGCCTCATCCTTCTCGCCCTCGCCGATCACGACGACGCCGCGCATCGCGACACTGTCGAGGACGAAGCGCATCGCATCGACCGCCGCCTGGTCGGCGCTCTCCTTCTCACCGCGGCCGATCCAGCGGGCAGCCGCCATCGCGCCCGCCTCGGTCACCCGGACAAGCTCCATGGCGATGTTGCGGTCGGGTACCTGGCGCGAGCTCACAGCCGCTGATCCTCTCAGCTCTTCTCGATCGGATGCGTGATGAACCACGCGACAACGATCTGGAGGAGGAGCAGGCAGAGGGCGACCGCTATCCCGGCCACGAGCGCGCCACGCGGCTTCCGCGCGCTCGTCGCGATCACGAAGCCGACCAGGAGCCCCAGAACGGCCATCACGTAGGCGACGGAGCCGCCGCCGAAGGCAGCGGCTCCGACGACGAGGACGAGCGACGGCCCGATGCCCGCCGCGAACTTCAGCCAGAAGCTCCGCAGACGCTCCTTCCCGGAGAGCAGCACTCCGTCCGCCATGCCGGGAGTCTTACATCCGGGCGGGCGCCTCGACTCCGACGAGGTCGAGGGCGCGCGCGATCACGATCTGCGTCGCCTTGCAGAGCGCAAGCCGGAATGCCCGCTGCTCGCTCTCGAGCACGCGATGCTCGTGGTAGAAGCGGTGGAAGTCGTCCGCGACGCGGATCGCGTACGTCGGGATCCCCTGCGGACCGCGTCTTGCCGCCGCGTCCGCCGCGACGGCGGGAAACTCGGCGAGCCGCTTCACGAGCTCGCGCTCCTCCGGAGCGAGGGGTGCCGTGAGCTCGGCGGAGACCGGCGCGTCTCCGGCGTTCCGCAGGATGCCCGCGATCCGCGCGTGCGCGTACTGCACGTAGTACACCGGGTTCTTCTGCGAGCGCTCGGCGGCGAGATCGACGTCGATCTCGATCGTCTGGTCCGGGCCGCGGTTCACGAGGTACCAGCGCGCAGCGTCGACGCCGATCTCGTCGACGAAGTCGTCGAGGAACACGACGTCGCCGCGGCGCTTCGACATCTTCTTCTGCTCACCGCCCTCGAGCAGGTGCACGAGCTGATAGAGCAGCACCTCGACACGCGCGGGGTCGTAACCGAGCATGCGCGCGACCGCCGCATACCAGTTGCGGGTGCCGTGATGGTCGGCGCCGAGCACGTAGATGGCGCGATCGATGCCGCGGTCGAGCTTGTCGACGAGATAGGCGACGTCGGCCGCGCGGTACGTGGGCGCGCCGCCGTCGGAGCGGATGAGCACGCGATCCTCGTCGTCGCCGTACGCGGACGAGCGCGCCCACAGTGCCCCGTCCTTTTCGTAGGTGTCGAGCCGCGGCAGCAGCTCCGGCAGGCGCTCCTCGAGCACGCTCTGCCGCGCCCACGAGTCGAAGTGGATGCGGAAACGTTCGAGCGACGCCTCGATCCGCTGCAGCATCGCCGGCACAGGGTCGCCCGGAACGGCCGCGAGATCCTTGACGTAGTCGCCGTGATAGCCGTCCTCGGGCGGCGCTTCGCCGCGCCGCGCAGCGTCGACCGACTCCCGGAAGCGGTCCATCTGCGCGCCCGCGTCGTTGAAGTAGTACTCGCGCGTCACGTCGTGCCCGCCGAACGCGAGCAGCCGCCCGACCGAGTCGCCGTAGGCGCCGTTCCGCGCCGACGCGACGACGATCGGGCCGGTCGGGTTGGCGGACACCATCTCGACCTGGATCCGCTGGGGCTGCGACGCCCAGCCTCCGCCGAACGCCGCGCCGTCGGCGAGGATCTCGCCGAGCGTCTCCGCGAACCACCCGTCCTCGAGGAAGACGTTGACGAAGCCGGGCCCGGCGATCTCTGCGCGCTCGACGTGCGCGAGCTGCGACGCCTGCGCCGCGAGGTCGGCTGCGAGCTCGCGCGGCGGGCGGCGGAGCGTCCCCGCGAGCTTCAGTGCGGAGTTCGTTGCGTAATCGCCGTGCCCGGAGCCGCTCGGGCGCTCGAGCTCGACATCCTGCCCGAGCGCCTCCGCGAGGCGTCTGACCGGATCAGCCGGCATGGGTCTCGCTCGGCGCGAACAGGTCTTCGAGCCGGCGCAGCTCGTCGGCGGTCCCGACGCCGACGAGCACGTCGCCCGGGTTGATCCGCACCTCGGGCTCCGGCGTCGTGTCGAACGTGCCGTCGCGCTTCCGCAGCGCGACGATGATCGCGCCGGTCGCATGCCTGACGCGGAGCTCGCGGATCGTGCGACCCGCCTGAGGGCAGGTGTCGCGCACCTCGATCTCGGCGAGATGGAGGTCGGGGCCCGTCGCCGTCGTCACGGCATCGAGAAACGCGGTCACCTGCGGCTTGAGGACAAGGTTCGCCATCGTGCGCCCCGCAGCCGAATACGGGAGCACGACGCGATCGGCGCCCGCGAGCTTCAGCTTCTTCGCAGCGCTCTCGTCGGACGCGCGCGCGACGATCTGGATGTCAGGTCGCGCTGCCCGCGCGGAGAGCGCGATGTAGAGGTTGTCCGCATCCGAGTCCGACGCGACGACGAGCCCCTGCGCGCGCTCGAGGCCGGCGCGCACGAGATCGTCGTCCTCGGTCCCGTTGCCCTCGATGAGCGTATCGCCGTGCTCCTTCGCCGCGGCGATCGCGTCCTCGCGGTGGTCGAGCACGACGTATGCCACACCCGACACGCGGAACTCCTCCGCGACGCGGCGGCCGACGCGGCCGTAGCCGCAGATGATGAAGTGGTCGTGCATCCGT
>DATKQO010000228.1:0-4684 GCA_035532715.1 Gaiellaceae bacterium | reverse complement strand
CCCGGCAGCCAAGGCCGCACCGGCGCAAACCCCGGCCCGCGCCTCCTCGAACGCGGGTGGAGCCCTCTACCGGACGCACAGACCGTTTGCAAGACAGGCAACAGCGGTCGATCATCGCAAAGGACGCGCTGGCCGAATCCGGCCTGAATGCAACCATTCTTGCACTGCCAATACTGCCAAGCCCGAAACCATGGACAGTCGCGCAGACGGTCGCGCTCACCCGACCAACCATCGAGATTGCCCAGCACACCGCCGATATCTGGCGGGTCGCTCGTCTCGTCTCGAAAACCGTTTCGGGCTTTTGGGTCCGACGAGGGTTCAAATCCCTCCCCCTCCGCCTCACTTCTCAGGGCCGGCCGCGACGGCCCCTCGGCCTCAGTGCCAGTCGCCGCCGCCGCGGCTGCCGTGGGCGGCGTGCGCAGCGGGTGCCGGAGCCGGCGGCACCGCGACAGCCGGCGGGGCCGGGGCGACCGGCGGGGCCGGGACAATCGACTGAGGCGCCGGAGCCGGTTGCGGGTCCAGGTAGCCGTTGCCCCAGCCGTTCGCCTTCCCGTTCCAGCCGCCGCGGCTCGTACCCGCGCCGGGCGGCACGACCGGCGTCGCCGGCAGCACCGGCGCGGTCTCGGGCGGCGACGACTGCTGCACGGGCACCGGCGTCGCGGGCGGAACGGGAGCGACCGGCGCCTGCGGCGCGCGTCCGTTCGCGTCGCCGTCGCCGGGGACCCCTCCGTCGCTCCCGCGCAGGCCGTGGCCACGGCCGCCGGCCGCCGAGGAGGCGGGCGGCGTGGACGCCGCGAGGACGGCGAGGGTCAAGACGGGGACAGGGGCGCTCACGGGCCGGTGCAACCTCGACGCGCCGGCGCGCCCGCCGTCCGCGTTCGCATGGGCGGGCGCGGGCCCTGCCGGCGAAGCCGCGGCCGGCGGGGGCGCGGCGGGCGCAGTGGCGTTCGCAGCGGGCGCACTCACCGCGGGCGCGCTCGGCGCGGGCGCGCTCGGCGCAGGCGCGGGCAGTGCCTGCACGGCCACGGTGTCCACTGCCGGCGCTGCGGCCGGAGCGTCGGTGGGCGCCGGGTCGAAGGCGGCGGGAGCAACCGCTCGCACGACGTCGGCCCGCGCGTGCACGCGTGGAATGTCGATTGCCGCAAGCACGGGCGCGGCGGTGCGCGGCCCGGCCGCCACCTCGCTCCGGGCCGCCGGGGCAGCCGTTACGACTGCCGGCGCCGTCGCGGTCACGGCGACCCTGCGCGCCGCGATCCGGTGGACGAACGTGCGCTCCACCGGCTGCACGGCGATACCGACCGTGCTCGCCGCAGCCGCCGCCGCGACAAGCTTGACCGCTGCCCCGCCCGTGAGCGCCGACTTGAGCCCGGTGAGCAGCGTGCCGAGGTCGAGCCGCGGGCCGGCGAGCGGCGCCTGAGGCGTTTCCGCCGGCTCGAGCGCGCTCGCGAGCGAGCGCCGCGCCCGGAAGATGAGCATCTCGACGGCTGCCTGCGACAGCTCGAGCTCCGCGCCGATCTCGCGGTACGAGAGCCCCTGCCACTCCCGGAGGAGGATCGCGCGGCGCTGGTTCTCCGGCATCGCCTCGAGCGCCGCCTCGAGCCCGATCAGCTCGTCCGCGCCACTCCGCGGCGGCGACGGGATGATCTCCTGGAGGATCTCGAAGTCGTTCGGCGTCTCGACGCGGCGGCGCCGGCCCGAGGAGGTCTGGCGCGAGAGACAGACGTTGTGCGCGATCTTGAACAGCCAGGCCTGCTCCGAGTGCGCGACGGTGCCGCGCTGCAGCCCGCGGAACGCGTTCAGGAACGTCGACTGGACCGCGTCCTCGGCCTCCTCGCGCGAGCTGAGCTGATGGAGGCAGTACGCGTAGATCTGCCTCCCGTAGCGGTTGTACAGCTCGTGGGTTGCGCCCGCGACGACGTCCCCGTCACCGCGACCGATGTCTCGTGCTGCGGCCAATCAGACCCCTCTCATCGAGCCGCAGAGTGCGAGTGTGCGCCGCAACGCCGCGCGAGACAAGCCCCAGAAGGGTGACGCTCGCGCGACGCGCTCATGCGACGCTTCGCTCGCTGAAGTGCCCTTGAACCTCGCTCACGTATGCCGTCAGCTCCCGATCCCGGTCGACGAGCAGCCGCTCCCGCTCTGCGAGCGAGCGCTCCAGGTCGTCGAGGCCGTCCTCGCGCAGGTCGAGATCCGCGCCGAGCCGCGCCTCCCGTAGACGGAGATCCTCTTCCGCGAGAGCGAGCTGCGCGCTGCGCTCCGTGTACGCCGCTTCCGCGAGGAGCAGCTTCTGCTCGCGCCGCCCGACCTGCTCCTCCCGCTGCTCGAGCTCGGCGAGCAGGGCGAAGGCCTCCTGCGAAGCCTGACCGTGGCCCGCGCGTTCCCGGTCGAGCCGTTCGCTCTGCTCGCGCAGCCGCTTCTCCCAGGCGGCGAGCGCCGCCTCGCCGTTCGCGAGCATCTGCGTGCGCGCGTCCCCGCTGCGCTCGAGCGTCGACTCGCGCTCCGCGAGAGCCTCGACGCGTTCCTGGAAGCGTGCCCGCTCTCGAGCGATCTCCGACGACACCGTGTGCAGCTCGAGCTCCTTCTCTGCGACTGCACGCTCGCGTCGGAGCGCGGCGGCGTCGAGCTCGCGCAGGCCCTGCTCGCGGGCGGCCAGCCGTGCCTCCCCCTCCTGGCGTCGCGCATCGAGCGCCGCGCGCTCTCGCTTCAGCTCGCGCTCGCGCTCGGCGATCGCCGCGAGCTGCTGCGCGATGTGCGCGCCGGCCTGCGCCCGCTCCTGGTCCTCCGACCGGAGCTCGTTCGACCGCGAGTCGATGTGCGACGCGAGCTGGTTGACGCGGGCCTCCTCGGCGACGAGCTCGGTGCGCTTCGCCGTGAGCTCCGAGCGGTCGGCCTCGATCTGGTCTCGCTGGATCCGCACGACGACCTGCTGCTCCTCGAGCTCGACACGCGCCGTCTCGAGCCTCGCCGCCCGCTGCTCGAACTCGGCCTCCCGCACCGCGAGGTCGCGATCGGCCGCGAGCTCGCGCTCGTATGCCTCCACCTGATGCTGGAGCGCGTCACGCAGCTCCTGCTCGCGGTGGAGCGCGGCTTCGAGATCCGACTGCACCACGGCAACGTCGCGCACTTCGGGCTCCTCGACGAAGAGAGCCACAACGGGCGCCACAGCCACGACGTCGACGGGCTCGGCGACGATCTCCGTGGACTCGTCGACGCCCTGCTTGCGCTCGAGCTGCGCGCGGAGGCCGCTCCCGAATCCGGTTTCGGTCTCGTGCGTCATTTGAGGTACCTCATGATGTTGAGGAGCGCCGGCCCGAGCAGCACGACGAACATCGACGGGAAGATGAAGATCGCCGTCGGGAACAGCATCTTGATCGGTGCCTTCATCGCGCGTTCCTCCGCCGCGGCCTGGCGCCGCAAGCGAGAGTCGGCGGCCTGCACGCGCAGGATCCGTCCGAGCGAGATGCCGAGCTGATCCGCCTGAATCACCGAGCGGACGAACGCCGCCACCTCGGGGGCCGGAACGCGCGCGGCCATTTTTCTCAGGGCTTCGTGCCGCGCCTCTCCGATGCGCATCTCGCCGAGCGTGAGCGCGAACTCGTCGACGAGTGCGCCACTCATGTGCTCGGTGAGCTTGGCGACCGCGCCGTCGAGCCCGAGCCCGGCTTCCACCGAGACGGCGAGCACGTCGAGCGCGTCCGGGAGCTCGGAGCGGATGCGCTCCCGCCGGCCGCGGATGCGGAAGGTGAGGACGGTGTCCGGCACGATGAAGCCGAGCACGCCGAGCAACGGCGCGAGGAGCAGCCCCGCAACAGGTGCGACCGCGACCGCGAAGACGACGCCGACGGCGGCACCGGCGATCGCGAGGCCCGCCTTCAAGGCGAGGAACTGCGTCGTGTTGACGCGCGCCGACACCCCGGCCGCGATCAGCCGCGGGCCGATCGCGTCGACGGACGCCTTCGGATTGAGGCGAAGCGCGATCGCCGCGAGCCTCTTGACGCTCGGTGCGAGCACGCGCTCGCTGAAGCGCAGGATCTCGGTAGTCCCTTCACGGCGGCTGACGCCGTACACCGAGGCGCGCTTGAGCGCGACGCGCCGACGGCGCTGAGGCGCCGTCGCCACCTCGCCGACGAGAAACGCGGCGAGGCCCAGCATGAGCGCGGCTATCAGCAAGAGCATCGGCTACCCCCTGAACGAGACGATCTTCTTGAGGATGAGCGACCCGACCATGAGCATCGAGACGCCGATCGCGACGAGGTCGTGCCCCGTCGTCGTGTGCCAGAGCGGCGTCATGTACGCCGGATTGATCAACGTCACCATGAATGCGATGAAGAACGGCAGGCCGGCGAGCACGTATGCGGACATGCGGCCCATCGCCGTCAAGCCGCGGATCTTGCGCGCGAACTGCTGTCGTTGCCTGACCGTGTCCGCGACCATGTCGAAGAGCCCGGCGAGCGACCCGCCGATCTGACGCTGGATCGTCACCGCCGTGAGCACGAACGCGAGGTTCTTCGATCCGATCCGGTCGCTCATCTCGGCGAGCGCGTCGTCCATCGTTCGCCCGAGGCGCGTCTCCGTGAGCACGCGCCGAAACTCCTTCGCCGCCGGCTCCGCCCCCTCGTCGACGACGGCCTGCACTGCGTGCCGGAACGAGTGGCCGGCCTTGAGCGAGGCCGCGATCGTGATC
>DATKQO010000227.1:0-13072 GCA_035532715.1 Gaiellaceae bacterium | reverse complement strand
GCTCGCCGAGGCGGTCTACGCCCAGGCGACGGCGCAGGCGCAGGCGTCCGCCGACGGCGGCGGCGCGACCACCGCCGACGACGAGGTCGTCGAGGAAGGCGAGTACGAGGTCGTCGACGAACAGGCGAAGACGTCGTAATGGCGGAGGCGCGCGATGCGAAAGCGGTGCCTGGCACGGCTGCGCCGAGCCAGGCACAGGGCGACGACGTCGGGGCTCGCGATGCGAAAGCGGTGCCTGGCACGGCTGCGCCGAGCCAGGCACCGCTCGGCGATGAGGCATCGAGCCTCATCGCCGAGCGCGACGACGCGATCGACCGCTGGAAGCGGACGGCCGCCGACTTCGACAACTTCCGCAAGCGCGCGCTGCGCGAGCGGGAGGAGTTCGCCACGCTCGCGAACGAGCGGATCGTGAAGGAGCTGCTGCCGATCCTCGACGATCTCGAGCGTGCGCTCGTCGCCGCATCCGAGCACGAGGAGGCTGCGCTCGAGGACGGTGTCCGGCTCGTACACCGCGCGCTCGCCGGCCTGCTCGAGCGGAACGGCCTGCGCGAGATCGAGACCGGGGGCGCGTTCGACCCCCACGTGCACGAGGCGCTCCTGTCGCAGCCGTCGGAGGCGGAGGCCGGCTCCGTGATCGACGTCGTGCAGAAGGGCTACCGGCTGGGCGACCGGGTTGTGCGCCCTGCACGCGTCGTCGTCGCCGCGCCTCCGCGGCAGAGCGATGGCTAAGACGCTGTATGACAGCCTCGGCGTCGCGAAGAGCGCGTCGCAGGACGAGATCAAGAAGGCCTACCGCAAGCTCGCGCGCGAGTACCACCCGGACCGAAACGCGGGCGACAAGGACGCCGAGGAGCGCTTCAAGGAAGTGCAGACGGCGTACGACGTCCTGTCGGACGCGGAGAAGCGAAAGCAGTACGACCGCTTCGGCGCGCAGAACGGGCGCCCGGGCGCGCCGGGCGCGGGTCCCGACTTCGACTTCGGCGGGTTCGACGTCAGCGACCTGTTCGGTGGGATCTTCGGCGGCCGCGCGGGCGGCGCCGCGACGCGGCGCCAGCCGTTGCGCGGGAGCGACGTCGAGGCCGTCGTGCACCTCTCGTTCGAGGACTCGCTGCGCGGCGCCGAGGCGAAGGTGCCCGTCGAGTTGACGGTCGCCTGCCGCGAGTGCGGTGGCACCGGCGCGCAGCCCGGGACGGCGCCTGTCATCTGCCCGGAGTGCAACGGGCGCGGCGTGAAGGCGGAGAGCCAGGGCCTGTTCGCGCTCTCGCAGCCGTGCCCACGCTGCCGCGGCAACGGCACCGTGATCGAGCGGCCGTGCGCGCACTGCCACGGCAGCGGCCGCGAGCGCCGGCTGAAGACGTACACGGTGAAGATCAAGCCCGGTGTCAAGGACGGCACGAAGATCCGCCTCAAGGGGAAGGGCGAGGCCGGGGTGCACGGCGGGCCGGCCGGCGATCTCGTCGTCGTCACGCGCGTCGCCTCTTCGCCGATCTACGAGCGGCGCGGCGACGACCTCGTCGTCGAGGTGCCGGTGTCCTATTCGAGTGCAGCGCTCGGCGACAAGGTGCAGGTGCCGACACCGGAAGGCCCGGTGTCGCTGAAGATCCCGGCGGGCTCGGAGGACGGCAAGCTCCTGCGCATCAAGGGCCGGGGCGCACCGCGTCTCGGCGGCTCGGGAAAGGGCGACGTCCTCGCCCGCGTGCGCATCCAGGTGCCCAAGCGGATGAACAAGAAGGAACGCGAGCTGCTCGAGGAGCTCAAGAAGGTCGGCGGATGAACGACCGTCCGATGTACATGATCAGCGTCGCCGCCGAGCTGGCAGGCGTGCACCCGCAGACGTTGCGCACGTACGAGTCGAAAGGGCTCGTACGGCCGAAGCGGACGCCGGGCGGCACACGTCTCTACAGCGACGCCGACGTCGAGCGGCTGCGGATCATCCAGCGGTTGACGACGGAGCTCGGGCTCAACCTCGCAGGCGTCGAGCTCGTGCTGCGCCTCGAGGACGAGCTGCGCCGCGCGCAGGCACAGCTCGACGCGTTGCGCGCACAGGCGCGCGACGAGGTGCAGAACGTGCACAAGCACTACCGCCGCGACCTGGTGCTCTACCGCCAGGAGCGACACCCGGAAAGAAGGTGAACGACCGATGGACTTCAACAAGCTGACGATCAAGGCACAGGAGGCGGTCGCCGCCGCGCAGGAGCGCGCGCGCCGTGCCGGCAACCCGGAGCTCTATCCGGAGCATCTGCTGGTGGCGCTGCTCGACCAGGAGCTGCCGCGCCAGCTCGTTCCCGACGCGGATTCGCTTCGCGCCGAGGCCGAGGCGCGCCTTGCGCAGAAGCCTCGTATCGAGGGCGCGCAGCAGCAGCCGCAGGTCTCCGCCCAGTTCACGCGTGTGCTCGACGAGGCGTTCGACGAGGCGAAGCGGATGGAGGACGACTACGTCGCCTCCGAGCATCTGCTGCTCGCGCTCGACGCCGTCCCGCGTGAGCAGCTCGAGGAGAAGATCGCCTCCGTTCGGGGCGGCCGGCGCGTCACCTCGCAGGATCCCGAGGGCACGTACAACGCGCTCGTGAAGTTCGGCCGCGACCTCACGGAGGCTGCCGAGAGCGGCAAGCTCGACCCGGTGATCGGGCGCGACGAGGAGATTCGCCGCGTCATTCAGGTGCTGTCGAGGCGCACGAAGAACAATCCCGTCCTGATCGGCGAGCCGGGCACCGGCAAGACAGCGATCGTCGAGGGCTTGGCGCAGCGCATCGTCGCCGGCGACGTGCCGGAAGGGCTGAAGGGCAAGCGGGTCTGGGCGCTCGACATCGGCGCGCTCCTCGCGGGCTCGAAGTATCGAGGCGAGTTCGAGGAGCGCCTGAAGGCCGTGCTCGAGGAGATCCGGAGCGCCGAGGGACGGCTCATCCTCTTCATCGACGAGCTGCACACGATCGTCGGCGCGGGCGCTGCAGAAGGCGCCGTCGACGCGGCGAATCTGCTGAAGCCGATGCTCGCGCGCGGCGAGCTGCGCTGTGTCGGTGCGACCACGCTCGACGAGTACCGCAAGCACATCGAGAAGGACGCCGCGCTCGAGCGGCGCTTCCAGCCGGTGTTCGTCGGCGAGCCGTCGGTCGCGGACACGATCGCGATCCTGCGGGGGCTGAAGGAGCGCTACGAAGCCCATCACGGCGTCCGTATCCGCGACGCCGCGCTCGTGGCGGCGGCCGTCCTCTCGCACCGGTACATCGCCGACCGCTTCTTGCCCGACAAGGCGATCGACCTCGTCGACGAGTCCGCGTCGCGTCTGCGCATGGAGATCGACTCCTCGCCGCTCGAGCTCGACGAGGCCGAGCGTCGCGTGCGCCAGCTCGAGATCGAGCTCGCCGCGATGGCGAACGAGTCGAAAGACGTGCGCGAGCCGCTCGAGCGCGCCCTCGCCGACGCGAAGGAGTCGCGTGACGGGCTCGCCGCGCGCTGGGCGCAGGAGAAGGGAGCACTCGAGCGGGTCAAGGAGATCACGAAGCGCATCGACGAGCTGAAGATGGAGGCCGAGCGCGCAGAACGGCAGGGTGAGCTGCAGCGCGTCGCCGAGATCCGCTACGGCGAGCTGCCCGCGCTCGAGCGTGAGCTCGCGGAGCGCGACGGCGTCAGGCACGACTCCATGGTCAAGGAGGAGGTCGACGAGGACGACATCGCGTCCGTCGTCGGGCGGTGGACGGGCATTCCGGTCGACCGCCTGCTCGAGGGCGAGACCGAGAAGCTCATTCAGATGGAGGAGCGCCTCCACCAGCGCGTCGTCGGCCAGGATACCGCCGTCGAGGCGGTTGCGAATGCGCTTCGTCGCTCGCGCACCGGACTGCAGGATCCCGACCGGCCGATCGGCTCGTTCATCTTCCTCGGGCCGACCGGCGTCGGCAAGACCGAGCTCGCGCGCGCGCTCGCCGAGTTCATGTTCGACGACGAGCGGGCGATGGTGCGGCTCGACATGTCGGAGTACCGGGAGCGCCACACCGTCGCCCGCCTGCTCGGTGCGCCGCCCGGATACGTCGGCTACGACGAGGGCGGCCAGCTCACCGAAGCGGTGCGCCGCCGACCCTATTCGGTCGTCCTGCTCGACGAGATCGAGAAGGCGCACACGGAGGTGTTCGACGTCCTGCTCCAGGTGCTCGACGACGGCCGCCTGACGGACGGCCAGGGGCGGACGGTCGACTTCCGCAACACCGTGCTGATCATGACGTCCAACATCCGGAGCGCCGAGGCGCTGCGCGACCGCTTCCGGCCGGAGTTCCTGAACCGGGTCGACGAGATCGTCGAGTTCAAGGCGCTCTCGCGCGAGCAGATCGCGGAGATCGTCGAGCACCAGCTCGCGCGGCTGCACGACCGCCTCGCGGAACGTCGCGTTGCGATCGAACTCACGGACGCCGCGAAGGAAGCGCTCGCCGAGGCCGGCTGGGATCCCGCGTATGGGGCGAGGCCGCTGAAGCGCGCGATCCAGCGGCTCGTCGAGAACCCGCTCGCACTGCGGCTGCTCGAGGGCGACTTCGCCGACGGCGACACGATCCGGGTCGACGCCCGAGACGGCGAGCTCGTGTTCGTCAAGGCCGACGCGCCCGCGGTAGCGGCGGCGTAGCCCGCGGGCAAACCGTTCGCCGCGGTCGGCCGAACGCCTCAGGTAGGTCACCCACCAAGGAGGACATCGTGATGTGAACGTGCACACGGCCAAGAACCCCGCGGGCGAGATCCGCGTCCAGGTCACCGGCTGACGCGCGTCTTCGGGGGAGCGGCGCCCGTCAGGAGAGCGCCGCTCCGCTACCGTCTCGCGCGTGTTGCTCGTCGTCGCCGCCACCGAGCGTGAGCTCGCCTCCGTGCCCGACGCGGAGACGTTCGTCTGCGGCGTCGGCCCGGTTGACGCGGCAATCGCGACCGCAACCCGTCTCGCGGAGGGGGACGTGACAGCCGTGCTGCACGTCGGCGTCGCCGGCGCGCACACGCTCGCGCCACTGACGCTCGTTCTCGGCACCGAAGCCGTGTACTGCGACGTGATCGACCACGCCTCGACGTTTCCGCGCACGGAGCGCGTCGTTCCCGATGCGGCGCTGCTCGCCGCCGCGCGTGCCGCGCTCCCCGATGCACGACTCGTGCGGATCGGCACCTCGGGTCGCCTCGGCGGAGGCGCGGAGTGCGACGTCGAGGCGATGGAGGGCTTCGGCGTTCTGCGCGCCGCAGCGCTCGCCGGCATTCCCGCCGTCGAGCTGCGCGCGGTGTCGAACACGGTCGGAGAGGCCGATCGCGCGAAGTGGCGGTTCGACGACGCGTTCGCGCTGCTGGGCGACGCCGTCGCGCGGATCGTCCGGGAGCTCGCGCATGCGTGAGCTCACCTTCGGCTTCTCGCCGTGTCCAAACGACACGTTCGCGTTTCATGCGCTCGTGCACGGGCTCGTGGACGCGCCGTTCCGCGTTCGCCCGGTGCTGCACGACATCGAAGAGCTCAACCGGCGCGCGCGCACGCGTGAGCTCGACCTGACGAAGCTCTCGTTCGGTGCGCTGGGGTCCGTTCGCGGTTACGAGATGCTGCGGAGCGGTGCGGCGCTCGGACACGGCTGCGGCCCGCTCGTCGTTGCGCGTCGCCCGCTCACGCTCCACGAGGCCGCGACGAAGCGGCTCGCGATTCCCGGACGCGACACGACCGCGTTTCTCCTGCTGCGCGTGTTCGCACCCGAGCTCGACGAGAGCGGACTCGTCGAGCGCCGGTACGACGAGATCCTCGGCGCGGTGGCAGGCGGCGAGGTCGAAGCCGGGCTCATCATCCACGAGAGCCGCTTCACCTACCGCGACCACGGCCTCGAGCGCGTCGCCGACCTGGGCGAGCTCTGGGAGGCGCGCACCGGCTTGCCCGTCCCGCTCGCGGCGATCTGCGCCGCCGCCGATCTCGACGAGGGCCTGCGTCGCGAGGTGCAGCGTGCGCTCCGGGCTTCGGTCGAATACGCGTTCGCGCATCCGGCGGCAAGTCTCGACTACGTGCGCGCGAACTCGCAGGAGCTGTCCGACGACGTGTGCCGGCAGCACATCGAGCTGTACGTGAACGAGTTCAGCATCGATCTCGGCACCGAAGGGCTCGCGGCGATCGACGCGCTGATCGCAGAGCCCGCCGCGTCGCGGCGCTAGACGTCGACGACGTCGTCGAGGAACGTCGCCGTGCCGTGCACCGGCGGCGCGCCGTACGCGAAGAAGAGGATCTCCTCGTCGGTCTCGTTCCGCACCTGCATCGGCGTGCCGGGGTGAACCGCGACGAGGCCGCCGGGCTCGACGTCGACCCGCCGGGCCGGCTCGTCGAGGAGCATCGTCAGCGTGCCGCGGAGCGGGACGAAGATCTCTTCCTGATCGGGATCGACATGACGGCGCCCGCGCGTGTGCGCCGGATAGCGCCACATTCGCGCCCGCGACTCCGTCAGCTTGGCGGCGTCCGTGATCGAGGCCTGCTGCCGGGGCGCCTGGCCCTCGTGTGCGGCCGGCCGCTCCTCCCATTCGAGCGAGCTTCCGTGGACGACGTCGTATCCCATGGGTGCGACGATACCCTCATCGCGCATGGCGAGGCTCACCTATCCGCGGGCAGGCGAGCCGCGCCCCGCAGCGCTGCCGCCGGCGGAGCGCACCGTCGGCCAGCTCGTGGCGGAGTCGATCCGCCTCTACGGAGACCGGTTCAGGCGCGCGTTGCTGCTCGGGATCGGCCCCGCAGTGCTCGTCGTCGTGGCTGCGAACGTCTCTCGGAGCGTCTCGTTCGTGCTCGCGCCGACGCTCTCTGCGGCGCTCGTGAGCGCGTCGTACGTCGGCGCCTGCGTGCTCGTGCTCGGGCGGCGTCCGTCCAACCGCCGGCTTACGGTCGCGTGGCTCGTCGGCTGGCTCGTCTTCGTCCCCGTGCCGTTCCTCGTCGTGGCGTTCGTCCTGCCGGCGCTCGCCTGGCTTGCGGCGTTCGGGCTCGTCGTGCCTGTGCTCGTCGTCGAGGACATCCGGCCGCGCGCCGCGTTCGCGCGTGCCTGGCAGCTCTCCCGCGCCGGCTACGTGCACGTTATCGGATCGCTTGCGACGCTTGCGATCGTCGTTCTGCTCACCCAGGGGATGCTCGCGTTCCTCCTTCGCGGCTCCGGCGGTACGGCGGTCTCCACCGCGTTCTTTCTGGCCAACGTCGTCGTCTCGCCGCTGCTCTTCATCGGCTCGGCTCTGCTCTACGTAGACCAGAGCGCGCGGGTCGAGTAGGTTCCAGCCGATGCCCATCTACATTCTGCTCTCACGGCTCTCGCAGCAGGGCGTGGCGACCTTGCAGTCGAACCCCGATCGCCTGCGCGAGGTGAACCGCGACGTCGAGGAGCTCGGCGCGCGCGTCCTCCACCAGTGGGCCACGCTCGGCGAGTTCGACTTCGTCAACGTCATCGAGGCGCCCGACACGGCGACCGTCGCTCGTGTCTCGGTGGCCCTCGGCGCCCGGGGCTCGACGAAGATCCAGACGCTGCCTGCGCTGACGATCGACGAGTTCGTCGCGACGCTGAGCTAGGCGGCGGGCGCCGCGGCGACGCGGCGAATCGTGACGCCCCACGCCTTGCCCGACGCGAAGAGCGCGTCCGGGTCGACCTCGTTGCGCCAGCCGAGGAAGTGCGGCGCGGGGTCGTCCTCCGTGCATCCGAACACGGCGGGGAACACGCGGGCCTTCGGATGGTTGTGCTTCGTGCGAGCCGCCTCGTCGGCGAGACGCTCCGCCTCATCGGCGGCGGGACCTTCCATATATCCGCGAGGCATGACTCCACCCTACTGGCGCTAGGCTTGCGCTGTGCGATCTGCTCTCGCCGTACGCGGACTCGAGAAGCGCTACGGCTCCGTGCAGGCGCTGCGGGGCGTCGACATCGAGGTCGGGGAGGGTGAGCTCTTCGGCCTGCTCGGCCCGAACGGGGCCGGCAAGTCGACGCTCGTCAAGATCGCGGTCGGGCTCGTGCGCCAGAGCGCCGGCAGTGCGGAGGTCGCCGGCGCCCGTGCCGGTTCGCGCGCGGCGCGTGGCGCGCTCGGCTACCTCGCAGAGCTCTTCCGGTTTCCCGGCTGGTACACGGCCGACGAGGTGCTCGAGCTGCACCAGCGGCTCGCAGGCTCGCGTGGCGGCGAGGCGGAGCGGCGCAGGCTGCTCGAGCTCGTCGCGCTCTCGGAGGCCGCGGGCCGCCGTGTCGACGGAATGTCGAAGGGCATGGCGCAGCGCCTCGGCGTGGCGCAGGCGCTCGTCGGCGAGCCGCGCCTGCTGCTGCTCGACGAGCCGACCTCGGCGCTCGATCCGGTCGGCCGTCGCACCGTGCGCCTCCTGCTCGAGGACCTCCGCAACCGCGGCGTCTCGGTGCTCCTCAACTCGCACCTGCTCTCCGAGATCGAGCTCGTCTGCGACCGCGTCGCGATCCTGCTCGACGGCAACGTCGTCGCTGCCGGCACTCCGGCAGAGCTTTCACGGCCGCGCGGCGTCGAGCTCGAGACCGACGAGGGCGTGCGCACGGTCGAGGGCGCGACGCGCGAGGACGCGCCGAGACTCGTCGCCGAGATGGTTGCGGCGGGACGCCGGGTCTACGGTGTGCGCGTGCTCACGTCGACGCTCGAGGACACGTATCTCGAGGCGGTCGGAGGGGAAACGGATTGAGCACCGTTGCGGTGATCGTCGAGTACGGCTTCCGCGAGGCGGTTCGGCGCAAGGTCTTCGCCGTCGTGCTCGTGCTGACGGCCGTCTTTCTCTTTCTGTTCGGACTCGCGAACCACTTCGTCTTCCGCGACCTCTCGCGCATCTCGCCGCCGTCTGACGTGCACGTGGACTCGCGGACGTTCGCCGGCGCGTTCCTCGTCGGGCTCGCGATGTTCGCGACGCTCTTTCTCGGCGTCGTGCTCGCAGTGTTCCTGACGCTCGGCGTCGTGTCGGGCGATGCGGAGCGAGGCTTGCTGCAGCCGCTCGTCGTACGCCCGATCGGTCGTGCGACCATGCTGCTCGCGCGTTTCCTCGGGGCGGCCGGCGTCTGCGTGGCCTACGTGCTCGGCGTCTATTTCTCCGCCGTCTCGATCACCGGGCTGACGGGGCACTGGTGGCCGGACCAGATCGCGTGGCCCGGCATCGAGCTGGCAGGCGCCGTGCTCGTCGTGATCGCGCTCTCGCTGCTCGGGTCGGTCGTGCTCTCGTCGACCGCGAACGGGATCGCCGTCTTCATGCTCTTCGGCGCGGGCCTCGTCGCCGGGCTGCTCGGCACGATCGGTCACGCGCTCAACTCGCACACGATCAGGCACGCGTCCACGATCGCTTCGTGGGCGCTGCCCTTCGAGGCGCTCTACCAGGACGGCTTGCGGATGATCACCGAGAAGGCGTCCGGGCTCACCGGCTTCCTGCTCCAGCTCGGCCCGTTCGGCGGCGCGTACGTGCACGGCTGGCCGATCAGGATCTGGGCGGCGTTCTATCTCGTCGCGACGCTCGCGGCCGCGATCGGCGCGTTCGCGCGCCGCAATCTCTGAGGAAAGAGGGCGCGCAGCGCCCCTCCGATCAGCAACCTGGTTGCTCAGGCAACCGCGATCTCGCCTGCGAGCCGCGAGTTCTGCGCGATCAGCGCCTTGTTCGCGTGCTGGGTCCGGCCGCCGCTCTTGCGGTGGAGATACGAGAGGACGAACGGCGTCACGGCCTGGCCCGCGACGCCGGCGTCGCGCGCAGCGCGGAGCGCCTGCTCGATCAGCGGCTCGACGTCGTCGAGCGACTCGTCGGGCGGGCGCCCGAGCAGGAGGCCGCCGCCCGCGAGCTCCCAGTGCGCACGGGCGACGCGCGCCGCCTCCCGCGCAGACTCGACGCGCGCCGACACGGGCGGCCCGCCTGCCGCCGCGTAGAAGAGGGGAAGGGAGTCGACGCGGAAACCGAGCACCGGCACGCCGAGCGACTCGAGCAGCTCGGCGGTGGCAGGCACGTCGAGGAGCGACTTCACGCCGGCGGAGACGACGAGCGCCGGCGTGCGCGCGAGCTGCGCGAGGTCGGCCGACACGTCCGGCGGATCCGGGAAGCCGCGATGCACGCCTCCGAGGCCGCCGGTCGCGAGCCACGAGATGCCTGCAGCGCGGGCGACCGCGAGGGTGCCGCCGACCGTCGTTGCCCCGACTGCGCGCTGCACGACGGCCGTCGCGAGGTCGCGCGGCCCGACCTTGCGCGCGTCCGCGCCGAAGCGTGCGAGCTCGTCCTCCGTCAACCCGACGACGATCTCGCCGTCGAGCACGCCGACCGTCGCCGGCACCGCTCCCGCGGCGCGGACCTGCCGCTCGGACTCGAGCCCGACGTCGACGCCCTCGCCCGGCGGGAACCCGTGCGCGACGAGCGTCGTCTCGAGCGCGACGACTGCGCCGCCCGATCCGAGCGCCTCGCGCACCTCTTCCGTCACCCTCAGCACGGGAACGACCCTACGTTCGCGACGCACCGCGCCGCAGCGTCCAACCCGCGCCGTGCCGCCTCCTCGAGCGTGCCGCCGAGGAGGAACCCGGCTGCGAGGGCGTCGCCGGCGCCGGTCGTGTCGACGACGACCGCCTCGACCGGCGCGAGGTCGAGCCGCGCCTCCTCCGTGAGAACGGTGCAGCCGCGCGCGCCCCGCTTCAGCACGCCGGTCCGCGCGGTGAGATACGCGCCGCCGAGCATCTCCCACTCCGCCTCGGTCGCGAAGAGGACGTCGGGCGCGACGGCGTCGAGCAGCTCGCGGAAGCGAACGGGGCCGTACGTGCGGATCTCGGTCCACGCGGCGACGTCGACCGAGATGCGCGCTCCGCGTTCGCGCGCGACGCGCGCCGCGAAGAGCGCGGCCTCGGAGATCGGCTCGCGCAGCAGTGCGTAGCCGGAGAGGTGCAGGACCTCGCAGTCGAGCCACGCCGGTTCGAGCTCGTCCGCGGCGAGCGACGGGGCGACGCCGCGGTCCGACGCCATCGAGCGGTCGCCGTCGGCTCCGACGATCGACACGACGACGCCGGTCGGGCCGGGCGCCACCGGGCCAACGAGCTCCACGCCGTGCGCCGCCAGCTCCCGCGCGACGAGCTCGCCGGCCGCGTCGTCCCCGCGTTTGCAGATGCACCGTGCGTCGGCTCCGAGCGACGCGGCCCAGGCCGCGACGTTCGCCGCCTGGCCGCCTGCGCCCGTCCTCGTTCGCGCCCGGACGTCGTCCCCGGGAGCGAGGGGCTCGTCGAGGCGGACGATCACGTCGAGCATCACGTCGCCGAGGGTCGCGATCCGCATTCGTACAATCGTCCCATGGACGACGAGGCCAGGCGCGGACGTGCGCGCTCGTTCCTGCTCGGCGGGCTCGTCGGCGCGTCCGCCGCGGTGGCGGCCGCCCGCCGGCGCCGCGACCTCGCGCGCCGGCGGCGCGAGCGCCGGCTGCACCCCGTCGGCCTCGCGGCCTTCGAGGGAGCGCCGTGCTTCCAGGAGCTTCTCGACGAGGAGGCCGACAGCGGCTCCTAGCGCCCCGGGGGCGGCGGCGCCCTTGACACGAAGGCCTCGATGAAGCCGAGCGTCGCACGGAGAGGCCGGCCGCGCGCAGCGCCTCGAGCTGCGCGCCGGTGACGCGGTACGCGCGCCGCCGGACCGTGTCGGCCGCCACGGCCGGCGCCGGTCGCTCGGCGCCCGCACACGCGCGGAGGTCGTCGATCAGCGTGTCGTCGCGCGTCGCGATGTGCGAGACCGTGCCGCTCCGCGCCGCGGAGAACGCGCAGCGGATCCCGCCCGGCCAGGCCGTCCGAGCCCGTATCGGCAGCCTCAGACGTCCTGGAGGCCGCTGATACTGTCAGCGACCGAATGCCGATCTACGAGTACCGCTGTCCGGAAGGGCATCTCTTCGAGCGCTTCCAGTCGATGACGGCGCCCGCACCCGAGAAGTGCGACGTGTGCGGCGCGACGCCGCTCGAGCTCGTGCTCTACCCGATCGCGATCCACTACAAGGGCTCGGGCTTCTACTCGACCGACTACGGCAAGAAGGGGAAGGCCGCGGCGAAGAAGGACGGCGGCGGCGGCGACGGGTCGTCCTCCGGCGACTCGTCCGCCGGCGACTCGTCGTCGAAGAGCGACTCGTCCTCGTCGTCCGGCGACTCGTCGGCGAAGAGCGACTCGTCGTCCTCCTCGACGAAGACCGAGAAGAAGAGCTCCTCGAGCGACTAGATGAGGTCGCGCCGGCGCGAGGGAGGAGCGCGCGATCACGAAAGGGCTCCCCCAGTAGACTGGGACGTCGCATGAACATCGTGGTGACGAATCTCAAGGGCGGGGTCGGGAAGACGACGACGGCCGTGTACCTGTCCGCAGTCGCGGTCGCGCGTGGTTACGACCCGGTTCTGCTCATCGACGCCGACCGGCAGGCTTCGTCGGCCGAGTGGCTCGAGGAGCGGCCCGTCGAGGGTGTGACGGTCGTCGAAGCGCCGTCGGAACGGACGTTGACCCGGGCGATGAGCCGTCACGAGGGCGTGGGGATCGTCGACACGCCTCCCGGCGACGAGCGGCTCGTGCAATCCGCGATCGACTCGGCCGACGCCGTCATCATCCCGACGCGAGCCGGCGGCGTCGAGTACGCACGGGTGGCCGTGACGCTCGAGATGGTGCCCGCCCGCACGCCCCGCGGGGTCGTCATCTCCGCCGCACGGCTCGGCACGAACGATCTCGAGGAGGCGATCGCCTGGTGGAAGGCGGAGAACGTCGCGGTGTGGGGCGTGATCCCCGAGCGCGTCGGCATCGCCGCCGGCCCCGAGGCGCGCCTCTACCGGCAGGGACTCGAGGAGTACGACGCGATTCTGCGGCGTGTCCTGCGAAAGCGTTGAGAAAACAGCGGACGGCGGCCGTCAACTACGAGTAGTCCAAGGAGCGACCATGATCAAGGAGTTCAGGGACTTCCTGTTCAAGGGCAACATCATCGAGCTCGCCGTTGCGTTCGTGATGGGTCTCGCGTTCGCCGCGGTGGTCAACTCGCTGGTCAACAACCTCGTGATGCCGATCGTTGCCGCGATCATCGGCAAACCGGACTTCCGCAGCCTCACGTTCACGATCCACCACTCCGTGTTCCAGTACGGCGCTTTCCTGACC
>DATKQO010000226.1:0-6935 GCA_035532715.1 Gaiellaceae bacterium | reverse complement strand
ATGCCGCTCGGGGAACCCCGCGAGCGCCCGCACGATGTCGAGCGACGAGAGCACTCCGACGGGTCGCGCGGATGCCGGCTCGACCACGATCAGGTGCGAGACATCGTGCTCGACCATCGACCGCGCCGCAGAAGCGAGCTCATCGGTGACCGCCACCGTGACGACCGGCGTGGCGGCGATCGTCCTCGCGGGAAGCACGTCGAGATCGGCGGTCTCGGCTGCCTGCAGCAGATCGATGTCCGACACGACTCCCCAGAACGCGCCGTCGGGGAGCGCTTCCTCGCCGTGCGAGGCGACGAGGACCGCGTGCACGCGGTAGGTCGCCATCATGCGCGCAACCGACCGAAGCGGCGTCTCGAGTGAGCAGGAGATCAGGCCCGGGTGCATCGCTTCGGCGACGCGGAGCTGTCCGAGCGCCGGGTACATCGCGGATCTAGCGAGCGTGGGGCGCGGCGTGTCGAGCATGACCTCTCCCTTCGGTTCGCTGCCGCTCGGGGGCGGGCCGGATCTCGGCGCCGCCGCCTGGATAGAAGATCACCTCATGGCCGTCGTCCCACCGCACGCGGTAGCGCGGGTGGTCGGGGACTCCGAGAATCTCGAGGATCTCGCCGACGCGGCGCGAATCGCCGACCCTTCGCCCCTCGACGAAGACCAGATCGCCGACGTGTGCATGGGAAAGAGACATCGCAGGCCTCCTAATGCCGGTGCAGGTCGCGGTTCGCGAGCCTCACGGCGGTATAGACCACGGTGCCGAGCACGAGGACCGACAAGAGCACCATCGGGATCATCCAGAACCAGTCCCAGCCGTTGTGCCAGTGCATCATCGCCCGTCACCTCCTGGCCGATCGGGCTCCTTTGGTTCGAAGGAGTCGTACAGACGGTCCGACGCCGGGCGGCGACCAACGTCCGGGAACGCGCGGCTTCGCCTGCGGCTTTCCCGTACACGACCGTGCTGCAGGACGTGCAGCCCGCAGCTCCGGTCAGGCGGGAGCGCGGGCCCGCGGTACGACGCGGGTTCCGGCCCGGCCGCGCACGACCGCCGCCAGGTCGTCGAGCGCACCGATCGTCGCCGTGCCGCCGGTTCGCTCGACGAAGCGGCAGGCGGCCTCGATCTTCGGTGCCATCGAACCGGCTGCAAAACGCAGGCGCCGGAGCTCAGCCGGAGTCGCGACCTCGATCGGCGTCGCGCCCGCCTCTCCCCACGAGCGCTCCACGAACGGGACGTCGGTGACCATGACGAGCCGGTCAGCGCGAAGGCTCTCGGCGAGGAGCGCGGCCGTCAGATCCTTGTCGATCACCGCTTCGACGCCGCGCAGGCGGCCGTCGTCGGTGACGACGGGGACGCCGCCGCCGCCGCCGCAGATCACCACGGCTCCCGCCTCGACGAGTCGCTCGATCGCGTCGAGCTCCACGATCGCCGTGGGCTCGGGCGACGCGACGACGCGCCGGAACGCGGTGCCGTCCGGCGCGACCGTCCACAGACGCTCCGCTGCGAGCCGTCGCGCCTCGCCCTCGGTGTAGATCGGGCCGATCGGCTTGGTCGGATGTGCGAATGCCGCATCGGCGCCGTCGACGAGCACCTGGGTCAGAACGCACACGACCTCGCGGTCGACCTCGCCACGCAGCGCCTGCGCCAGCAAGTAGCCGATCATGCCCTGGCTTTCCGCACCGAGCACGTCGAGCGGGTACGGCGACACCGCCCTGTAGGCGTCCGCCTCCAGCGCGAGCAGTCCGACCTGCGGGCCGTTGCCATGCGTGACGACGAGCTCGTGCTCGGTTGCCACGGCGCCGAGGGCGAAGGCGGCCAGCGCCACGTTGCGTCGCTGAGTCTCCGCCTCCGCCGGCTCGCCGCGACGGAGCAGTGCGTTCCCGCCGAGGGCGACGACGATTCTCACCGCCGCTCCAGCTCCGCGCCGCGGGTGAGTGTCAGGAGGAGCGCCTGCTCCGTCGGAAGCCGGTTCGCCGACTGCCGCCAGACGACCGACTGCGGCCCGTCGAGCACGGACGACGCGACCTCCTCGCCTCGCTTCGCGGGCAGGCAGTGCAGGAAGATCGCCTGCGGCTTCGCAAGCGCCATCAGCTCGTCGGTCACCTGATACGACGACAGCGCCGCTCTGCGCGCGTTCGCTTCGGTCTCCTCGCCCATCGAGGCCCAGACGTCGGCGTAGACGGCGTCCGCCCCCGTGACGGCCGCTCGTGGATCGTGGACGACATGCAGCGCCGCTCCGGTCTCCGCGGCGAGCGCAAGCGCCTCGTCCAGCACGGCCGGGTTGGGCGCGTATGCGGGCGGGCACGCGATCGTGATGTCGAGCCCGGAGAGCGCGCCCGCTTCGAGAAGCGAGTGGGCGACGTTGTCACCGCCGTCGCCGACGAAGGCGAGCCGCCGGCCGGCCGGCCCACCGCAGAGCTCGCGAATGGTGAGCAGGTCGGCGAGTGCCTGGCACGGGTGATGCCGGTCGGAGAGCGCATTGATGACCGGCACCGTCGCCCAGCGTGCGAGCTCCTCGACGGTTTCATGCGAGAACGTGCGGATCACGATCGCCGCGACGTAACCGGAGAGGGACCGGGCAGTGTCGGCGATCGTCTCGCCGCGCCCGAGTTGGAGCTCCTGCGCCGACAGTGCGAGCGGTGTCGCACCGAGGCGGGCAGCCGCCGCCGCGAACGACACGCGCGTCCGCGTCGACGGCTTCTCGAAGATGCACGCGATCGTCTCGCCGTGCAGCGCCGTCTCCCAGCGCGTCGGCTCGTGCCGCATCGTCTCCGCCAGGTCGAGCAGGTCCACGAGTACCGGCGGCGTCAGGTCTGCGACGCGGGTGAAGCTCCGTAGACGCGTGGCGGCCGCCGTCCTCATCGTCTTCATCTCGCGCCGACGGTCTCGCGCTGCCGCGCCACCTCGACGATCGGCTCGAGAACCTGCGCGAGTGTCGGTACACCGACCTCTTCGAGCGCGTAGCGGACGTGGCGGATCGGATGCTTCGAGTGAATGAGACGTGCGAGGTCGATCGGCGTGCCCGTCACGACGACATCGCAGTCGACCGCGTTGATCGTGGCTTCGAGCTCGGCAAGCTGCTCCGGCGAGTAGCCCATCGCCGGCAGCACGTTGGTGAGCTGCGGCCACTTCTCGAACGTCTCCTTGATCGAGCCGACAGCGTACGGTCGCGGGTCGACGATCTTCGCCGCACCCGCCTTGCGTGCAGCCAGGAGGCCGGCGCCGAACGGCATCTCGCCGTGCGTCAGCGTCGGCCCGTCTTCCACGACGAGCACGTACCGGCCGAGCACGTCCGCGCCGAAATCGAGGCGGGGCGGCGAGTCGGCGAAGATCACCTTCGCCAGTGGGTTGACCGCCTCGACGTTCTGGAGCACGGTCTCGACGTTGTGCGCCTCGGCCGAGTCGACCTTGTTGATGACGACGACGTCGGCCATCCGCAGGTTGGTCTCGCCGGGGTGGTAGAGCAGCTCGTGGCCCGGCCGAAGCGGGTCGGCGACCACGATCGACAGGTCGGGTGCGTAGAACGGGAAGTCGTTGTTGCCGCCGTCCCAGATGACGACGTCGGCCTCGGCTTCCGCCTGTCGCAGGATCGCCTCGTAGTCGACGCCCGCGTACATGACCATGCCCATGCGAACCGGCTCCTCGTACTCCTCTCGTTCTTCCACCGTCGCGCCGGACGCGTCGATGTCGGAGAGGGTCGCGAAGCGCTGCACGCGCATCCGCTCCAGGTCGTGGTAGGGCATCGGATGCCGGACGAGCGCGACCGTCAGGCCGGCGTCGATCAGGATCTGCCCGACCTTGCGCGTCGTCTGGCTCTTGCCGCAGCCGGTGCGCACGGCGCAGACGGAGACGACGGGCTTGGACGAGCGAAGCATGGTCGCCTTCGGCCCCATGAGTCGAAAATCGGCGCCCGTGGCGAGCACCGTCGACGCCTTGTGCATCACGGCCTCGTGCTTCAAGTCCGAGTACGCGAACACGACCTCGTCGACGCCGTGCTCTTCGATGAGCTGGACGAGCTCATCCTCGGGCCGAATCGGGATCCCGTCGGGATAGCGCGCGCCGGCGAGCGCAGATGGATACACGCGGTCGGCGATTCCGGGAATCTGCGTCGCCGTGAACGCGACAACCTCCGTCGTACCGTCGCGGAAAGCGACGTTGAAGTTGTGGAAGTCGCGGCCGCCGGCTCCCATGATGATCGTCTTGCGCATGACGGGTCTCCTTTCACGCCGGGCCGCGGCGTGGGCGACGGCCGGGCGACACGTGACTCGGTCGGTGCAGGTGTGCACTGGGCGGCGCGGGCATGCGCTGCAACGCAGCCGGAACGCGCGCAAGCTCGCGGAGTCGGTGCTGGTCGGAGCCGCGCTGGACGGGACGCATGGCGAACTCCTCTCTTTGGAGGAGATGTCCCGTGCGCCGGCCCTGAGAGCTTCGGGGTAAGGTCCGATCCGTCATCCGTATTTGCGCGCATCCGCGCCGCGCCGCCGGAGCAGGAGCCGGCGGAGCTCGTCCGCTCCCCAGACGATCGGCGGAAACGCAGCGAGGAGCCCGAGCTCGAGGGCGCCCAGAGGCGCGGTGCCGAAGAGGCCGTGTAGCCCTGGCACATAGACGAGCACGGCCGCGAACACGATCTCGGTCGCGATCCCGACGAGCAGGAGCCGGTTCGTGAGGAACCCGACCGAGCGCAGCGACGCCCGCTCGGTTCGCGCAGCGATCGCCGTGCCGATCTGGCAGAACACGATGCCGGCGAACGTCATCGTCGTCGCGGTCATGTACGCCGCGTGGAGCGGATGCCCCGCTCCGACCTCGTCGCCCGGGCTCCATCCGGCCCGCAGGAGCACGAAGAAGAAACCGCTCATGACGAGCGCGGCTTCGATCAGGCCGAGGAAGACCCAGGCGCGAACGAGCAGCGCCCGCCGGATCACGCCTTCGGAGCGCGGGCGTGGGGGGCGATCCATCAACCCGGGCTCTGCCGGCTCCCGGCCGAGTGCGAGCGCCGGCACGATCTCGGTCCCGAGGTCGATCGCGAGGATCTGCAGCACCGTCAGGGGAAGCGGGATCGCGCCGCCCGAGAGCGCGAACGCGAGGAACGGCACGACCTCCGGTGTGGCGTGCGCGAAGATGTACAGGATGAACTTGCGGACGTTGTCGTACACGCGTCTGCCGGCCGCGACGGCCGCGACGATCGTCGCGAAGTTGTCGTCGGTGAGCACCATCGTCGCGGCTTCGCGGGCGACGTCCGTGCCCGATCGTCCCATCGCCACACCGATGTCGGCGCGGCGCAGCGCCGGTGCGTCGTTGACGCCGTCGCCGGTCATCGCGACGACGTGCCCCTGGGCGCGCAGCGCGTCGGCGATCCGCAGCTTCGCCTCGGGCGTCGCACGCGCGAAGACCAGCTCGTCTCCCTGCAGCAGAAGCTCGTCGAGCTCGCGTTCGCTCAGCTCTTCCAGCTGCTCGCCGGTCAGAACGTGCGCGCCGGTGTTGCCGATGCCGACTCGCCTCGCGATCTCCGCCGCGGTCGGGCCATAGTCGCCGGTGACGACGATGATGCGGATGCCGGCGGCGTGGCAATCCGTGACAGCGTCCGCGACCTCGGGCCGTGGGGGATCGAAGAGCGCGACGAGCCCGAGCAGGCAAAGGTCGCGCTCTGCCTCTTCGCGGCGAGCCGGTGCCTCGGCGCCCTGCGGCAGGTGCCTTCGGGCGATCGCGAGGACGCGCAGACCCTGGCTTGCGTAGCGCTCGAGCACCGCGAGCACCTCGTCCCGGTCGGAGTCGCGGAGCTCCCGGTGGGTGTCTCGGCCCCCGATCCGCGTCGCCCGCTCGAGCACCGCTTCGGGTGCGCCCTTCGCGTGGATCGTGAGTGTCCCGTCCCGGCGCTCGTCGACCGTCGACATGAGGCGTAGCGTCGGGTCGAAACGGTAGAGCTTCCTCCGGCGACGGTCACGGCGCCGCGTCGTCACGTCGATCCCCAGTCGGCCGACCGCTTCGAGCAGGCCGACCTCGGTCGCCTCGCCGCGCGACTTGCCCGCCTGCGCGGCGTCGACGTCGGCCGTGCTGCACGAGGCGGTTGCGAGACCGAGCAACGCCAGCACCGGGTCGGCGGCTGCAGCAGCCGGCGCGTCGGTGCCCGCTTCGAGGTCGACCTCGCCGAGCGGCGTCCAGATGCGCACCGCGCGCATCCGGTTCTCCGTCAACGTCCCGGTCTTGTCCGTGCAGATGACGGTCGTCGAGCCCAGGGTCTCCACGGCGCTGAGCCGCTTGACGAGGGCGCCGCGGCGCGCGAGGCCGGCGACGCCGACCGCGAGCGCGAGCGTGATCGTCGGCAACAGCCCTTCGGGCACGTTCGCGACGATCAGGCCGATCGCGAAGCTGAGCGCGTCGTGGAGCGGCAGGCCTGCCGCGAGCCAGCCGACGGGCAGGAAGGCGAGGCCTGCGACGATCGCGACGAACGCGATCAGCCACGCGACCCGGCGAACCTGGGCCTCGAGCGGGCTCGGCTCCGACGCGACTCCCTCCGTCAGCGCCGCGATCCGTCCGAGCTCGCTCTGCATGCCCGTCGCGAGCACGACTGCGGACGCCGAGCCTCCGACACACGTCGTGCCGCTGAAGACGCGGTTGCGCGCTTCGATCGCCGGACCGGCCGCGCCCGCCGCGCCCGCCTCGCGCAACACGGGCTGGGACTCCCCCGTCAGCGTGGAGAGGTCGACCTCTAGCGAGCCCTCCAGCAGCTGCGCGTCGGCGGAGATCCGTTCGCCTTCCTCGATCAGGATCACGTCGCCGGGAACCAGTTCCCGCGCGTCGACGACGTGCCGCCTGCCGTCACGGCGCACGGTCGCCTGTTGTGGCAGGTAGCGCCGAAGCGCCTCGACGGCCTGCTCCGCCTGCTGCTCCTGGAAGAACGCGAAGAGCGCGTTCAACACGATCACGGCGAGGATCGCGAAGCCGATCA
>DATKQO010000225.1:0-4199 GCA_035532715.1 Gaiellaceae bacterium | reverse complement strand
GTGTGCGTGTTGAACGTGATCTGCGTGCCGCCCTTGAAGTCGATGCCGAGGTTGAGGCCCCGCACGCCGAGCGACACGGCTCCGGCGAGGACGATCACGCCGGACATCGCGAACCAGAGGTTGCGCCGCTTCATGAAGTCGATCTGCAGCCACTTCGCGGTCTGCTGGCCGCCCGCGCCCATGAAGCGCGGGTTGTCGAACCAGCGGAAGCCGGCGAGCAGGCCGAGCAGGGCACGCGTCGCGGCGACCGCCGTCAGCAGCGAGATCGCGGTGCCGATCAGGAGCATGAGCGCGAAGCCCTTCACCGACGCGACCGCGATCAGGAAGAGCACGAGCGCGGTGATGGCGGTGACGACGTTCGCGTCGAGAATGGTGTGGAAGCCCTTGCCGTAGCCGGCGGCGATCGCTGCGCGCACGGACTTCCCGGCGCGCACTTCTTCCTTGATGCGTTCGAAGACGACGACGTTCGCGTCGGCCGCGACGCCGATCGTGAGGATCAGGCCGGCGAAGCCCGGCAGCGTCAGCGTGACGTTGAAGAGGAGGATCGCCGCGTAGTAGAAGACGGCGTAGATCGCCAGGCCGATCACCGCGACGAGGCCGAGGAAGCGGTAGAGCACGAGCAAGAACAGCGCGACGACGACGAGGCCGACGACGGCTGCATGCCACGCCTGCGTGAGCGAGTCCTTGCCGAGCGTGGCGGACACGTCGGTGCGCTCGATCTGCACGAAGCTCACCGGCAGCGCACCGGTCTGGAGGATCAGGGCCAGGTCCTTCGCCTGCTGAAACGTGCCGCCCGTGCCGAGGTCGATCTCCGCATTCGGCCCGGGGATGCCGTCGGGGTTGCGCTGGAAGTCGATGTACGGCGTCGACTCGAGCTGCCCGTCGAGCACGATCGCGAAGTGCTGCGTGTAGTTGAGGTAGTTGCCCTGCTTGCCGGCAAGATCGAACTTGGTCGCCCCGCGCTGCGCCTCCGCGCGCGTGATCTTCTGGAACTGGTCCGAGCCGTGGTTCGTGAACTGCAACGTCACGATGTAGCCGCCGGCCTGGCCGACATCGGCGCGCGTGCCCGAGAGCACGAGATCGGCGCCGGTCATCTCCGGCACGGGGTTCGTCTTGCGCGTCGGGTAGAAGTTGACGAGGTAGTAATAGGTGCCGGCGGGCGACGCGGCTTGCGCGCCGATGCAGCCCGTGCTCGCCGGACAGCTCAGGACGAGCATGTGCTGCGGCACCTTCATCACCTCGTCGCCCGGCGGCACCTTGCCGCCGACCGGCCGCAGCAGCTTCGCCAGCGTGTCGGCGGGGTTCGCGCTCGTCTGCACGAGCGAGTGCTTGACGACGGTCTTCGTCGTCGGCTTGAGCACCTTCTTGCCCTTGACGGTGACGGTCGTCGAGGAGGCCACCTTCACCGTCTTCGTGTGGAAGAGGTAATACGCCTCCGGCGTGCCCTTCGCAGCCTGCGAGGCGACCTGCTTGAGCAGGCCGTACAGCGCCGGCGCGGCGACCGGATTCCCGTTCAGGTCCTTCGACGGACCGGTGAGGTCGTTCTCGAAGTCGAACAGCATCAACTGAGCCGTCTTCCCGATCAGCGCCGCCGCCTTGGCGGGATCGTGAACGCCGGCGAGCTGGATCACGATCTGGTCCGAGCCCTGCTTGCGGATCTCCGGCTCGGAGACGCCGAGGCCGTTGATCCGGTTCTGCATGATCGACACCGACCGGTCGAGGTCGGCCGCGGTGAGCACGTGGCCCTTCGGCGGGACCGCCTTCAGCACGACCTCGAGACCGCCGCGCAGGTCGAGGCCGAGCGTCGGCTTGCGCTGGATCGGCGAGCCCGGCACGGCGAGCAGGACCGCGCCGGCGAGCGCGATCACGATCACGCCCATCAGAAGGAGGTACTTGCGCCGGTCGGTCACGTGACGAAGGGAAGGGTAGCCGTCGCCTCAGGCGCCGGCAGGCTCGTGCGGCTCGCTCTCGGGCTCGTCCCGCTCCGCCGAGTCGTCCTCCGGCGGGATCACGGCACCGATCGCCTTACGGGCGATCCGGACCTCGGTCTCGGGGGCGATGCGGACCATCACGTCGTCGTCGTGGAGGGCCGTCACCTCGCCGTACATCCCACCCGCCGTCACGACCTGGTCGCCGACGTTCAGGGTATTGAGCATCCGCGCCGCCTGCACCTGTCGCTTCTTCTGCGGGCGGATGACCATGAACCAGATGAAGACGAACGCGACGACGATCAGGAAGAAGAAACTGCTGCCGCTGCTTGCACCGAGCACTTAGGTCTCCAGAGGTTGTCGTGTGAGCCGCGCGAGCGCATCGGCCCGCCAGCTCTCGAACCCACCGCGCTCGATCTGCTCCCGGGCCGCGGCGACGAGGTCGATCAGGAAGCGCAGATTATGCAGGCTGAGGAGCCGGAGCCCGAGAATCTCCTGCTGGTTCACGAGATGCCGGATGTACGCGCGACTGAACCGCGAGCACGCGGGACAGCCGCAGGTCGCATCGAGCGGCCGCTCATCGCGGGCGAATCGGGCGTTGCGAAGGTTGAGCCGACCCTCCCACGTGAGCGCGCTACCGGTTCGGGCGGTGCGGGTCGGGAGCACGCAGTCGAACATGTCGATCCCGCGTGCGATCACCTCGATCACGCCCTCGGGGTCGCCGATGCCCATGAAATAGCGCGGCTTGGCCGCCGGCAGGACCGACGCGGCATGCGTGGTCGCGTCGAACATCGGGGTGCGAGCCTCGCCGACGCTCAGGCCGCCGATCGCGTAGCCGTCGAAGTCGAGCGCGGCGAGCTCCTCGGACGAGCGGCGGCGGAGCTCGGAGTCGAGGCCGCCCTGCGTGATCGCGAAGCGGAGCTGGCCGGGAGCCCGCGGCAGGTCGCGCTGGCGTTCCGCCCACAGCGTCGTGCGGCGGACGGCGTCCTCGAGTTCGCTGCGCGGGACGCCTGCAGGCGCGCAGATGTCGAGGCACATGGCGATGTCGGAGCCGAGCCGCTCCTGAATGCGCGCGGCGAGCTCGGGCGTGAACCGCTCCGGGCTGCCGTCATAGACCGAACGGAAGGTGACGCCGTCGTCGTCGCTCGAGATCAGCGTGTCGCGAAGCGAGAACACCTGGAAGCCGCCCGAGTCGGTGAGGATCGGCCCGTCCCAGGACATGAACCGATGGAGGCCGCCGAGCTCGGCGATCAGCTCCTCCCCCGGGCGGAAGTGCAGGTGGTACGTGTTGCCGAGCAGGATCGACACTCCGAGCCCCCGGAGCTCATCGGGATCGACGGACTTCACCGTCCCCTTCGTCCCGACGGGCATGAAGGCCGGAGTCGACACGTCCCCGTGGGCCGTGCGGAGCACGCCGGCGCGGGCGTCGCCGTCCGTGGCGACGAGGCTGAAGGAGCTGCTCACCTGCCGAGGGTAACGGCGTCGGCGACGCACACTCCTGCGAACACGCGTCTGACACCCGGGGCGCCGAGGTGTTTAGAGAAGGAGCATGGCGTCGCCGAACGAGTAGAAGCGGTAGCGCTCCTCCACCGCGAGCCGGTACAGCCGCCGCGTCTCCTCGACTCCGGCGAAGGCCATCACGAGGGCGAGCAGGGTCGAGCGCGGCAGATGGAAGTTCGTGAGCAAGGCGTCGACACGCGCGAACTCGAAGCCCGGCGTCACGAAGAGCTCGGTCCGGCCCTCGAGCGGGCCTCCGCGCGAGAGCGTCTCGAGCACGCGCACGCTCGTCGTACCGACCGCGAGCACACGCTCGGCGCTGCGGATCCGGGTCCAGGCCGTCGGGGCCACGACGTAACGCTCGCCGTGGATCGTGTGCTCCTCGAGCCGCTCCGCCGTCACGGGCCTGAACGTGTCGAGGCCGACGTGCAGTGTCACCCGCTCGACGTCGAGGCGCGCAAGGAGCTCCCGCGTGAAATGCAGCCCGGCGGTCGGCGCCGCCGCCGACCCGGGCTCCTGCGCGTACACCGTCTGGTACCGGCCGGGATCGTCGAGCGGAGCCGTGATGTACGGCGGCAGCGGCGTCGCGCCGAGCGGCTCCCCGTCGAGCCGGAGACGCCACCGTCCCTCTCCGAGGTGCTCGAGCAGCTCGACCGGCCCGTAGCGACGGCCCGGCTTCAGCCGGCGGGTCGGCCGCGCAAGGCCCTCCCAGAGATCCCCCTCGATCCGCTCGAGGAGCAGGACCTCGCCGCGCGGCGCCTCGATCGGGATCCG
>DATKQO010000224.1:0-14630 GCA_035532715.1 Gaiellaceae bacterium | reverse complement strand
TCGAGGGCGCCACCGGGATCCTGCTCAACATCACCGGCGGCCCCGAGATCGGGCTCTTCGAGGTGAACGAGGCGGCCGAGGTCGTCACCGGCGCAGCCGACCAGAACGCGAACGTCATCTTCGGGGCCGTGATCGACGACGCCATGGGCGACGAAGTGCGGGTGACCGTGATCGCCACCGGCTTCGGCAGCCAGCGTCGCCGCCGGCGTCGTGAGGCGGCCGAGGCGCCGATCCCGTCCGCGCCGATCCCGGGCGGCGGTTTCGAGATCCCCGACGACGCGCTCGACGTGCCGTCGTTCCTGCGCGACTCCTGAGGGATGTTTGAGCGGCGGCCGCCGCGGTAGGAGACGCATGCCCCAACGGGTTGGCCCATCAGACGCCAACCCGCACGACCCGGTCCGCCGCCCCGGTCCATCCTCGGATGAGTCGGGGCGGCTCCGTTTCGGAGGCGGGTCCCCGTGTGCCCCGCGCCGGTCAGTCACTAGGATCGTCGGTGCATGGCGCAGACGCTCCAGCGCACTCCGCTGCACGACCGGCACGTCGCACTCGGCGCGCGCATGGTGCCGTTCGCAGGCTGGGAGATGCCCGTGCAATACGAGGGCGTCATCCAGGAACACCGCGCAGTCCGCGCCGCGTCGGGCGTCTTCGACGTCTCCCACATGGGCGAGATCGAGGTCGAGGGGCCACGGGCGCTTGAGCTGCTGCAAGGCCTGCTCTCGAACGATCTCGGCCGGCTCGGCCCGGGCGACGCGCAGTACACGCTGCTCCCGAACGAGCGGGGCGGGATCGTCGACGACCTGATCGCGTACCGGCTCGACGAGTTCCGGTTCCTGCTCGTCGTCAACGCCTCGAACCGCGCAGCGGACTTCGCGTGGATCAAGGAGCGCGAGCTCAACGGCTCCGACGTGCGCGACGTCTCCGACGAGTACGCGCTCGTCGCGGTGCAGGGGCCGACGGCTATCGAGACGCTCGGCCTGGCGCCCGCGTAGCAGTTCACGTTCGCCGAGGAGCGCATCGACGGCGTCGAGGCGATGGTCAACCGCACCGGGTACACGGGCGAGGACGGCTGCGAGATCCTCTGCATGGCGGAGGACGCGGTCGCGCTCTGGGATGCGGTGCTCGCGCGCGGTGTCGTGCCGTGTGGGCTCGGCGCGCGCGACACGCTGCGGCTCGAGGCGTCGCTCCCGCTGCACGGGAACGACATCGGGCCGGACACGAATGCGATCGAGGCCGGCCTCGGCTGGACGTGCGCGCTCGAGGCGAAGGACTTCAGCGGCGCCGGCGTCCTGCGTGCCGTCAAGGCAGAGGGCCCGAGCCGACGGCTCGTGTCGTTTGTGATGGAGGAGAAGGCGATCCCGCGCCAGGGCATGCCGATCGAGGGCGGAGGCGAGGTCACGTCCGGCACGCACTCGCCGATGCTCGACGTCGGCATCGGGATGGGCTACGTGCCGGCCGCCCAGGCGGCGCCCGGGACGAAGCTGACGATCGACGTGCGCGGGAAGCCCCGCACGGCGCGCGTCGTGAAGAGACCGATCTACACGAGGGAGGACTGAAGTGGCGGCCGCGGAGTCGTACCCCGAAGATCTGAAGTACCACAGCGAGCACGACTGGGCGCGCATCGACGGCGACGAAGCCGTGCTCGGAATCACCTGGTTCGCCGCCGACGCGCTCGGCGAGCTCGTCCACTTCGAGCCGCCCGCGCCGGGCGCGGCCGTCGCGAAGGACGCGAGCTACGGCGAGGTCGAGTCCGTCAAGGCGGTCTCCGACGTGATCGCGCCGCTCTCGGGCGAGGTGCTCGAGGTGAACCAGGCGGTCGTCGACGCCCCCGAGACCGTCAACGAGGACCCGTACGGCGCCGGCTGGCTCGTCCGGATCCGCCTCTCCGATCCGTCCGAGGTCGACGCGCTGCTCGACCTCGCGGCGTACAAGCAGGTGCTGGCCGACCAGTGACGCACCCGTTCCTCGCGCTCACCGACGACGACCGGGAGGAGATGCTGCGGACGATCGGCGTCTCGTCGATCGCCGAGCTCTTCCGCGACATCCCGGCCGCCATGCGCTTCGACGGCGAGCTCGCGCTCGAGCGTCCGCTCGGCGAGGCGGAGCTCTCCGCTCACATGGGCTCACTCGCGGCGCGCAACGCCGACTCGACGAAGGAGCTGTCGTTCCTCGGCGCCGGCATCTACGACCATTACGTGCCGGCGGTCGTCGACACGGTGCTGCAACGTGGCGAGTTCCTCACTGCGTACACGCCGTACCAGCCAGAGATGAGCCAGGGCGTGCTCCAGGCGATCTTCGAGTATCAGACGGCGATCTGCGAGCTCACCGGGATGGACGTCTCGAATGCGTCGGGCTACGACGGCGCGACCGTGACGGCGGACGCGTGCTACATCGCGAAGCACGCGCGGCCCGGCAAGACGCGGATCGTCGTCACCGAGGCGACGAGCCCGCAGGTGCGTCAGGTCGTGAAGACGTACGCGCCCGGGTTCGGGCTCGAGATCGTCGAGGTGCCGCACCGGAACGGGACGACGGATCCCGACGAGCTGCGCGCGGCGGCCGAGGGCGCCGCGGCCGTCATCTTCCAGTAGCCGAACTTCTTCGGCTTCCTCGAGCCGGCGCCGGAGCTCGCCGCGGCGGCGAACGAGGCCGAGGCGCTCTCGATCGCGCACGTCGACCCGATCTCCCTCGGCGTGCTCGAGGCGCCGGGCCGCTACGGCTGCGCGCTCGCGCTCGGCGAGGGGCAGGCCGCCGGCAACTTCCCCGCGTACGGTGGCCCCCACTACGGCTTCCTCGCGTCGCGGTCGGAGTTCATCCGCCGCCTGCCCGGCCGGATCGTCGGCGAGACGGTGGACGTCGCGGGCGAGCGCGGCTATGTCCTCACCCTGCAGACCCGCGAGCAGCACATCCGGCGCGAGAAGGCCACGTCGAACATCACGACGAATCAGACGCTCCTCGCACTCGGCGGCCTCGTCTATCTCACGTGGCTCGGGCCGCAGGGGCTGCGCGAGGTGGGGGAGACCTGTCTCTCGCTCGCCGCGTACGCGAAGCAGCAGCTCCGGGAGCGCGCAGGGCTCGAGCTCGTGTTTCCCGAACGGGCAACGTTCAAGGAGTTTGCCGTGCGGGTCGGACGAAACGCGCGCGACGTGATCCGCGACGCCCGCGCGCACGGCGTCCAGCCGGGCTACGCGCTCGGCCGCGACTACGAAGGCATGGACGACGTCCTGCTCGTCGCCGTGACCGAGCAGCGGACGCCCGCGGAGATCGACAGGCTCGCCGAGGTGCTCGCGGAGGTCGCGCGATGAAGCTCATCTACGAGAAGTCGAAACCGGGCCGCCGCGCGTCGATGATCCCGCACCACGACGGGCTGCCCGCCGCGGAGGTGCCGGAGGAGTTGCGCCGCGCGGAGCCGCCGCGCCTGCCCGAGGTGCCGGAGTTCGAGCTCGTGCGTCACTTCACCGAGCTCTCGACGCGCAACTTCGGCGTCGACACCGGTTTCTACCCGCTCGGCTCCTGCACGATGAAGTACAACCCCCGCGTCAACGAGCGGCTCGTCGGCCTGCCCGGCTTCGCGAACATCCATCCATTGCAGGATGTCGAGGACGTGCAGGGCGCGCTCGAGCTCGAGTGGCGGCTGCAGGAGATCCTCGCCGAGATCACGGGCCTCCACGCCGTGTCGCTCCAGCCCGCGGCCGGCTCGCAGGGCGAGCTGACCGGGCTCATGCTCATCCGTGCGTACTTCGCCGACCGCGGCGAGTCGGCGCAGCGACGCACGGTCGTCGTCCCCGACACGGCCCACGGGACGAACCCCGCCTCCGTGACGATGACCGGCTACGAGCTCGTGCCGGTCAAGACCGACCCGCGCGGCAACATCGACCTCGACGACCTGCGGGCGAAGGTCGACGAGCACACCGCGGCGCTCATGCTCACGAACCCGTCGACGCTGGGGCTCTTCGACGAGAACATCGAGCAGATCGAGCAGATCTTCCACGGCGCCGGCGCGCTCATGTACTACGACGGCGCGAACCTCAACGCCGTGTGCGGGATTTCGCGTCCCGGAGACATGGGCTTCGACGTCGTGCACATCAACCTGCACAAGACGTTCGCGCAGCCGCACGGCGGCGGTGGGCCTGGTGGCGGCCCGATCGCGGTGCGCGACATCCTCGAGGCGTTCCTGCCGGTGCCGGCCGTCGTGCGCGAGGAGGACGGCAGCTTCGGCCTCGACTTCGACCGGCCGAAGTCGATCGGGAAGGTGCGCGCGTACACGGGCCCGTTCGGCGTCTTCGTCCGCTCGTATGCCTACATTCGCGCGTACGGCCCACGCCTCCGTGAGATGTCGGAGACCGCGGTGCTGAACGCGAACTACGTGCTCGCACGCCTGAAGGACGTGTACGAGCTGCCCTACGACCGGCTCTGCATGCACGAGTTCGTGCTCTCGGCGCGAAACCTGAAGCGCGACTACGGAGTGACCGCACTCGACGTCGCGAAGCGGCTGATGGACTACGGCTTTCACCCGCCGACGATCTACTTCCCGCTTGTCGTTCCGGAGGCGCTGATGATCGAGCCGACGGAGACCGAGACGAAGGAGACGCTCGACGCATTCTGCGACGCGATGCTCGCGATCGCGCGCGAGGCGGCTGAGCAGCCGGAGCTGCTGAAGGGTGCACCGCACCATCGGCCTGTACGCCGCCTCGACGAGGTGCGCGCGGCGAAGAACCCGGTCGTGAAGTACGGGTTCGAGGGTCACCCCGAGACGCCCGAGGCCGCCATGCCCGTCGCAGCCGAGACGCCCAGGGGGGTGTAGTGCGCCGGCGGAGCGTGCTGGCGGCCGGTGCGGCGCTCGTCGTGCTCGGCGCCGACCTTGCGCACGAGGCGCTGACGCCGACGCCCTTCCACCACACGCGTCCGGCGGGCGTCTTCGTCCTCGGAGCGGTCGTCGCGCTGGCACTGCTGGCGCTCGCACCGCGGGTCCCATCGCTCGTGGTTGCTCTCGGCGCAGGAATCGCGGCGGGCGGCGCGCTCGGCATCGCCGTCTCCGGCTTCGCGTGGGGCGGCGTCCCCGACCCCTTCGTGGCCGGCGGGCTCACCTTCAACGTCTCGGATCTCGCGATCGGCGCAGGCGACGCGCTCCTGATCGTCTCGGTGGCCGCCCACGCGTGGGCGCACCGCGGCGCCCTGCGCGAGCCCGTTTAGGCTACCCGCCACAATGGGCACAAACCCTTCGGTACCGGTGGCGTCTCAACTAACGAGGTCAACGGTTCCGCAGGCGGGGGAGGTGCATCGTCTCGATTCGGAGTCGTTGGCTGACCAGGTTCATCATGTCCATGGAGGGGGTTCCATGCGTAGGGTTTTGTTGACGTTCCTCGTCCTGGCGATCGCCGCGGTCGTTGCGACCACGGCCGCCCAGGCACGGCCGCACCGCACCGCTGCGGGGCCGTCGGGGAACGTCGTTCTGTCCGGCTGGGCATCGTCCGGCTCGGAGTTCGACTTCCTGACGAACGTCGTCCAGGACTTCGAGAAGAAGTACCCGAACATCCACGTCACCTACCAGCCGATCAACGGCAACTATCCGCAGGCGATGCTGGCGCGCTTCGCGTCGCACACGCCTCCGGACGTGTTCTATGTCGACTCGAGCGTCGCGCCCGACTGGATGGCGGCGGGCGTGCTTCAGCCGCTGAACTCGTACTTCTCGAAGTTCCACTTCTCGACGAAGCCGTTCTTCCCGCGCCTGCTCAGCGGCTTCACATACAAGGGCCAGGTCTACGGCCTGCCGAAGGACTGGTCGCCGCTCGCGATGGAGATCAACACCTCCATGCTGCAGAAGGCCGGTGTCGGCGTCCCGACGACGTGGCCGGCTCTGATCGCGGCCGCGAAGAGGATGCAGGTCACGAACGCGGTCCCGGGCGGCGCCCCGATCTGCCTCTCGGCCGACTGGGCTCGCCTGCTGCCGTTCGTCTACCAGGCCGGCGGCTCGTTCCTGAACAAGGCGGGGACGGCTCCGGTGCTGAACACGCCGGCGGCGAAGAAGGCGATCAACTTCTACGTCGGTCTCGCCACCTCCGGGCTCGCGCGCACGCCGGACCAGCTCGGCTCGGGTTGGTGCGGTGAGGCCCTCGGCAAGCAGAAGGCGGCGATCATCTTCGAGGGGAACTGGGCGCTGCCGTACATGCACGACACGTTCCCGACGGTCAGCTACGCGACGTACGCGATGCCGCACGGCCGCGCGAGGGGCGACCTCGGCTTCACGACGTCGTACTCCATGGCGAAGGACTCGAAGAACAAGGCCGCCGCCTGGACGCTCCTGTCGTACCTCACCGGTGCGCAGGGGATGAAGAAGTGGACAGACCAGGGGCTCGCGCTGCCGTCGCGCAGCGACGTGCCGCCGGCCGCGGGCCGCTCCGTTCTGATCAAGGAGGCACCGTACTCTCGGGCGTGGTCGTTCTTCCCGGGCTTCAGCGACGTCTACACGGTCATGAACAACGACCTGACGGCCGTCTTCCAGGGGAAGAAGGACGTGCAGGGGATGATCAACGACATCCAGGCTGCGACCGTGAAGGCCCTGAAGAAGTAGTAGCGGCAAACGGGCGGCGGCTGCACGTCGAGTGCGGCCGCCGTCCTCCTTTCATGAGCGCTGAGGCATATCGGGTTCGCGGCGGCCGGCCCGGGCGGGCTCGCGAAGCGCTGGTCGGCTACGCGTTCGTGCTTGCGCCGATGGCGGTGTTCGGCGTGTTCTTCCTGTTCCCGATCGGCTACGCGATCTACATCAGCCGCTACAACTGGGGCGTCTACGGGTCGCAGGGCTCGGTCGGCTGGCACAACTACGGCTGGGTCCTGCACGATCCGATCTTCTGGCGGTCGATGCGCAACATCGGCGAGTACACCGCGTGGGTCGTGCCGGCGCAGATGGCGCTCGGCTTGTTCATGGCCGTGATCGTCAACCAGAAGATCAAGGCGCGGACGTTCTTCCGCAGCGCGTTCTACTTTCCCTCGATCGCGTCGTCCGCGGCGATCACGACGATCGCGATCTTCATCCTCAACGCCGACGGCCTGCTGAACAAGGCCCTCTCGCTCGTCGGCTACGACCATCACACGCCGTGGTTCTACACAACGACGACGGCGATGCCGACGATCGCGGGCCTCAACGCGTGGACGACGTCGGGGACGATGATGCTCTTCTATCTCGCCTCGTTGCAGGCGATCCCAAACGACGTCTACGAGGCTGCGGCGATCGACGGCGCTGGACGCTGGCGGACGTTCTGGAAAGTCACGTTCCCACTGCTCAAGCCCGGTCACTTCTTCGTCGCGGTCGTCTCGATCCTCGGCGCAGTCAAGCTCTACGACCAGGCGTTCATCGTCTCCGGCGGAACCGGCGGGCCGGACTACGCGACCCTCACGCCGGTGCTGCTGCTCGTCCAGGAGGCGGTGCAGAACATTCGTTTCGGCTACGCCGCGGCGATGGGCGTGATCCTGCTCGCGTTCATGGTGGTGCTCACGCTCGCGCAGCGGCTCCTCTTCGGCCGCTCGGAGGCTGCATGACCGCGATCGAGCCCGAGTCGTTTGGTCCGCCGGCCGCCGCGATCGACAACCTCGTGACGGGGAACGTCGACGGCGGTGGGCCGTCGCGTGGCGCGATCCCGGGGCGCGCGCGCTCCGAGCGCGCGATCCGCGTCGGCGCGTACGCCGCGATGACCGCGATCTCGCTCCTCTTCTTCATCCCGTTCCTCTGGACCGTGTCGACGTCGCTGAAGACCCTTCCTGAGACGGCGTATTTCTCGCTGCTGCCGAACCACTGGAGCCTCCAGGCGTACCACGACGTCTGGACGAAGTACGACTTCGCCCGTTACATCGAGAACAGCGCCGGGCTCTCGGTCGCGATCACGCTGATCACGCTCGTCGTCGCGGGGCTCGGCGGCTACGCGTTCGCGCGGCTGCGCTTCCCCGGCCGGGAGATCCTCTTCTTCGGCGTGCTCGCGACGCTGATGGTTCCCGATCAGCTGAGGCTCGTGCCGGTGTACGAGATGCTCGTGAAGTGGCATCTCATCAACACGTACACGGGCTACGTGCTCATCAAGCTCGGGCTTGCGACGAGCCTCTTCCTCATGCGGCAGTACTTTCTCACGATCCCGAAGGATCTCGAGGAGGCCGCGAAGCTCGACGGCGCGGGCTACTTCAAGACGTTCTGGCGGGTGATGCTGCCGCTCGCGGGCCCGGCGCTCGCGGCCGTGACGATCCTCGAGTTCCAGGGTGCGTGGAACGACTTCTTCTGGGCGAGCCTGCTGCTGCAGACGCCCGACCACTACACCGTGCAGCTCGGCCTCGCGCAGTTCGTCTTCCAGTACCACACCGAGTGGCCGAAGCTGATGGCGGCGAGCGTGATCGCGATCCTGCCGATCGTCGCCGTCTACCTCGTCTTCCAGCGCTACTTCGTCGCCGGCGTGGCGTCTGCGGGGGTGAAGGGATGAGCGCGACGGCCTCTCTGCGCGCGGCGCTCGGCCAGGGCTATCGCCACTCGTGGCGGCTCGTGCTCCTGAACTGCGCCGTCGGCGTCGTGGTCGCCGGCGCCGCCGCCGGTGCGGCGTACGTCCTCCCCGCAGCACTCCTCGTGCTTGCGGCGGGGCCGCTCCTTGCCGCGCTCGCGCACTGCGCCGTCGTCGTGGCGCGCACAGACGAGCTCTCGTGGTCGGATGCCGGCGACGGCCTTCGCCTGCACTGGCGGCTCGGCATCCGGTACGGCGCGCTCGGCGCGGGCGGGATCGCGCTCGGCATCCTCGCGATCCGCTTCTACTCGCTGCACGCTGTGTGGCCGCTCTCGGCGCTTGCCGCGTACCTGCTCGCGTGCTTCTGCGTCTGGCAGCTCGTCGCGTGGCCCCTTGCCGTGGCGGGTGCGGAGCGTCCGCTCGCCACGGCGGCGCGCGAGCTGGCGCGGCGGCCGCGCTCCGCGCTGCTGCTCGGCACCGTGCTTCTCGCCGTAAACGTGCTCGGCACACTCGCGATCATCCCCGTGCTGACGCTGACGCTCGCGTACTCCTTCCTCGCCGCCGCCCACTTCGTCCTGGAGGCCAACTAGATGGCAAGCGTCACCTTCGAGCACGTGACGAAGCGCTACGACGGCACCCTCGCCGTCGACGACCTGAACCTGGAGATCGCGCACGGAGAGTTCCTCGTGCTCGTCGGGCCGTCCGGCTGCGGGAAGACGACTGCGCTGCGGATGATCGCCGGCCTCGAGGAGATCACCGACGGGCGCCTGCTGATCGGCGACCGTGTCGTCAACAACCTCGCGCCGGTGCAGCGCGACGTTGCGATGGTCTTCCAGTCGTATGCGCTCTACCCGCACATGACGGTGTACGACAACCTCGCGTTCGGCCTGCGCAACAAGAAGGTGCCGAAGAAGGAGATCGACGAGCGAGTACGGCGGGCGGGGGAGATCCTCGACCTCGGCCAGCTCTTGAAGCGCAAGCCGAAGCAGTTGTCGGGCGGGCAGAGGCAGCGCGTCGCGCTTGGACGCGCGATCGTGCGCGAGCCGTCGGTGTTCCTCATGGACGAGCCGTTGTCGAACCTCGACGCGAAGCTCCGCGTCGCAACGCGTGCCGAGATCCTGAAGCTCCACCAGCGGGTCGGCACCACGACGGTGTACGTCACGCACGACCAGGTCGAGGCGATGACGATGGGCGACCGGATCGTCGTGATGAACCGCGGCGTGCTGCAACAGGTCGGCACGCCGGAGGAGCTGTACACGAAGCCGGTGAACATATTCGTCGCCGGCTTCATCGGCTCGCCGGCGATGAACCTCGTACCGGCGCCCGTCATCGGCGCCGGCGACGACGGGAAGGTCGCCGGCTTTCGACCCGAGCACGTGCAGCTCGGCGACGGGGTCGTGGGCGCGGTGCGCTTCGACGGGCGCATCGAGATCGTCGAGTATCTCGGCGACGAGCAGATCGCACACCTCGCGGTGGGTGACACGGAGATCGTCGCGAAGCTCCCGATCGAGAACCGGATCGCGGGCGGGACGACCCAGACATTCACGGTGGCCCGCGACAAGGTGCACGTCTTCGACGCGCAGACGCAGCAGGCCGTCCCCGCATAGGCTCACAGCGGATGAAGGCGGCTCCATGGTGGGAGCGCGCGGTGATCTACCAGATCTACCCGCGCTCGTTCTCGGATTCGAACGGCGACGGCAACGGCGACCTCGCCGGCATCGTCGACCGCCTCGACCACCTGCAGTGGCTCGGCGTCGACGCGATCTGGCTCAGTCCGACGTTCCCGTCGCCGAACGCCGACTGGGGCTACGACGTCGCCGACTATCTCGGCGTACACCCCGACTTCGGCACGCCTGCCGAGCTCGAATGGTTGATCGCCGAGGCCGAGCGCCGCCACATCCGCGTGTTGCTCGACCTCGTCCCGAACCACACGTCGGACGCGCATCCCTGGTTCCACGAGCCTGCCAAGCGCGCCTGGTATGTCTGGCGCGACCCGAGGCCGGACGGCTCGCCGCCGAACAATTGGAAGGCCGTCTTCGGGGGCGCGGCGTGGACGCTCGACGGCGCGAGCGGGCAGTACTACCTGCACAACTTTCTGCCCGAGCAGCCGGATCTCGACTGGTCGTCGGACGATGTTCGCGGCGCGTTCGACGAGATCATCCGCTACTGGCTCGACCGCGGCGTCGCCGGCTTCCGTATCGACGTCGCACACGCGCTCGTCAAGGATCCGCTGCTGCGCGACAACCCGCCGGCCCGCCCGACCGACTCGCCGCCGTGGCAGCGGGTCGGCCAGCGTCCGGAGCACAACATGGGCCTGCCCGAGGCCGTCGACGTGCACCGCCGCTGGCGGCGCCTCGCCGACGAGTACGACGGCGATCGGCTGCTGCTCGGCGAGACGTACGTCTTCGATCTCGAGCGGCTCATGACCTACGTCGTTCCCGACGGGCTGCACCTGTGCATGAACCTCGCATTCGTGCATGCGCCCTTCGTTGCGGAGGCGCTCGCCGCGGTCGTTGCCGAGACCGAGCGGCTTTTCCCCGCAGACGCGTGCCCCGTGTGGCACGCCTCGAGCCACGACGACCCACGCTTTGCGACGCGCTGGTGCGCCGGCGACGAGGACGCGATCCGCTGCGCGCTCGTCGCACTGCTCTCTCTACGCGGCGCGTGCATCCTCTACCAGGGCGACGAGATCGGGCTCGAGACGGTTGACGTGCCGCCGGAGCGGCAGCGCGACATGGCGGGACGCGATCCCTCGCGGACGCCGATGGTCTGGGACGCGCAGGAGGGCGCGGGCTTCGCGGAGGCCGGTGTCGAGCCGTGGCTCCCGGTCGGCGACCGCTCGCGGAACGTAGCGGCGCAGCGGGACGACCCCGGCTCGATCCTGACGCTGACGCGCGACCTGATCGCGCTGCGCAGACACCGCGGCCTCCTCACCGGCGCCTATGCACCCGTCGAGGCCCCTGCAGGCGTCTGGGCGTTCCGGCGGGCGGGCGGCGCGCTCGTCGCCGCGAATCTCGGCGACACGCCGGCGGTGGTCGAGGGCGTCGGCGGCGCGATCGTCCTCGCAACGCGCCGCGAGCGCGACGAGGAGCTCGTCGAAGGCGCGCTCGAGCTGGCGTCGCGCGAGGCAGTCGTCCTCGCGGAGTCGCGCCGCTTGGGCTGAGCCGGGAAGGCGTCGATAATGCTTCGGGTGCGGAATCTACTCGTCGCCGTCCTCACCGCCCTCGTCGTCGCCGTGCCCGCGCAGGCGAAGCCGCAGCTCGGGATCGCGGGCGACCTGCCGCGGTTTCACACGCTGACGGCGCAGAGCTCGACCGTCCATCAGGCGTTCCTCGGCTGGGGACAGGGTCTCTCGTACGGCTCGCCGTTCGTGTCGCTCTTCGGGACGTTGACGCCGGTGCCGATGATCCACCTCGGAACAGGGCAGCGGCCGCCGAGCACGCGGGAGGCGATCACGCCGGCGCAGATCGCGGCGGGCAGGGGCGACTCGTATCTCTTCGCCCTCAACGCGGCGATCGCGCAATGGGGGAAAGGGATCTACGTCCGCCCGCTGGCGGAGATGAACAACGACGGGAATCTCTGGTCGGGCTTCACGAAGAGCGGGGCGCCCAAGCCCGGGCACGAACCGGCCGCCTACCGCGAGGCGTTCGCGCGCATCTACCTCATCCTGCACGGCGGTTCCGCGGCGGCGATCGACGCGAAGCTGAAGGCGCTCGGCATGCCACCGGTCGCACACGATCTCGCGTCGAACCCGTTCCCGCGGTTGCGGGTCGTGTGGAGCCCGCTTGCCGGCGGCAATCCACGCATCCCGGCGAACGCCGCGCAGAACTACTACCCGGGTGCGGCGCACGTCGACGTCGAAGGCGGAGACATCTTCGAGGAAAGTCTCGGCGACAGTGCGCCCTGGGCCGATCTAGGAGCGCTGTACGCCGGTGCCGTCTCGCGCCACCGGCCGTTCTCCATACCCGAATGGGGGCTCTTCGGCGTGGACGACGACGCCTTCGTGCAGCACATGTGCGCGTTCCTGAAGACCCATCCGGCGACCGAGGAGGCGGGCTTCTACGACAGCAGGCCCGGCTCGATCTTCGATCTCGCGACGAAGCCGAAGAGCAAGCAGATGTACCACGGCTGCATCACGCCCCTCGGCGCGCCGCCGCCGGCCTGGGCCGCGGGCTCGGCCGCCTCCGGTCCGACGGCCGCCGGCCCGGGGGTCACTTTCACCGTGCAGGGCGGGCCGATCGCCGCCTCGCCGGTGCAGGCGCCGATCGGCGCCAACGGTCTCGAGGTGAACATCGTGCCGGCGACCGGCGTGATCGGCTCGGCGTTCTGGATCCGCGACGGTCACTCGCTCGGGCCGATGACGGTTCCCCCGGGCGCGGACGGCGTCGTCTTCCAGACCACGGCCGGCACCGCGCCCACGCCGATCACGCGGCCCGCCGGCGGGACCGACTTCCACGTCGTGTGGAACTCGTCGGGCGCGATCACCTCGGCCTGGTGGACGCGCGTCGGCAAGTTGCTCGCCCAGATCCCCGTCACGGCGGGCGAGATGTCGATCGCGATGACGCAGGGGTAACGTCCGCCGTCAGCGCGCCGGGGCGGGCGTGCGTCTGCGGGCTCTCGGAGCGGTCGCAAGCTGCCCACAGGCCGCTTCGATGTCGCGCCCGCGCGTGAGACGCACCGTCGACGGCACGCGCGTCTTGTCGAGTGCGGACTTGAATGCGGCGATGCGGTCGCGCGACGAGCCGTCGTACATCCCGGTGGGGTTATACGGAATGAGGTTGACCTTGAAGTCGTCGCGGCCGAGCAGCCGGCCGAGCGCGGTCGCCTGCTCGAGCGAGTCGTTGACCCCGTCGAGCATCACGTACTCGATGTAGACGCGCCGGTTGGTGCGCGCCACATGGCGCCGGCACTCGGCCAGGACCTCGCGGAGCGGATACGTGTCGTTCACCGGCATGATCTTCGCGCGGAGCGCGTCGTCCGGCGCGTGGAGCGACAGCGCAAGCCGGATCGGCTCCTCCACCTCGTCGACGAACCGCTTCAGCCCGGGGAGCCAGCCGACCGTCGACACCGTCGTGCGGCGGTGCGTGATGCCGACGTTCGGCAGGCGGCGCGCAGCGTCGAGCACCTCGTCGAAGTTGAGCATCGGCTCGCCCATGCCCATGAAGACCGCGTGGTCGACCTCGCCGAGCTGCCGGAAGTACAGCGCCTGGTCGAGGATCTCCGACGCGGTGAGGTTCCGGCCGAACGCCATCTGGCCGGTCGCGCAGAACGTGCACGTGAGCGGGCAGCCGGACTGCGACGACAGGCAGAGCGACCGTCGGCCGTCGCGGTAGCGCATCAGCACCGCCTCGACGGGGTGCCCGTCGGCCGTGCGGAAGAGCGTCTTGACCGTCCCGTCCTTCGCCTCGCGTTGCGTCTCAACCGTGAGCGTGGAGAACGGCACGCTCGTCTCGAGCTCTTCTCGCAACGGGCGCGGGAGATTCGTCATCGCCTCGTATCCCTTCGCGCCGCGCGCGGCCCAGTCCCACACCTGGCCGGCGCGGTAGGCGGGCTCGCCGCGCTCGCGCAGCGTCGTCTCCAGGAGCTTCAGGTCCACGGAGCCACGGTAGCGTGCGAGAATCGCCCATGGTCGTGCGCGAAGGATTCCGGTCGACGAGCGGCGGGCTTCGCGACGAGACCTCGTCGAGAGCGACGCGCTCGCGGAAGAGGAGTCGGTAGCGTCCGGCCTGTGATCGATCTCCGCTCGGACACGATGACCCGGCCGACGGACGCGATGCGTGAGGCGATGGCCCACGCCGTCGTCGGTGACGAGCAGTACGGCGAGGATCCGACGGTGCTCGAGCTCGAGCGCCGCGCGGCCTCGTTCCTCGGCCACGAGGCAGCCGTCTACGTCCCGACCGCGACGATGGCGAACCAGATCGCGCTACGGATCCTCACCCAGCCGGGCGACGAGCTGCTCGCCGAGGAGAACGCGCACGTGCTGCTGAACGAGCAGGGCGGGCCTGCCGTCTTCAGCGGGCTCGTGATGCGCGCAGTGCCCGGGCGGCACGGCACGTTCGCGCCCGAGCAGGTCCGCGCTGCCGTGCGCGACTGGAGGAGCGGCCACATGCCGCGCACGCGCGTCGTCTCGATCGAGAACACCCACAACAGCTCCGGCGG
>DATKQO010000223.1:0-13602 GCA_035532715.1 Gaiellaceae bacterium | reverse complement strand
CGCGCGCATCCGGCAGCCAGCTGAACGAGAGATTCCCTGCGACCGCGCTCAGCGCTTCACGGAGCGCGGCGGGGCTGTCGATCATGTGCAGTCGGTTCCTCCGAGATCCGGACGTCACACGCCGGATCGGACCGGCGACCGAGGGCACACTAGCCGCTTCCCCCGGACCGCACCCAGGGCGAGCCGTCTGACCGGTGCTGCTAGCCTTCGGGCACCCCGGAGAGCTTTGAACGGCAGCTTGGCGACCGGGTTACCAAACGCCTAAAGAGCCCGTGCGCGCTTTGCCGGCGCTCCCGGACCCTCAGGCGGGAGAATCGAATGCCGGGAATGCGACAGAGACTCGACGCCGTCCTCCGCGAGCGCATCGTCGTGCTCGACGGGTCGTGGGGCGTGCTCATCCAGAGCCAGGTGCGCGGCGAGGAGGCGTACCGCGGCGAGCGGTTCGGCGACCATCCGCGCGACGTCGCGGGCGATCCCGATCTGCTGAACGTCACGCGCCCCGAGGTGATTGCGCGGATCCACGACGAGTACTTCGCGGCGGGTGCCGACATCGCGACCACCAACACGTTCACGGCGACGACGATCGGCCAGTCCGACTACGCGCTCGAGGACGCCGTGTACGAGATGAACCTGGAGGGCGCACGGATCGCACGCCGCGCTGCGGACGAGTGGACGGCGAAGACACCCGACCGGCCCCGCTTCGTCGCCGGCGCAGTCGGCCCGCTCAACGTGACGCTGTCGCTCTCGCCTCGCGTCGACGATCCCGCCTACCGCGCCGTGACCTTCGACGCCGTTCGGGATGCGTACGCGCACCAGATCCGCGCGCTTCGCGAAGGCGGCGTCGACCTGTTGCTGATCGAGACGATCTTCGACTCGCTGAACGCGAAGGCGGCGATCTCGGCGGCGCTCGAGGATGCGCCGGAGATCCCGCTGTGGCTGTCGTTCACCGCGGTCGACCGCAGCGGACGCAACCTCTCCGGCCAGACGGCCGAGGCGTTCTGGGTCTCCGTCGAGCACGCCCAGCCGCTCGTCGTCGGCGTGAACTGCTCGCTCGGCGCGGCCGACATGCGCCCGTTCGTCGAGGATCTCGCGCACCTTGCGACCGCCTGGGTCTCGTGTTACCCGAACGCGGGCCTCCCGAACGAGTTCGGCGGTTACGACGAGCAGCCGCACGACACGAGCGCCGTGCTCGGCGCGTTCGCGCGGGACGGGCTCGTCAACATCGTCGGTGGTTGCTGCGGAACGACGCCCGAGCATGTGCGCGCGATCGCGGCCGCAGTCGACGGGGTGCCGCCGCGGTCGCTGCCGGAGCGGCGGCACGGCACGGTCTTCAGCGGCCTGGAGCCGTTCGCGATCACGCCTGACACGAACTTCGTGATGATCGGCGAGCGCACGAACGTCACCGGCTCGGCGCGCTTCCGCCGCCTGATCGAGGCGGGTGACTACAACGCTGCGCTCGAGGTCGCGCTCGAGCAGGTGCGCGGCGGCGCGAACCTCCTCGACGTGAACATGGACGCCGATCTGCTCGACGGGCCCTCGGCGATGACGCGCTTCCTCAACCTCGTCGCGACCGAGCCGGAGATCGCACGTCTTCCGATCGTGATCGACAGCTCCCGCTGGTCGGTGCTCGAGGCGGGGCTCAAGTGCCTGCAGGGCAAGGGGATCGTCAACTCGCTCAGCCTGAAGGAGGGTGAGGAGCCGTTCCTGGAGCAGGCGCGCGCGGTGCACCGCTACGGCGCCGGCGTCGTCGTGATGGCATTCGACGAGCAAGGGCAGGCTGAGACGGTCGAGCGCAAGGTCGAGATCTGCGAGCGGGCGTACCGGCTGCTCGTCGACGTCGTCGGCTTCCGGCCCGACGACATCGTCTTCGACGTGAACATCCTCGCCGTCGCGACCGGCATCGAGGAGCACAACGGCTTCGCGAAGGCGTTCATCGAGGCGCTGCCGCTCGTGAAGGAGCGCTGTCCCGGTGTGAAGACGAGCGGGGGCGTCTCCAACCTGTCGTTCTCCTTTCGAGGCAACGACGCGGTCCGCGAGGCGATGCACTCCGCGTTCCTCTTCCACGCGATCGCCGCCGGCCTCGACATGGCGATCGTCAACGCGGGCCAGCTCGTGCTCTACGAGGACATCGAGCCAGAGCTGCTTCAGCGGGTCGAAGACGTCATCTTCGACCGCCGCCCGGACGCGACCGAGCGACTGGTCGAGTACGCCGACACGGTGCGCGGCGGCGCCACGCGGCGCGAGCGCGATCTCGGCTGGCGCGAGGCGCCCGTGGAGAAACGCCTGGAGCATGCGCTCGTGCACGGCATCGTCGACTTCATCGAGGCCGACGCGGAGGAAGCACGCCGCCAGTTCGAGCGCCCGCTCGAGGTGATCGAGGGCCCGTTGATGGCGGGCATGCAGGTCGTCGGCGACCTGTTCGGCTCCGGGAAGATGTTCCTGCCGCAGGTCGTGAAGAGCGCACGCGCGATGAAGCGCGCCGTCGCGTATCTGGAGCCGTTCATGGAAGCCGAGAAGGCGGCGGGCGGGGTGGGCCGGACGCAGGGGAAGGTCGTGCTCGCGACCGTGAAGGGCGACGTTCACGACATCGGCAAGAACATCGTCGGCGTCGTCCTCGGCTGCAACAACTACGCCGTCGTCGATCTCGGCGTGATGGTTCCCGGCGACACGATCCTCGACACCGCGCTCGAGCAGGGCGCCGATATCGTCGGGCTCTCGGGCCTCATCACTCCGTCGCTCGATCAGATGGTCGACGTCGCGCGCGAGATGGCGCGGCGCGGCCTCGACCTGCCGCTCCTGATCGGAGGCGCGACGACGTCACGGCAGCACACGGCGGTCAAGATCGCGCCGGAGTACGAGCAGCCCGTCGTCCACGTGCACGACGCCTCGCGCGTCAGCGCCGTCGTCGGCGACCTGCTCGATCCTGCGCGCCGGGCACGGCTCGACGCCGAGAACCGCGAGCTCCAGGAAAGGCTGCGCGTGCAACACGCCGAGAAGGAGCGCCGGCCGCTGGTTTCGATCGAGGACGCACGGGCGAACCGCCATCGCGTCGCCTTCGACGATCTCCCCGCACCCGCGTTCACCGGCACGCGAATCGTCGAGCCGTCGCTCGAGACGCTGCGCGAGTACGTCGACTGGCAGTTCTTCTTCCATGCGTGGGAGCTGAAGGGCCGCTATCCCGCGATCCTCGACCAGCCGGCGGCACGCGAGCTCTTCGACGATGCGCAGGAGCTGCTCGACGAGATCGTCGCGGGCGGCCTGCTCGGGGCGCGCGGCGTGTACGGCTTCTGGCCGGCAGCCTCCGACGGCGACGACGTCGTCGTCCGCGGCGACGGCGAGACCCGCTTCTGCTTCTTGCGCCAGCAGTCCGACCACGGCGACTCGAGGCCCAACCGGTCGCTCGCCGACTACGTCGCGCCCGCGCGCGACCATGTCGGCGCGTTCGCGGTCACGGCCGGCATCGGAGCGGCGGAGCTCTCCGCGCGCTTCGAGGCCGAGCTCGACGACTACCGTTCGATCATGGTCAAGGCGCTCGCAGACCGTCTTGCCGAGGCGTTCGCCGAGTACCTGCACGAGGTGGCGCGCCGCGAGTGGTACGAGAGCGGGCAGCCGCTCTCGAAGGACGATCTCGCTGCCGAGCGCTTCCGCGGGATCCGGCCGGCGTTCGGCTATCCCGCCTGCCCGGATCACACGGAGAAGCGAAAGCTCTTCGACCTGCTCGGCGCGGAGACGCTCGGCATCGCGCTGACCGAGTCGTACGCGATGACGCCGGCGGCGAGCGTCAGCGGCATCTACCTCGGGCATCCCGAGGTGCGCTACTTCTCGGTCGGTCGCGTCGGTCGCGATCAGGTCGTCGACTACGCGGCGCGCAAGGGGCTCTCACTCGGGGAGGCGGAGCGCTGGCTGCGTCCGAGCCTCGGCTACGAGCCGGCGCCGGACTCCGAGCCGGTGCGCGCATGATCCGCGCGGCCGCCGTCGTCGCGGTGCTGGCGCTCGCGGTCGCGGCAACCGCCGCCGCGCGTGGACGGGACCCGGTTCAGCGCCACACGGCCGCCGACACGAAGCGTGCGAACGCGCTCGCGCTCCGTCGAAGCGACCTCGTCGCCGGCTGGAAGACCGACAAGCCGTCGAAGCCCGGGCCGCCGTGTACCGCGGGGCCCGACGAGTCGAAGCTCGTGCAGACCGCGCGCGTCGATCCGTCGTTCACCTGGAAGGACGGCGTGACCAACATCGGCTCCGAGATCGACATCTTCCGCAGCGCGCGCGAGGCGTTGCAGGACTGGCGCGTTTCCACGCTCCATGTGATGGCGACGTGTCTCCTGCAGAGCGCGCGCGCAGGCATCGGGCGCTCGGTGCACGTGACGCTCGCGTCCGCGAGGAGCCTCGGAGCGCCCAAGGGAGTGGAGCGCTCGCTCCATTACCGTTTCGTGTTCACGCTCCATTCCACCCGTACGGTGCAGCTCGTCGCGGACGTCGTTGCGATCGGGCGAGGCCGCATCACATCCGTGCTTCACACGCTCTCGGTGCGAGCGCCGCTCCCGGCGACCGTCGTGAGCTCGCTGGTAGGCATCCTCGCCGGCCGGCTCGGCGCCGGCGGCGTCACCGCCTGACGGTGCGGGCCTGACCGCGGCCGGGCTCCGGGAGCCCCCGCCGCAGCATCCGAGGAGAGGCCCGACGCTCCGCTATCGTGGGCCTCCGTCGCCCCCGCGGGCGCCGATCATTTCCGCATGCGGACGACGCTGAAGAGAGGAATGGGTCGCGCTGCGACCGTCAACGGCAACGGTCGTGCGGTGCTGCCGCCGAAGGAGGTCCCGCCGGCACGGCGATACCGCCAGCCGCCACCTCCTCGGCGCTCGACGCGCAGCAAGATCGCCCGCGCGTTCGGCTGGATCCTGCTCGCGCTCGTGATCGTCGTCTCCGGGCTCGCCGGCGGCGCCTACCTCTACGGGCACGAGACGTTGAACTCGATCGCGGCGCATACGCCGGGCGTCGTCGCCTCACAGAAGGATCTCAAGGCGCCGACGGCGTCGGAGCCTGCGGTCGCCCTGCTCATCGGCTACGACGCACGTGCCGGCGCGGGGGGCTACGGGGCGGCCGACTCTCGCTCCGACACGATCATGCTCGTCCGCGCGGACCCGCGGACGGACACGCTGTCCCTGCTCTCCTTCCCGCGCGACCTCCAGGTGCCGATCTACTGCGACCCGACGACCGCGCTTCGCACCGATCGCATCAACTCGGCGTGGACGAGCTGCAAGAACTTCAACGCCCGCGGCACGCTCGACACGGTGGAGAAGCTGACAGGCGTCTCCGTCAACTACGTGATCACGATCAACTTCCACGGCTTCAAGCTGCTCGTGAACAAGCTGCACGGTGTCTACATGGACATCGACCATCGCTACATCAACACCGTCGGCGGGCCGGGAGGCTACGCGAAGATCGACCTCGAGCCGGGGTACCAGAAGCTCGACGGCGAGCAGGCGCTCGACTTCGTGCGGTTCCGTCACACGGACTCGGACGTCTATCGCCTCGCGCGGCAGCAGCTCTTCCTCGAGGCGCTGAAGGACCGGCTCGCGACGACGCTCTCGGTCTTCGACATCCCGGGAATCATCGGGGCCCTGAAGAACAACGTCGAGATCGGGCGAGGAGGCTCCGGCGGCGCGCCGAGCATCTCGGAGATCCAGGCGTACGCCGGGCTCGCGTACCACCTCGGCGGCGGACACCTCTTCCGCGTCTCGATCCCGAACCTCCAGGACTGCGGCTACCTGAATGCGCAGATCTGCGCGCAGCCGTCCGACATCCAGACTGCGGTGCAGAGCTTCGAGCACCCGGACGTGACGCTGCCGCAGCGCGCGAACGCCGCCGCGCTCGGCCGGAAGGCGAAGGTTCCGAAGCAGCCTGCGCTGAAGCCTGCCGAGATCACCGCACTCGTCCTCAACGGGACGACAGCGCCGGGCCTCGCGCGCGACACGTCGTACAAGCTCGCGGTGCTCGGGTACCACACCGTGCAGCTGCCCGCGACGATCGTCGCGGACGCTCCGAGCCAGAACTACGGCCCGAGCTTCGTCTACTACGACTCGGTGCAGCCGAATGCGAAGCAGGCTGCGGTCGAGGTGGCGGCCGCATTCGGATCGAATACGAAGATCGCGCCGCTACCGGCGGAGATCGCCCCGTTCTCACAGCAGGCGGGGAATCCGCTCGTCGTCGCCGTCGTCGGCTCGAGCTTCAGCGGCCAGCTGATCGACCCGACGGCGCACATCGCCCAGACGCCGGTGCACGAGAAGCCGTCGGTGCGGGTCGACCCGGGCTACACGCTCAGCTCGATCCAGCAGGTCCGCGCGAAGCTCGCGTTCACGCCCATGGTGCCGCACGTGATCGAGTCGAGCTCGCAGCTCAGCTCCCTCGAGGGGGTGCGCGCCTACAAGGACGCGCCGGGACACAGCGCGCTCTGCCTCACCTTCGTCACCGGCGCGGGCAACGTCTACTGGCAGGTCATGGAGACCGACTGGACGTCGGCTCCGGTCTTGCGGCGCCCCACCCAGCAGGTCACGCTCGGCGGGCGGACGTTCGACCTCTACACGACCGGCGGCAATATCCACATGATCGTGCTCCGCCGGGGCGGCGCGACCTACTGGGTCGTCAACACCCTCCGCGACGAGCTGTCGAACGAGACGATGCTCGCGATCGCCAAGGGCCTCGAGCCGCTCGGGAAGTAGGCTTCCCCCGTGGCGAAGATCGGAATGTTCGGTGCCGGCTACGTCGGCCTCGTGACCGGCGCGTGCTTCGCCGACCTCGGGCACGAGGTCGTGATCCGCGACGTCGTTCCGGAGCGGATCGAGCGCCTGCAGGCGGGCGAGGTGCCCATCTACGAGCCGGGGCTCGAGCTCGTGCTCGAGCGGAACAAGGACCGGCTCCGCTTCACGCTCGACATCGCCGAGGCCGTCGAGGGGTCGGAGTTCCTCTTTGTCGCCGTCGGGACGCCGCCGACCGAGTCGGGCGACGCCGATCTCGCGGCCGTCTGGTCTGTGATCGACGAGCTGCCCGAGGACATTCCCGGCCGTCCGGTGGTCGTGATGAAGAGCACCGTGCCCGTCGGTACCGGCGCACACGTCCGCAACCGGCTCGATGCGCGCGGCCTCACCGGGGTCGGGTACGTCTCGAATCCGGAGTTCCTCGCCGAGGGCAGTGCCGTCGCCGACTTCATGGCGCCCGACCGAGTCGTCGTCGGCGCGTTCGAGGACGGCGACGCCGATCGCGTCGTCGCGCTGTTCGACGGCATCGAGACGGAGATCGTGCGCTGCGACGTGCCGTCGGCCGAGCTCGTGAAGCTCGCGGCGAACGCGTTCCTCTCGACCCGCATCAGCTTTATCAACGAGATCGCGAACGTGTGCGAGCTGGTCGGCGCCGACGTCGTCGAGGTCGCGCGGGGCGTCGGCCTCGACCATCGGCTCGGTCCGCACTTCCTGCGCGCCGGCATCGGTTTCGGCGGCTCGTGCTTCCCGAAGGACGTGACGTCCCTGAAGCAGCTCGCCGGCAACTCCGGCTACCAGTTCATGCTCCTGCACGCGGTGTGGGAGGTGAACGAGCTGCAGAAGCGGCGCGTGGTGCAGAAGCTCGAGAAGCATCTCGGTCCGCTTCGCGGCAAGAGGGTCGCTCTGCTCGGGCTCGCGTTCAAGCCGGATACGGACGACATGCGTGAGGCGCCGAGCCGTGTGATCGCGTACCGGCTGCTCTCCGAGGGCGCGGAGGTGCGCGCCTGGGACCCGGTCGCGTGCCCCGACGACCTGCGTGGGATCGAGCTCTGCGACACGGTGCTCGACGCCGTCCGCGGCGCCGACGCGGCAGTCGTCGTGACGGAGTGGCCGGAGCTGCGCTCGATCCTGACGGCCGAGGTGCGCGACGCGATGGCGCGCCCGGTGCTCATCGACGGCCGGAACCTTCTCGACCCCGTCGCGGCGCACGAAGCCGGGTTCGTCTACGAGGGGATCGGCCGCCCGAAGCACGCGTCCCCCGCCACGCCCGACGCGGCACCCGCGCCGGTGGAGCTCCCGCGCTGATGGAGGCGCTGCTCCTCGCCGGTGGCAAGGCGGAGCGGCTCGGCGAGGCGGCGCAGGGCAATCCGAAGCCGCTCGTCCCGGTCGCCGGCTTCCCGCTCGCGGAGTACACCGTCGCGCGGCTCGTCGACGCGGGCGTGACGCGCGTGATCGTCGCCTGCCGCGCGGGCCAGGAGGACGTGTTCGTGAACGCCCTCGCCGGCCTCGGCGCCGAGATCGAGCCCGTGGGCGAGCCCGAGCCGCTCGGGCGTGGCGGCGGTCTGCGCCTCGCGGCCTCACGCCGGCGCGAGCGAGGGAACGTGCTCGCTCTGAACGGCGATGAGCTGCTCGACGTCGATTTCGGCGCGCTCGTCGCCGACCACGAGCGCGGCGGCGCGGCGGCGACGATCGTCGTTGCGCAGGTGCACTCGCCGTTCGGCGTCGTCGACCTCGACGATGACGGCACGGTCACGGGCTTCAAGGAAGCGCCGAAGCTGCCGCACTGGGTCAACTCCGGGGTGTATGTGCTCGGGGAGGACGCGCTCGAGCTCTTGCCCGAGCGAGGCGATCACGAGCAGAGCACGTTTCCCGCGCTTGCGGCTGCGGGCCGGCTGCGTGCATACCGGCACGAGGGCGTCTGGCTCACCGTGAACACGCCGAAGGACCTGCGCCGCGCCGAGGAGTTCATGGGCGAGCATCCCGAGTGGCGGCCGCGTCGGAGGACCGCATGACGGACGTCGACTCTCCGAACTTCGAGGGGCTCGACCGCTGGGCCGTCGAGCCGCGCCGGGTCGAGAAGCCGTGGGGCTGGGAGCTCATCTGGGCGGACACCGAGCTGTACGTCGGCAAGCTCCTCTTCGTTCGCGCGGGGCATTCGCTCAGCCTCCAGTTCCACAACGAGAAGGATGAGAGCTGGTACGTCCAGGAGGGCCGCGCATCGCTCGAGCTCGGCGCCGCCGGCCAGGGGGTCCTCAATACCGAGGTGATCGGGGCGGGGGCCTGCTTCCGCTACCGGCCGGGCACCGTGCACCGCGTCACCGCGCTCGAGGACACGCTGATCCTCGAGGTCTCGACCCCGCACCTCGACGACGTGGTGCGGCTCGAGGACGCGTACGGGCGCGAGGGCACGAGCGAACCCTGACGGTGCCAGGCAGGGGCCAGGCACCGTCACGCAGGGGTCACGACTCTGCAACGGCCCTCGCGGCCGCTCGCCGGCTCGACTCCGGCCCGAGCCGACCCCGGTGCCCGGCCCGGGCCTGGCACCGGGGTCGGAAGTGTGACGTTCGGCGAACATTGACACGCTCGTGTTAAGGTGGCTCCTGTGGACGGACTGAAAGTGGGGGAGGCCGCGGCCCGGACGGCCTGGTCGCCGCGGATGCTGCGCTACCTCGAGCGTCTCGGCCTCGTCGTCCCCACCCGCACCGCCACCGGCTACCGGGCCTACGATCTCCGGGAGCTGAACCAGCTCCGGGCGCTCAACGAGCTGCGGCGGCGGTTCGGTCTCGCAATCTCGGATCTCGTCTTCGCCGCGCGGCTCCGGCGTGAGCCCGAGCTTCGGAAGGCCGTCGACGGCTGGCTTGCCGGCGCCGACGACCTCGCGTGGGTGGAGTGGGAGCAGCGTAAGCACGAGCGGCTACTCGCCGCCTAGGGAAGGAAGGGAATGGCAACGACGAAACGCTACGACGTCAAGGATCTCGCCCTCTCGGCAGAGGGCAAGCGCCGGATCGAGTGGGCCGACCGGCAGATGCCGGTGCTCGCCGCGATCCGCGAGCGCTTCGAGCGCGAGCAGCCGCTCGCCGGTTACCGCATCGCCGCGTGTCTCCACGTCACGACGGAGACCGCGAATCTCATGCGCACGCTCAAGGCCGGCGGCGCCGACGTGGTGCTGTGCGCGTCGAATCCGCTCTCCACGCAGGACGACGTCGCCGCGGCGCTCGTCGACGAGTACGACATCTCGTGCTTTGCGATCAAGGGCGAGGATCACGACACGTACTACGCGCACATCGAGGCCGCGGTCGACCACAAGCCGCATTTCACGATGGACGACGGCGCCGACGTGATCAGCGTGCTCCATTCGGCTCGGCGCGAGCAGCTCGGCGACATCATCGCCGGCACGGAGGAGACGACGACCGGCGTCATCCGGCTCAAGGCGCTCGAGGCGGAAGGCAAGCTCGGCTTCCCGATCATCGCCGTCAACGAGGCGCTGACGAAGCACATGTTCGACAACCGCTACGGCACGGGCCAGTCGACGATCGACGGGATCATCCGCGCGACGAACGTCCTGCTTGCGGGGAAGAAGTTCGTCATCGGCGGGTACGGCTGGGTCGGGCGCGGCGTGGCCTCGCGGGCACGGGGGCTCGGCGCGCACGTGATCATCACGGAGGTCGACCCGATGAAGGCGCTCGAGGCGGTCATGGACGGCTTCGAGGTGCTGACAATGGAGGAAGCCGCGAAGATCGGCGACATCTTCTGCACCGCGACGGGCGACAAGAACGTCATCGCTGCGCAGCACTACCCGCTGATGAAGGACGGGGCGATCCTCTCGAACACGGGCCACTTCAACGTCGAGATCGAGATCCCGGCGCTGCGGGCGCTCGCGAGCGAGACCCGGATGGCGCGCGAGTTCGTCGAGGAGTTCACGATGGACGACGGCCGCCGCATCTATCTCATCGCGGACGGGCGGCTCGTCAACCTCTCGGCCGCCGAGGGACATCCGGCGCTCGTGATGGACATGTCGTTCGCGAATCAGGCGCTCGGCCTCGAGTACGCCGTCGCGCACGCGGGCGAGCTCGAGCGGAAGGTGTACCCGGTGCCGGCCGCGATCGACAAGGAGATCGCGCGCCTCAAGCTCGCGACGATGGACATCGAGATCGACGTCCTCACGGACGAGCAGGCCACGTACCTCGCCTCGTGGGACGAGGGAACCTGAGCCGAACCGCGACACCGCTCGATGTGCCACGTCCCGCGACCCGGTCGCGGGACGTGGCATCTTGCGGACACCTGGGCTGCCCGACGTGGCAGACGCCGGGGATCGCCGCGTGAAAGAGCTCGAGCCCGACCGGATCGCCCGCCTCGAGGAAGACGGGCCGCGCGTCGTTCTGCTCGACCAGCGCCGCTTGCCGGACGAGGAGGTCGACCTCGTCTGCTTCACCGCGGCGGAGGTCGCCGAAGCGATTCGTACCCTCGCCGTCCGCGGGGCGCCGGCGATCGGCGTCGCCGCGGCGTACGGCATGGCACTCGCCGCGCTCCGTGGCGACGACCTCGCGGCCGCCGAGCGCGAGCTCGCGGCCTCGCGGCCGACCGCGGTCAACCTCTTCTGGGCGCTCGACCGGATGCGCGCCGACCCGACGCCCGGGCGCGCCCGTGCCATCCACCGCGAGGAGGTCGACCGCTGCCGGCGCATGTCCGCGCACGCGGCCGGGCTCTTCGCGCCGGGGACACGCGCCTTGACGCACTGCAACGCCGGCGGGCTTGCGACCGGCGGCTACGGCTCCGCCGTCGGCGCCCTCCACACGGCGTGGGAACGCGGCTCGCTCGCGAGCGTGCTCGTCGACGAGACGCGGCCGTTGCTCCAGGGCGCGCGGCTCACCGCGTGGGAGCTCGAGACGGCCGGCATCCCGCACGCCGTGATCGCGGACTCCGCCGCGGGGTCGCTGATGGCGCGCGGAGAGGTCGACCTGGTCGTCACCGGTGCGGACCGCATCGCCGCAAACGGCGACACCGCGAACAAGATCGGGACATACTCGCTCGCCGTGCTCGCCGCCCACCACGGAATCCCGCTCTATGTCGTCGCACCGACGTCGACGGTCGACCTCGCGACGGCGACCGGAGAGAGCATCCCCATCGAGGAACGCGACCCGACCGAGATCTCGTTGCGCTTCCCGGCGCGCAACCCCGCCTTCGACGTGACGCCCGCCACGCTGATCGCCGCGATCGTCACCGAGGACGGGGTGCACCGCCCGCCGTACGTCGAGTCCCTCTCCCGCGCCGGGTCCGTCGCGTGAAGGCGGTCATCCTCGCCGCCGGGTACGCGACCCGGCTCCGCCCCTTGACGGACTCGATCCCGAAGCAACTGCTGCCCGTGGGCGGCCGCCCGATGGTCGACTGGATCCTCGAGAAGATCCGCGACGCGGGAATCGAGGAGGTGCATCTCACGACGAACGGGCGCTTCGCCGCCGACTTCGAGCGCTGGGCCTCCGGCAACGACGTGCACGTGCACGACGACGGCACCATGACGAACGAGACCCGCCTCGGCGCGATCGGCAACATCGAGTTCGTTCGGCGCGAAGCTGGGCTCGACGACGATCTCCTCGTGATCGCAGGCGACAACCTGTTCGACGACGAGCTCGCGGACTTCATCGCGTTCTGGCGGGGCAAAGGGGAGGGAAGCGCGGTCGCGGTTCACGACGTCGGCAGGCCCGAGCTGGCGACGAAGTACGGGATCGTCGACGTCGACGCGGAGGACCGGATCGCCTCGTTCGTCGAGAAACCGGAGCACCCGCGGAGCACGCTCGCTGCGACCGCCACCTATCTCTACTCGCGCGACCACGCGCGGCTCGTGCGCACGTATCTCGACGAGGGCAACCCGCGGGACCAGCCCGGGAACCTCGTGGCGTGGCTCTATCCGCGCGCGCCGGTGTACGCGTATCGCTTCGCCGGCGGCTGGTACGACATCGGCGACCCCGGCCAGCTGCTCGAAGCCGACAACCGCCTTCGGGCGCGGGCCGGGCTCCCGCTTCGCAGCGAGTACAGCGTCGACTAGAGTCCACGCGATGTCGACGACCGAGCCGCGCACCGAGGACGTGCGCTGGGATCTCTCCGACCTGTGCGCCGACGCCGGGCAGGCGCGCGCGGGTTGGTCGGCGCTCGTCGAGCGTGCGGCCGAGTTCGCCTCGCGCTATCGCGGCCGGATCGCCTCGCTCGACGCCCCCGCTTTCCGCGCCCTCTGCGACGAGGCGGACGACCTCGGTCAGGACCTCTCGAGGCTGCAGGTCTACACGTTCCTGCGCCTGAGCATGGACGCGACCGACGTCGAGGCGAACGACCTGACGACGGTCGGACGCGACCGCTCCGCCGAGATCGAGAACGACCTCGTCTTCCTCGGTCTCGAGTGGATCGCCCTCGACGACGACGTCGCCGAAGGCCTGCTCGCGTCTCCCGAGCTCGCCCCGTATGCGCACAAGCTACGGGTCGAGCGTGAAGAGAAGCCGTATGTCCTCACCGAGGCGGAAGAGCAGGCGCTGAACGCGCGACGGTCCATTGTGTCGTCGTGGCAGGCGCTGCACGATCGCCAGGTCTCGACTTTGGAGATTCCGTTCGACGACGGCGAGGGCGAGCGCCCGCACACCATCAGCGAGTTGCTCTCGTATCTCTATCGGGCCGACCGCACCGTCCGGCTCGCCGCGGTCGACGCGCTGTTCGACGGGCTCGCGCCGCGCGCCGACGTGCTCGCCGCCTGCTACGACGCGCTCGTCGGCGACCGTCTCGCGGTGGATCGCCTGCGCGGCTTCGAGAACCCGATGCAACCCACGAACATGGGCAACGAGCTCGACGACGAGATCGTCGAGGCGAT
>DATKQO010000222.1:0-9446 GCA_035532715.1 Gaiellaceae bacterium | reverse complement strand
CATTACGACGTCTTCGCCTGTTCGTCGACGACCTCGTACTCGCCTTCCTCGACGACCTCGTCGTCGGCGGTGGTCGCGCCGCCGCCGTCGGCGGACGCCTGCGCCTGCGCCGTCGCCTGGGCGTAGACCGCCTCGGCGAGCGAGTGCGACGCCTCCTGCAGCGCCTCCGTCTTCGCGCGGATGTCGGCGATGTCGTCGCCCTCGAGCGCCTGCCGCAACTCCATGATGCGGCCCTCGATCGTCGACGCCGCGGACTCGTCGAGCTTGTCGCGGTGGTCCTTGAGCGAGCGCTCCGTCTGGTAGGCGAGCGACTCGGCGTGGTTCTTCGCGTCGACCGTCTCGCGCAGCTTGCGCGCCTCGTCGGCGTGCGTCTCCGCGTTGCGGATCATGTCCTGCACCTCGGCCTCGGAGAGGCCGGAACCGCCCTGGATCTGGATCTGCTGCACGTTGCCCGTGCCCATGTCCTTCGCCGAGACGTTGATGATCCCGTTCGCGTCGATGTCGAAGGCGACCTCGACCTGCGGCATGCCCCGCGGCGCCGGCGGGATGCCGACGAGCTGGAACTTGCCGAGGGTCTTGTTGTAGGCGGCCATCTCCGACTCGCCCTGGAGGACGTGCACCTCGACCGAAGGCTGATTGTCCTCCGCCGTCGTGAACGTCTCCGACTTCTTCGTCGGGATCGTCGTGTTGCGCTCGATGAGCTTCGTCATGACGCCGCCCTTGGTCTCGATGCCGAGCGACAGCGGCGTGACGTCGAGCAGGAGGATGTCCTTGACCTCGCCCTTCAGCACGCCGCCCTGGAGCGCGGCACCGACTGCGACGACCTCGTCCGGGTTGACGCCCTTGTGCGGGTCCTTGCCGACGATCTCCTTCACCTTCGCCTGCACGGCGGGCATGCGCGTCATGCCGCCGACGAGCACGACGTGGTCGATCTTCGACTTGTCGAGCCCTGCGTCGGAGAGCGCCTGCTTCGTCGGGCCGACGGTGCGTCCGAGCAGCTCGCCCGTGATCTCCTCGAGCTTCGCGCGCGTGAGCTGCAGGTCGAGATGCTTCGGGCCGTCCTGCGTCGCGGTGATGAACGGCAGGTTGATCTGCGTCGTCATCGTCGACGAGAGCTCGATCTTCGCCTTCTCCGCGGCCTCGTAGAGACGCTGGAGCGCCATCTTGTCGGCGGACAGGTCGATGCCCTGGTCGCGCTTGAACTCCGCGGCCATCCAGTCGACGAGCGCCTTGTCGAAGTTGTCGCCGCCGAGATGGTTGTCACCCGCGGTCGACTTGACCTCGAAGACGCCGTCGCCGAGCTCGAGCACCGACACGTCGAACGTGCCGCCGCCGAGGTCGAAGACGAGGATCGTCTGGTCGTGCTCCTTGTCGAGCCCGTACGCGAGCGAAGCCGCGGTCGGCTCGTTGATGATGCGCAGGACGTTGAGGCCGGCGATCTTGCCGGCGTCCTTCGTCGCCTCGCGCTGCGCGTTGTTGAAGTACGCCGGCACCGTGATGACCGCGTCGGTCACCGACTCGCCGAGATACGCCTCGGCGTCGTGCTTCAGCTTCTGCAGGATCATCGCGCTGATCTCCGGCGGGGCGTAGTCCTTGCCCTCGGCCTTCACACGCACGTCGCCGCCGGGGCCCTGGAAGACCTCGTACGGGATCATCGTCATCTCTTCCGAGACCTCGGAGAACTTGCGCCCCATGAAGCGCTTGATCGAGAAGATCGTGTTCTCGGGATTCGTGACCTGCTGCCGGCGGGCCGGGGCGCCCACGAGCCGCTGCCCGTCCTTCGTGAACGCGACGACGGACGGCGTCGTGCGCCCGCCCTCGGCGTTCGGGATGACGGTGGCCTCGCCGCCCTCGAGCACGGCCATGCACGAGTTCGTCGTGCCGAGGTCGATGCCTAGTGTCTTCGCCATGTCTGTGTTGCCTCCTGAGTGAGAAAATCTGAGCCATGTTATAGCAGATCTTTGGGAGGGCCGTCGCGGTCGCGCACCTCGCGGCCGTGGCCCGCCGCTACCGGAACGCCCCGATCAGCGCGCCGCCCGCGACGACGAGCAGGGCGCCGAGCGCGAGCCGCCGTCCGACGAGCTCGGTGCGCCGGATCAGCAGCACGGACAGGCCGACGCCGAAGAGCGACTCGGTCGCGACGAGCGGCGACACGATCGTGACGCGGCCGCGGTAGTAGGCCTCGAAGAGCGACACGTACGAGAGGCCGAAGAGCACGCCGACGCCGAGAAACGGCAACGCGTCGTGCAGCCGTGGACGGCCCCGCAGCCGCGGGGCGAGCGCGACCAGGATGACGATCGTTCCCCCGAGCAGCGCGGCCGCGGCGGCGACCCCCGGTGGCACCTCGGTGCCGCGCGAGAGCCAGCGCAGCAGGTTGTCGCGCGCGGAGAAGAGGATCGTCACCACGAAGGCGTAGACGAGGCCGATCGTCCGCAGGTGCTCCGGTCTCCCCCGCTCCCGTGCGAGCTCGACGCCCCCGGCGACGATCAGCACGGCGCCGACGATCAGCGGTGCGCTCACCGGCTCGCCCAGGAGCACGAGAGCGATCGTCACCGAGACGAGCGGGGCAACGCCGAATACGACCGATGCGCGCGACGCGCCCGCCTCGCGGATCGCGAGGGTCACGAGGAGCTGGCCGATCCCCGGCTGCAGCAGGCCGGCGAGCAGGAACGGCCACGCCGCACCGGCGTGGACGCCGCGCGACGGCGCCTCCACGATCGCCGCCGCGAGCCCGACCACGAGCGCACCGACGACTGTGCAGATCGTCGCGAGCTCGACGCCCGGATGACGGGTGAGCCCGATCCGCAAACCGACGCTCATGCCGCCGAACAGGACCGCGGAGAGAAGCGCGAGGCCGACCGCGGTCATGCGGGAGACGCTACTCGACCCGTGCATACACTCCGCCCCATGGCCACCAACACGCACGCGGCGCTCGCCGCCCAGCTCGCCGAGGACGCCGCTGAGCGGTTCCTTCGCTACGTCCGCTTCGACACCCGGTCAGACGAGGACTCCGAGAGTTATCCGAGCACCGCCAAGCAACTCGACCTGCTGCGCGCGCTGCTCGCCGAGCTGCAGGAGCTCGGTCTCGCAGACGCTGCGATCGACGAGCACGGGTACGTGACGGCGACGCTGCCGTCGACCGTCGACCGCGATGTGCCGGCGATCGCGTTCTTCGCGCACGTCGACACGGCACGCGAGGTGACCGGCGCGGGCGTCAAGCCTCAGAGGATCCGCTACGAGGGCGGCGACATCGTGCTCGGCGACTCGGGGCAGACGATCCGCACGTCGGAGTCGCCGGAGCTCGCGAACCACGCAGGGCACGATGTGATCACGACCGACGGCACGACGCTGCTCGGCGCCGACGACAAGGCCGGCATCGCGGAGATCATGGCGGCGGCCACCTACCTCGCCGCGCACCCAGAGATTCGACGCGGCCCCGTGAAAGTCGCGTTCAACCCGGACGAGGAGATCGGGCGCGGCGTCATTCACTTTCCGGTCGACACCTTCGGCGCCGTCGCCGCGTACACCGTCGACGGATCGACGACAGGCGAGATCCAGTCGGAGACGTTCTCGGGAGCGCAGGTGCGCATGAGGGTGCGCGGCCGCGCGATCCACCCCGGCTGGGCGAAGGGCGAGCTCGTCAACGCGATCAAGCTCGCGGCCGAGATCGTCGACCGCCTGCCGAAGGACGGGCTCGCGCCGGAGACGACGGAGGAGCGCGAGGGCTACGTGCATCCGACTCTCGTCTCGGGAGACTCGTCCGAGGTCGAGCTGCGCTTCATCGTCCGCGACTTCGAGAACGATGCGCTCGACCGGCACGTCGAGTTCCTGCGCGGCGTCGCCGAGGACGTCGCGGCGACCGACGACCGCTGCTCGATCGAGGTCGAGTCCCGGATCCAGTACCGCAACATGCGCGACACGCTCGCGCGCCATCCCGAGATCCTCGCGAACCTCGAGGAGGCGGTGCGACGGGTCGGGCTCGAGCCGAGGCGGACGTCCATCCGTGGAGGCACCGACGGCTCTGCGCTCACGGAGATGGGCTTGCCGACGCCGAACATCTTCACCGGCGGCCACGACGCGCACAGCGAGCGCGAGTGGATCTGCGTCGAGGACATGGGCCTCGCGGCCGCGACCCTCGTCGAGCTGGCGAAGGTCTGGGCCGGCGAGTAGAACAGCGCCGGGACGAGCGACGTTCGCCGGCGGGCTAGGCTGTCGACTGTGGAGCCGCTGCGCGACACGTTCGGACGGCCGCTCGAGACGCTCCGCATCTCGATCACCGACCGCTGCAACTTCCGCTGCGTGTACTGCATGCCGAAGGAGGCCTTCGGGCGCGACCACGCGTTCCTCGAGCGGAGCCAGCTGCTCACCCTCGAAGAGATCGCGCGCGTCGCCGGCATCTTCGCGCAGCTCGGCGTCCGCACCGTCCGGATCACCGGCGGCGAGCCGCTCATCCGCCGCAATGTCGAGCATCTCGTCGAGCTCCTCGCGCAGATCCCGGACCTCGACCTTGCGCTGACGACGAACGGCGCGCTCCTGCCCCAGAAGGCCGAGGCGCTCGCACGCGCAGGGCTCGACCGCGTGACCGTGAGCCTCGACTCGGTCGACGACGCGACCTTCCGCGCGCTGAACGACGTCGACTTCCCCGTCGGCCGCGTGCTCGAGGGAATCGAGGCCGCCGCGGCCGCGGGTCTTCGCGTCAAGGTGAACGCGGTCGTCAAGCGCGGCGCGAACGAGGACGGCGTCGTGGCACTCGCCGAGCGGTTCCGCGGCACCGGCCACGTGCTCCGCTTCATCGAGTACATGGACGTCGGCCACTCGAACGGCTGGCGCCTCGACGACGTCGTGCCCGCCGCGGAGATCGTCGCGCGGATCGACGCCGCCTGGCCGCTCGAGCCGGTCGAGCCGGCCCGCCCCGACGAGACCGCGCGCCGCTACCGCTACCGCGACGGCGCGGGTGAGATCGGCGTGATCGCCTCGGTCACCGAGCCGTTCTGCGGCGGCTGCTCCCGCGCCCGGCTCTCCGCCGAAGGGCAGCTCTTCACCTGCCTGTTCGCCGTCAAGGGCCACGACCTGCGGGGGCCGCTCCGCGCCGGGGCGGCAGACGACGAGCTCGCCGCCGCGATCCGAGCCGTCTGGACGCCCCGAAACGACCGCTACTCCGAGCTTCGCACGGCCGAGACGGCCTCCGGGCCGAAGGTCGAGATGTCCTACATCGGCGGGTAGCCGCAGGGTTCCGAAGCGACCGCCCGTCCGACTAGAATCAGCGCGTGACCGCAGTCGTGGCAGCCGGTCGGCGCGTCCTCCCTCGTGGCTGGACCGATCTCTGGCTCCAGGTTGTGATCTGGGTCGGCTTCTACATCGGCTACCTGGGCGTCCGGAGCCTCGCCGACCAGAACCCGACGAAGGCGATCATGAACGGCATCCGCGTGATCGGGCTCGAGGAGCGGATCACGCCGCACCTCTTCGAGCAGACGGCGCAGCGCGTCGCCGACCAGTCCCACTGGCTGCTCACGGCGGCCGCGTGGACGTACTGGAACTCCGAGTTCACGGTCATCTCGCTCGCGTTCCTCTGGGTCTATCTGCGGCGCCACGAGCACTTCACGCGCTTCCGGAACGCGCTTCTCTTGACGAACGTGATCGGCCTCATCGGCTACGTCATCGTCCCGACCGCCCCGCCCTGGATGCTCCCGAGCTTCGGCTTCGTCGACGGCGTGAATCACACGCACACCGTCCTCGGCATCTTCGGCAACCCGTATGCGGCGATGCCGAGCCTCCACGCTGCAGACGCGCTGATCATCGGGGTCGGACTCTTCCTCGCCTGCCGCCGCTGGTACTTCAAGGTGCTCTGGGCCCTCTGGCCCGCGTGGGTCTGGTTCTGCGTGCTCGCTACGGCGAACCACTTCTGGCTCGACGTCGTGGCCGGCATCCTCGTCGCCATCGTCTCGCTCGTGCTCGTCCGGCGGGTCCCCTGGCTCGGTGGCCGGCGGACCGAGCCCATCGCAAACCTGCTATAGTCTCGGCATAGCAGGAATGCGATTGGACGCGAGCCCGATGGAGTTCCCATGCATGCGATGAAGGAAGCCCCGGCCCTCAGCAGGGTCAAGCAGGGATACACCGCCGGCGCCCGGACGCTCGCGAGCCGGTCGGTCACGGGACTCGCACGCACGCGCGTGACGCCGAACGCATTGACGGTCTCGGGTGTGACGCTCTGCCTCGTTGCCGCGGTGCTCGTCCCATTCGAGAATCGCGACCGGCTCCTCTATTACTGGCTCGGCGCCGGTATCTTCGTGCTCGGCTCGATCCTCGACATCCTGGACGGCGCGCTCGCGCGTGTCGGCGGGCGCTCGTCGGTGTTCGGCGCCTTCCTCGACTCGACGACCGACCGGGTCGGCGAGGGCGCGATGCTCGCCGCGATCGCGCTCGTGTTCGCACGGAGCGGCAACGACACAGCGGTCGTATTCACGATCGTAGGCGTCGCCGGCTCCTTCCTCGTGCCGTACGTGCGCGCGAAGGCGGAGGCACTCGGCCTCAAGGGCGACGTGGGACTCGGCTCGCGTGCCGAGCGCGTCGTCGTGATCACTGCGGGCCTCGTGCTCGCTCCGTGGGGACTGCTCCCCTGGGCGATCTATCTCCTCGCTGCCACGTCGTGGCTCACCGTCCTGCAGCGCGTCCTGCACGTCCGCAAGCAACTTCTTTCTGGAGGAACGAATGGCTAGCAACGGTAATTCGAACGGGCGCGCGCGCCTCGACGACGGCAAGGTTCGCGTCGCCATCATCGGCGTCGGCAACTGCGCCAACTCGCTGCTTCAGGGCCGCGAGTACTACAAGGACGCGGACGACGACAAGTTCGTCCCCGGCCTCATGCACGTCAACCTCGGCGGGTACCACATCCGCGACATCGAGTTCACGGCGGCGTTCGACGTCGTCCAGGGCAAGGTCGGCGAGGATCTCGCAGACGCCATGTGGGCGCACCCGAACGACACGATCAAGTTCGCCGACGTGCCGAAGACCGGCATCAAGGTCTCGCGCGGCATGACGCACGACGGCATCGGCAAGTACCTGTCGCAGATCGTCACGAAGGCGCCGGGTGAGACGGACGACATCGTCGGCATCCTCAAGGAGACGAAGACCGACGTCGTCGTCAGCTATCTCCCCGTCGGCTCCGAAGCCGCGGCGAAGTGGTACGCCGAGCAGATTCTCGAGGCCGGCTGTGCGATGGTGAACTGCATGCCGGTGTTCATCGCACGCGAGGATTACTGGAACAACCGCTTCAAGGAGAAGGGCCTACCGATCATCGGCGACGACATCAAGTCGCAGGTCGGCGCGACGATCACGCACCGTGTGCTCACGTCGCTCTTCCGCGAGCGCGGCGTGCATCTCGACAAGACGATGCAGCTGAACGTCGGCGGCAACTCCGACTTCCTCAACATGCTCGAGCGCGAGCGGCTCGAGTCGAAGAAGATCTCGAAGACGAACGCCGTCACGTCGATGCTCGACTACGACCTCGGCGAGGGCAACGTGCACGTCGGCCCGTCCGACTACGTGCCGTGGCTCACCGACCGCAAGTGGGCGTACATCCGCATGGAGGGTTCCGCATTCGGCGACGTGCCGCTCAACGTCGAGCTGAAGCTCGAGGTGTGGGACTCGCCGAACTCCGCCGGCATCGTGATCGACGCGGTGCGCATGGCGAAGCTCGCGCTGAACAACGGCATCGCCGGGTCGCTCGTCGGGCCGAGCTCGTACCTGATGAAGTCGCCGCCCGAGCAGATCGTCGACGACGAGGCGTACAACCTCACCGAGAAGTTCATCGAGGAGAACCGCCGCTCGGCGCCCGTCGCCGAGCCGGCCCCGGCGGCCTGAGGCTCTTCGGATCCGCAACCAGGTTGCGACGTCGCGCCGCAACCTGGTTGCACCCTTTCCGAACGCGTCTCCTCTTGGGGGGCCGAAAGCCTGGCACCAACGCCTCCACCCGGAACACGTCCCGTACGGCAACCCGGTGCCAGGCACGGGCCAGGCACCGGGTTGCGCGTCAGGGCAAACCGGCGAGCCAGGTCACCGGCGGCGCCTGCGCCTGCTGCTCCGCCGAGAAGCGGAGCTCGAGCGGGCCGCGCTCCTGGCCGTGCGAGACGAGCAGCGGGTCGTCGCCCGGCTCGACGACGACGGCGCAGTGCCTGCCGGGGTAGCGGCCCCAGACGACGAGGTCGCCCGGCCCGATCTCGTGCTGCGAGACGTGCCGCAGGTGCCGGAGCATCGTCCCCGTGTAGCCCTGCCCGATGTAGTCGAGCCCGTTCGGGTCGGGGGCGCCGGCGAGGAAGTAGCAGAGGGTCGCGAAGCCCGAGCAGTCGGTCGTCAGCGGGAGAGCGCGCCGGAGCGGGATCGGCCGGACCGGCCCGTAGTGGATCCGCGCCTGCATGCGGACACCCCATAGCGCGACACCCACGATCTCAGCGCGGACGCTCATCTGACGGCCCGGCCGACGCTACTACACTCGGACGCAGGGATGGCACTCCGCGTCGCCCTCGTAACCCCGTTCGCCTGGTCGCAGCCGCACGACGTGAACGAGCACGTCGCCGGACTCGCCGGCGAGCTGCGCGCGCGCGGCCATGCGGTGACGGTGCTCGCGCCGTCGAACCGGGCCCGCGACCTCGCCGCCGGACGCCGGGCGCTCGCGAGCGGCGCGGACGCCGAGCTCATCGCGCTCGGGCCCGCGGTGCCGATCTCCCGCCGCAGCCGCATGGGCGTGCCGGTGGGCGTCCGCGCGAATCTCGCGGTCGCGCTCGCCACGGGCGGCTTCGACATCGTCCACGGCTTCGAGCCGGGTCTGCCGAGCCTCTCGTACCTCGCGCTCCGCGACGGCGCCGCCCTCGCGGCCGCGACCTTCTTCTCACCCGAGCGCCTCGGCTATCCGCCGGGCCGCGCGCAGCGCGACCGCCTGCTCGCGCGGCTGGACGCGCTCCTCGCAACCGACGCAGCGACGGCGGAGGCGGCGGCGGCGCGCTTTCCCGGCCGGTACGAGCTCGTGCCCGTCGGCGTCGATCTCACCCTCTTCGCCCCGGCCCCCAAAAGGAAGCTCGTGGTCCTCGAATGGCGCCAGGCGGAGCGACCGCTCCTCCGTGCGCTCGTCCGCGAGCTGGCCGAGCAGCGCGACTGGGAGCTCGTGCTCCTCCGCACGCGCCCGCTCGGCGGCCGCCCCTCGCTTCCCCGCGCGCTCCGCGGCCGCGTGCACGTCCGCACCGCACTCGACGCGGAGAGCCGCGCCGCGGCGCTCCGCGAGGCCGCCGTCTTCGTCCCCGCCTTCGACGGCCTCCCGCGGCTCCTGCTCGAGGCACAGGCCGCCGGCGCGGCCGTCGCCGCACCCGCGGGACGCGACCTCCAGCCCGAGCTCGCCGCCGCCGAGGCGGCCCGGCTGATCGAGGACGAGCCGTTCCGCGCGCGGCGGACGCAGG
>DATKQO010000221.1:0-6662 GCA_035532715.1 Gaiellaceae bacterium | reverse complement strand
CGGAGCACGATCGTCGGTCGCCCGGCCGCGACGCGCGTCGTCAAGAGCCGCACCGACGGAGGCGTGACGTCGTCGATCCAGGAGCGCAGGAGGTAGCGTCCGGCGACGCTTGCGCCGCTGAAGCGGTCGACGCCCGAATCGACGGAGACGAAGAAGCGCTGCTGGCGCGGGAACGCGGCGCCCGCTGCTCCGACATCGACGAGATAGTCGTACGTGAGCGCGTTCACGTCCACGGGGGTGCCGGCGAAACCCTGCACGGTGTTCTCGTCCTTCGACCCGAGATAGAACGGGTCGACTCTCGCGCCGCTCGACTGGAGCGTGACGGACACGCCGGAGTTCACCGCGGGCGCCGCGATGAACGTCTCGTAGACGGTCTCCGCGCCGCTCTCGGTCATCGGCGGCGAGTCCGGGGCGTTGCCGAACGGCGCGACCGGGTAGCGATAGGCGTCGACTCGGTTGGTTCCCGTGCGCGTGTCCCCGTGCTGGATCTTCTTCAGCTGCAGAACGGGTGCGTCCGCGAGCGCAGGATGGTCGACGAGGAAGAAGTAGGGGATGCGGCGCGTGACACCGCCGTTGCGCAGCACGACGAAGCCGTAATCCTCGCCCTGCGGCGCGTCCGCGGCGGCACGCGCGATCACCGCCACGTCAGCCTCGCCCCCGGGCGGCACAGCGATCGTCCCGGGCACGTCGACCGAGGCGCCCGGTGTCGCTGCCTGCGGCTGGAGCTCCACCTGCCACGTGCCGGCGCCGTCGCCCGCGTCGGAGAGGCGGACGAGCAGGCCGCGGCTCGCCGCGCCGTGCATGACGGAGAGATCTTCGAACGAGAGGGACACCGGATCGGTGAAGAGACGAGGATCGGCGGCTCCCGGCAGCGAGACGAGCCCGCCGCCCTCGAGCGTCACCGGCGCCTCCTGCGTCCGCGCGGTGTCGGCCCACGCAGGCCCTGCCGTCGAGACGAGCGCCGATTTCACCTGCGCGGGCGTCCAGGAGCGGTGCAGCTGGAGGAGCAGCGCCGCCGCGCCCGCAACGTGCGGGGTCGCCATCGACGTGCCGTCGAAGACGGCGAAGCGCGAGGCGTCCGTGTTCGGCAGCGTCGACGAGAGGATCTGTCCGCCCGGCGCCGAGACGTCGGGCTTCAGGTCGTGCCCGAACGCGGTCGGGCCTGCCGAGGAGAAGCTCGTGATCACGCCGCTCCGGCCGGTCTCGAGCTCGAGCGGCGCACCGCCGACGCGGATCGTCGTCCGCCCGCCGTGCGCACCGAGATAGGCGCGCAGGTTGTCGCCGTCGAGGTTCGCGATCATCCCGCCGGGGAGCTGGAGCCGCGCGGGGATCCCGTTCGCCTCGCCCTGACGGTTGTCCGAGAGGATCAGGCCGACGGCACCTGCCGCCTTCGCCTGCGCAGCCTTCGTCACGAACGGGCACAGACCGCGCTCGGCGAGCGCGATGACGCCGTCCAGCGAGTGCGGCGGAAGCTCGCCCTGTGTCGACGCGAGATCGCCGCCGGATCCGCAGAGATGGCGCTCGACGGGGTTGCCGTCGCGCCCGACGATCGAGCCGACGTCGACGAGGGTCTGGTCGGCCGAGCTCCAGCTCGCCGGCGAGCGTTCGCCGTTTGCGCCGAGGAACGGGATCCCCTTCACGATGTCGGGAGCGCCCGGTGCCGTCACGTCCAGCGCCGGCGCGAAGACGTGCGAGTTCGAGACCGCCGCGACCGAGATCGCATCGGGCGCCGTCCCCGGAGAGCCCGCCGAGCCGAGGCCGAAGTCGTCGCGGTCGTTGCCGGCTGCGATCACGGGCACGACACCGGCGGCGGCGACGTTGTGAATCGCCTCGATCAGCGCGTCGTTTGCCGGATCCGTCTGCGGTCCGCCGCCCGAGAAGTTGATCACGTCCATGCCGTCGCGGACCGCGGCCTCGAAGGCCGCGACGATCTCCGGCGTGTTCGCGACGTGTCCGATCGGCGTCGGCACGGTGAACACGCGGTAGTTGCCGAGCCAGGCACGCGGCGCGACGCCGCTCAACCCGGTGACCTGCGGATGGTCGCTTCCGGCCGGAGCCGTCGTCCCCGAGTCGCCGGCCGCGATGCCCGCGACGTGCGTGCCGTGGAACGACGACTTCGGGTCGACCGCGAGCCGTCCCGGCGCGCCCGAGTCCGGCCCGGGGAAGACACGCGCGACGATCACCTTCGGGGTCGTCCACTTCGTCCCGCCCTTCGGGAACCCGGCCGGGTACGAGAAGCCGGCCGGGTCGAAGAACGGGTTCGACTGGTCGATTCCGTCGTCGACGACCGCGATCTTCATCCCCGTGCCGTCCGCACCGAGCTCTTGGCGGATGACGTCGGCGCCGATGATCGACGGAGAGCGATCGAGGGTGAGCGTGTACGGGAGGCTCGGGTAGACGCGCGTCACGGCATGCATGCGGACGAGCCGCGGAAGCTCCGCTGCGGGAAGCGACACGGTGAGCGCGTCGAGCACGACCTGGAAGCGCCGGCCGATGCTCGCATCCGGAATCGCCTGCCGCACGGCAGCGGCTGCGCGCGCTTGCGCAGTGGCGATCTGGCGGAGATAGACGCGTGCGCCGGCGCTCGCGAAGTCGAGCTTCCGCCGGGCGCCTGCGGCGTAGAGGCCGCGTCCGAAACGCTGTGCGAGCGGCGGCAGCGCGAGCCGCGCGAGCACACGCACGCGCGTGGACGGCGCGACTGCAGGGATGACTCCCACGCGAACCCGCGGCAGGCTGCGCTCGCCGAGGCCGCGCTGTACGGGCAGTTGCCGCGCCGACGCGGGGAGTGCGAGGAGGAGTGCGACACCAAAGGCGAGAAGCGGGATCGCGCGGCGCACGTGTGGTGAGGGTAGCGCAGGACGGCCGCGCGGGGTCAGGCCCCGGGCCGCGCCTTCTTCGGACACGCCCCGGGGCCTGACCCCGCTAGGATCGCGCGGATGGCAGGCCCCTTCGCAGGCAGGCGCGCGCTCGTCCTGGGCGTCGCGAACAAGCGCTCGATTGCGTGGGCGATCGCGCAGACCCTCGCCGAGGGCGGGGCGCGGCTCGCCTTCACCTACCAAGGGGAGCGGATCGAGAAGAGCGTCCGCGACCTGGCCGGAACCGTCGATGCTGCGCTCGTCACCGAATGCGACGTGCGCTCCGACGCCGACATCGCGCGCGTCTTCGCCGAGGTCGGGGTCGCATTCGACGGCGAGCTCGACATCCTCGTCCACTCGGTGGCGTTCGCGGCGGCGGAGGATCTCGAGGGCCGGTTCATCGACACGCCGCGTGAGCGCTTCTGGATGGCGATCGACATCAGCGCGTACTCGCTCGTCGCCTGCGCGAAGGCGGCCGAGCCGCTGATGGAGAAGGCGGGTGGCGGCTCGATCGTGACGATGACGTACCTCGGCGGCGAGCGCGCGGTGCCCCACTACAACGTCATGGGCGTCGCGAAGGCGACGCTCGACGCATCGATGCGCTATCTCGCCTCCGACCTCGGCGGGAAGAACATCCGCGTGAACGCGATCTCGGCCGGGCCGGTGCGGACACTCGCCGCGCGCTCGATCGCCGGCTTCCCGACGATGGAGGCGATCGTCGAGGAGCGTGCGCCGCTCCATCGCCACATCGACGCCGACGACGTCGCCGCGGCGGCCGGGTACCTGCTCGGAGACGGCGCGAAGAACGTGACCGCGACGACGCTCTACGTCGACAGCGGGTACCACTCGATGGGGATGTAGATCGTCTAGTCGCTCGGCAGCGTTCTGGCGGCCGCGAGCAGCTCGTCGAAGTCCGGGAGCTCGGCGTTCCCGTAGCGCCACGCACCGCGGACGACACCGTCCTTTCCGACGAGGAACGCGGAGCGCTCCGAGACGTCTTTCAGGCCGCGGTAGTCGAATGCGATGCCGAAGCCGCGCGTCGCCTCCGCGTTCCAGTCCGAGAGGAGCGGCACGTCGAGGTCGAGCGCCTGCATCCACGCGACGTGCGTCCATGGAGAGTCTCGCGACGCGGCATAGGGTTGCACGCCCGCTGCCCGGAACTCGTCGCTCCTGTCACGCAGGAGCTCCAGTTCGTGCGTTCAGGTCGAGGACCAGTCGAACAGATAGAAGAGGAGGAGGATAGGCCCGTCCGCGACGAGCTGCTCGACCGTCGCGCTCTCCTGGGGCGTCGTCCAGACGCGCGCCTCGGGGATCCGGTCTCCCACCGTCAGCATGGCCCCAACCTTACGAGGTCTCGTCGACGGCGGCGATCTCGGTCCGCTCCGCGATCTCGCGGGCGACCTCGACGATGTCGCGGTTCGCGTTGAACACGCGAAGCTGGCGGTCGGCGCCGTTGCCGCGGCGGAGGATCTGCTCGACTCCGGCGAGCTCGGCCTCCGATTCCAGCTCGCGTGCGTGCGGCTCGATCAGCTTCAGCGTCCGCCGGATCGCCTGTGCGACCGGAAGTCGGTTGCGCCGCCCCGTGACGAGGTCCATCACGGGAGCCTCGATCCCGTAACGGGCTGCGAGCCACTTGTTCTCGGTCGTGAGGATCCGGTGGAACGACGGGATATCCTCGCCGGCGTCGTAGCGCTCGGAGTAGTGCTTCACGAGGGCCTGACAGAACGCGGTGATCGCAACGACGTCGTCGAGCTGTGTCACCGCGTCGCAGATGCGGATCTCGATCGTGCCGAGCCGCGGGTGCAGACGGATGTCCCACCAGATGTGCGTGTAGTCCGCGATGCAGCCGGTGCGCTCGAGCTGGCCGACGACCTCCGCGTAGTCGGCGTAGTCGCGGAAGCGCGGGGGCGGTCCCGAGCGCGGGAATGCGGCGAACACCATGTGCCGTGACGACGCGAGCCCGGTCGGCTCACCGCGCCAGAACGGCGAGTTCGACGAAAGGGCCACGAGCTCGGCGAGATGCGCGATCAGCCCGTTCACGACCTGGATCGCTTTCTCCGCGTCGTCCACGGCAACGTGCACGTGCAAGCCGAAGATCAGCTCGCGGCGCGCGATGTACTGCATCTGGTCGACGAGCGCGCGATAGCGGTCCTTCGCCGTGATGCGCTGACGCTCGAAGAGCGAGAACGGGTGGGTGCCGGCCGAGCCGACGCGCAGGCCGTGTCCGCGCGCAACGCCGCTGACATACGTGCGGAGCTGGACGAGTTGTTCCCGCACGTCCGCCGCGGTGTGGCATACCGGAGTCGCGATCTCGATCACCGACTGCATGAGCTCGGAATTGATGCGCGGCTCGAGCTCGTGCCCCTGCATCGCGGCGAGCACCGTGTCGACGTGCTGCACGAGATCGAACGTCTCGCTGTCGAGGAGCATGTACTCCTCCTCGACGCCGAGCGTGTACGGATCGCTCTTCCCGAAGGCATGGTCGAGCACGCTCCCGCCTTCGGCGAACCGGCTGCCCTTGCCCGTGATCGACGCCGGATAGATCTGCTTCACGGGACGATCGCCTCGGCTTCGATCTCGACGCGCCAGCGCGGGTCGAGCAGTCCCGAGATCACGAGGAACGAGCTCGCCGGACGCACGTCGCCGAAGAGTTCGCCGTGCGCGCGACCGACCTCCTCCCAGTCGTTCGCGTCGACGAGGAAGACGCGCGTGCGCACGACGTGCGCCGGCTCCGCATCGACCTCGGCGAGCGCGGCGGCGACGATCTCGAGGCAGCGCTTTGCCTGCGCGTATGCGCTCTCGGGCGGATCGACGCCCGCCGGATAGATCGGCGCCGTGCCTGCGACATGGACGTGGTTGCCGACGCGCACGGCACGCGAGTAGCCCACCGTCGCTGCAAACGGTGACACCGCAGGAACGGCCCTCCGACTCACCCGCCTAGTATCACTCGCCGTGGATGCCCTGAGAGCCGTCGACGACTGGGGCGCTCGCACCGCGGCCGCAGGCGTGGTGCGGACCGGGGGCGACGCGCAGACGCACGGGCCGCGGGGCGCCCCATTCCGCTGGGCGTCGGTGACGAAGCTCCTCACCGGGCTTGCGATCCTCGTGGCCGTCGAGGAGGGAACCGTCGAGCTCGACGAGCCCGCGGGCCCGCCCGGCTCGACGCTCCGTCACCTCCTCGCACACGCCTCGGGGCTTCCGCCGGATGCCGGCCCGCCGCTGACGGTGCCGGGCCGGCGGCGGATCTACTCGAACGCCGGCATCGAGGCCGCGGCGGAGCTCGTCGCCGCGGGCGCCGGGATCCCGTTCGCGGAGTACTTCGCAGACGCCGTGGTCGGGCCGCTCGGCTTTGCGGGCGAGCTCGTGAGCTCTCCGGCGTGGGGCTATCGCGGGCCGCTCGACGATTTGCTGAAGCTCGCAGGCGAGCTGCTTGCGCCGACGCTCGTCGCGCAGGAGACGCTCGCCGAGGCGACAACCGTGCAGTTCGCCGGCCTCGACGGCGTGCTCCCGAGCTGGGGGCGCATGACGCCGAACGACTGGGGTCTCACGTTCGAGCTGCGCGACGACAAGTCTCCGCACTGGACCGGCGCGCGCAACTCGCCTCGGACGTTCGGCCACTTCGGCGCGTCCGGTACGTTCATCTGGGTCGACCCTGACGCGGGAGTCGCGTGCGGCGTGCTCACCGATCGCGAGTTCGGCGACTGGGCCAAGGATGCCTGGCCGCGCTTCAACGACGCGGTGCTCGCCGAGCTGGGAGTCGCGTAAGCCTCAGTCGTCGGCGAAGAGCGGCCGCAGGAACTCGTCGAA
>DATKQO010000220.1:0-3325 GCA_035532715.1 Gaiellaceae bacterium | reverse complement strand
TGCGAGACGACGAGGTTCTTCGTGTGGTCGGCCCAGTAGCCGTCGGCGCAGACCCAGATCTCGAAGAGCACGGGCTCCCCCTCGACGACCGGCAGATCGGAGGTGGCCGTGAAGGTCTTGATTCCCTTGCCGGCCCACACGAGCGAGAACGGCAGGGCAAGCTCGACGTCGGCGCGGGCCGTCCCCTGACCGTGCACGAAGCCCTGCCAGAGCGCCGCCGCCTCCGACTCCTTCATGCCCGGCTGAAGCTGGGCGCGGACGTGCTCCATCGCCTCCGCCGCGATCTCGTTCGCGATGCGCATGCGCGCGAGCTCCTGCTCCGTCTTCCGCATCCGTGCGCGCGCGAGCAGCGGCGTCCCGTCGGCCGCGCCGTCGAAGGCGTCGAACCACGCCTTCGTGAAGGTCGTCGGCTCGCCCACCATCCGGTCGGCGGCCTGCGTGCCGAGCGAGAGCTCGAGCCCGACGCGACCGTACGGCCGGGCGGCCTCGACCGCGGCGTCGAGCGTCCGTGCGAGCGGCGGGCGCGGATCGGACTCGTGGTAGCCGCGGACGAACCGCACGTCCGACGTCCACGCCGTGCGTGCCGCGTCCTCGGCCGACGCCTCGAGGCAGATCAGCACCGGTTCCCCGTCCCGCGGGAAGACGCAGGCGTCGTAGCCCTTCATCCCCCAGAAGTTCGTGAGATAGAGGACGTTGTCGGGAGCGCGGACGACGAGCGCGTCGAGGCCGTCGTCCGCCATCAGCGCGCGGACCCGCTCGAGCTTCTGTTCGTCGCGCGGCCAGCTCACAGGTAGTGCTCTTCGAGCGTCCCCCGCTCGCGGTCGGCGTCGACCATCATCCGCACGAGCTCCGGGAAGCGCACGGTCGGCTCCCACCCGAGCTTCTCCTTCGCCTTCGAGTAGTCGCCAATGAGCAGGTCGACCTCGGAGGGACGAAGGTAGCGGGGATCCATCTTCACGTAGTCACGCCAGTCGAGACCGGCGTACGTGAACGCCTCCTCGAGGAACTCCGCGACGGTGTGCGTCTCCCCGGTCGCGAGCACGTAGTCGTCGGCGTCGTCAGCCTGGAGCATGCGCCACGCGCCGTCCATGTAGTCGCGCGCGTAGCCCCAGTCGCGCTTCGCCTCGAGGTTGCCGAGGCGCAGCTCGTCCTGCTCACCGCGGAGGATCGCGCCGAGCGCACGGGTGATCTTGCGGGTGACGAACGTCGGGCCGCGCCGCGGCGACTCGTGGTTGAAGAGGATGCCGTTGACGGCGTACATGCCGTACGCCTCACGGTAGTTGCGCGTGATCCAGTAGCCGAAGACCTTCGCGACGCCGTACGGGCTGCGCGGGTGGAACGTCGTCTCCTCCGTCTGCGGGATCTCGGCCACCTCGCCGAACATCTCGCTGGACGACGCCTGATAGAAGCGGCAGTCGACGCCCTCTTCGCGGATCGCGTCGAGAAGCCGCAGGGTGCCGAGCGCGTCGACGTCGGCGGTGTACTCCGGCACGTCGAAGCTGACGCGCACGTGACTCTGTGCGCCGAGGTTGTAGACCTCGTCGGGCCGGATCTTGCGCATCAGCTGGTTCAGCACCGAACCGTCGGCGAGGTCGCCGAAGACGAGCTCGATGTCGCCGAACACGTGGTCGATCCGTGCCGTGTTGAACGAGCTCGACCTGCGCACCATCCCGTAGACCGCGTACCCCTTCTCGAGCAGGATCTCGGCGAGATACGAGCCGTCCTGGCCCGTGATCCCCGTGATGAATGCCTTCTTCTCGGCCGCCACGAGCGGACGTTCTACCAGCGGACGCGCGGAGGCGCGGGTTGACCGTGCGCCTCCTGCCAGGAGACGACCGGGTTGCGGAGAACGCCGATCCGCTCGATCTCGGCCTCGATCACGTCGCCCGGCTTCAGATAGAGGGACGCCGCGTCCTCGCTGAAGCCCGCGACGCCGCTCACCGTCCCCGTCGAGAGCACGTCCCCGGCGGAGTAGCCGAGTGCGGAGTAATGGCTGATGATCTCGGGGATCGTCGTCGACATCCGGCCCGAGTGCGACGTCTGGCGCGTCTCGCCGTTGACGCGTAGCGTCATCGCGAGGTCGTGCGGATCGGGGATCTCGTCCGCCGTGACGATCCACGGGCCGAGCGGACAGAACGTGTCGATCGCCTTGCAGAAGGAAAAGACGCCGCTGCGCATCTCCCGCCGCTGGATGTCGCGGGCCGTGATGTCGTTGAAGATGACGTACCCGGCGACGTAATCCATCGCCTCCTCCGGGCCGAACCACTTGCCGTCCTTGCCGATGATCACCGCGAGCTCGAGCTCGTAGTCGAGCTCTTCGGTGAGGTGCTCCGGATAGACGATCGGCTCGTCCGGCCCGACGATCGCGTCGACGTTCTGGAAGAAGACGATCCACGGCGCGATCTCGTGCGACCAGGCGACGTTCTTCGACTCCTCCTCGTGCTCGCGGAAGTTGCCCGCGGTGTGGAAGAACTTCTTCGGAATGATCGGCGCCCGCAACGTCGCCTCGGCGAGCGGCGTCCGTTCACCCGCGTCGCCCGCGCCGCCGCGCGCGAAGTAGTCGCGCATCGTCGGGACGTCGAGGCGCACGATCTCGTCGCCCTCGATGCGGCCGACCTTGCCTTCGTCGTACGTGACGAGCTTCATCGGTTCTGGAGCCACCTCAGGACATCGCCGGCGTTCGCGTCCGGCGGGAAGACAGGATAGAAGACCTTCACGATCCGCGCATTCTCGGCCACGAGCGTGATGCGCTTGTAAAGAGTGAGCCCGGAGATCTCGAAGGTCGGCAGGTCAAGCGCGGCGCCGAGCTCTTGCTCCGGATCGGAGACGACCGGGAACGGCATGTGGTTGCGCTCCGCGAACTCACGCTGGTCATCCAAGCTCTGGACGGAGAGCCCAGCGACGCGCGCGCCGGTCTTCGCGAGCTCGGTGTGAAGGTCTCGAAACGCGCACGACTGCGGCGTGCAGCCGCGTGCGCCCGGCGTCTCGTCCCACCCCGGAAGGAGCGGCCGGCCGGGCTTGCCGGAACGCGGGTACACGTAGATCACGTCCAGGTCGCGTACGTTCACGGGACCGACGGACGACTGCAGCGTGAGCTCCGGCAACTCGAGCCCGATGAGATGGTTCGCACCCCCGTCGTCCACCGGGACGGGGAGATCCGGCGGGAGCGTGTAGACGTCGTGCGTCACGCGACTCCGCAGACGCGCATCGCCACGAGCGCGTACGTCTGCGCCGTCTTCACGAGTCCCTCGATCTCGAGGTTCTCGCCGAGCTCGACGTCCATCAGCCCGGTCGACGTGCCGTAGTTCAGCGTCGGGATGCCGTA
>DATKQO010000219.1:0-3816 GCA_035532715.1 Gaiellaceae bacterium | reverse complement strand
GCCCGATCGCGGACACCACGGCCGAGACCGGGAGGACGCTCGCGTTCGTCTGCCCGACGACGTCGGAGCTCTCCTGGTCGAGCTCGCCGCTGCTCTGGATCGCGACCTGTGACGAGACGATCGAACCGGGCGTCAGCGTCGCCGCCGTGATCGGAGCCGTGGTGGCCGCCGAGGCGAGCACGCGGCCCGTGTGCACCGCGACGAGATGCCGGTTGCTCGAGAGGAAGAGCGTCGAGCCGACGCGGCGGACGACGATCCCGCGGATGTGCGCCGAGCGGGCGCGACCGACCACGGTGGCGCGGCCGCCCGAGACGGCGACACGCGAGCCGATGGACGCGCGGCCCGCGACGGCCGACACGGCGCCGGACGGCGACGCGACGAGGAGGGCGCCGTGCTGCTTCGCGACGACGACCCCCTTGAAGGTGGCGGCGCCCGACGACGCAGGCCAGACGGCCACGACGGCGGTGACGGCAAGGATGAGCGATAGACGTTTCATGGGAGAGCTCCTTCCTACGGATACCCATATCGGGGTGGTTTGCATAGGGGGAGAGCCCCATACGGGGAAAAACTTGCGCTAGACGGCTGCGATCGTCCGGCCCCCGAGCTCTCGCCGGAGCCGGACGAGCAGGGCCTCGAGCGCGAGCGACGTCGAGAGCTGGAGCTCCTCCGCATCCCGCCAGGCTTCGCGGACGAGCTCGCAGGCGCGCTCGGCGCCGAGGAGCCGGTCCCGGGTCGCGTCGGCCCGGAGCTCGTCGAGGCGGTCGACGTGCACGGCCGCCGCCTCTGCGCCCGCTGCGAGGACGACGAGGTCGCGGTACCACCATTCGAGCTCCTCGAGCACCGCGAGCAGCTCGTCGCGCTCGGCGCCCCGCTGTGCGCGCCGGATGCGCTGCTCGGCCTCCCTGCCGGTCAGCTCGAGCACGGCGACCAACTCCTCGGCGCGCTCCTTCGCCTCCCCGCCCCGCTCGGCGATCCCGGCGACGAGCGCCTGCGCGCCGTCGCCGGCGTCGAAGGCCGGGTCGAGGTAGACGGCGCGCGCGACGGCGAGCAGCGCCTCGCGGCGCTTCGCCGCGGCCGGGTCGAGCAGGCGCGCGGCACGGTCGAGCCGGCCGCCGGCGACGCGCGCGAGCGTCGTGACCTCCTCGTCGGACAGCTCCGGCGCACGCGCCCGAATCGCCTCGCAGACCGCGCGCTCGGACAGGCGGCGGAACGGCACCGGCTGGCAGCGCGAGCGGATCGTCTCCGGCAGCGGCCCGAGGTCGTTCGCGACGAGGAGCATCACGGCGTAGGGCGGCGGCTCCTCGAGATCCTTCAGCAACGCGTCGGCGGCGTCCTCGTTCATCGTGTCCGCGCCGAAGACGAGATAGACCCGCCGGGACGCCTCGAACGGGCGCATGTGCAGGTCGCGGCGCAGCTCGCGGATGTCGTCGATCCGGATCTGGTCGCCGAGCGGCTCGAGCACGTAGAGGTCGGGATGCGAGCGGCGCGCGACGCGCGCATGGTCGCCGAGCAGCTCGGCGGCGAAGAGGAGCGCGAGGTCGCGCTTGCCGACGCCGGGCGGCCCGTGCAGGAGATAGGCGTGCGCGGGCCCTTCGGCGAGCGCGGAGGCGAGGAGGCGCTTCGCCTCGAGCTGCTCGGGGAGCGCGTCGAACGCGTTCATGCGAGGAGCGGCTCCACGGCGGCCCAGATCTCGTCTGCGATCGCCTCGACGCTGCGCACCGCTCCATCCTCTCCCGCGGCGGCCACGACGTGCCAGCTCTCCCGTCGCGCGAGCTCGAGGTAGATCTCGCGCGACGCGTCGCCGTGCGCGGCGTCCGATTCGAGGATGTCGGCCTCGAGCGCCGTGTACGAGCGTGCGCCCTTCCGCGCGACGAGCTCGCGGGCGAGTGCGACGGGTGCGTCGAGGAGCACGACGAGCCCCGGCCGCGGGAGGTCGAACTCGCCGTACTCGACGTCGGCGAGCCACTCGAGCAGGCGCTCGCGTGCGCCGCCCTCGAGCTGCGAGCCCTGGTGGGCGAGGTTCGAGGCGACGTAACGGTCGCACACGACGAGATCGCACTCGGCGAGCGCGGCGACGAGGCGGGGCCGCGCGTGGAAGCGGTCGCACGCGTACAGGAGCGCCGAGAGTGCCGGGTGCACCTCGTCGAGGCCGCCGTACTCGCCGTTCAGGTAGGCGCCGATCGCGCGGCTGAACGGGTTGTCGTCGTAGAGCGGGAAGCTGAAAGACGCGACGCGGAAGCCCTGCGCGGACGCCGTCTCCGCGAGCCGCGCCGCCTGTGTGCCCTTGCCGGAGCCGTCGATCCCCTCGAACGCAAGCAGCAGTCCCATCGGCGCCTAGGATACGAGCCGCATGCGGGCGATCGTCACCGGGGGGGCAGGATTCATCGGGTCGCACGTCGTCGAGGGGCTCCTCGCCCGGGGCGACGAGGTGCACGTCCTCGACGATCTCTCCAAGGGGAAACGCGAGAACGTCGCCCCGGGTGCGGAGCTGCACACCGCAGACATCCGGCAGCCGGATGCGGTCTTCGAGGCGGTGCGCCCCGACGTCGTCGTCCATCTCGCGGCGCAGGCGGACGTGCGCATCTCGGTGGAACGCCCCGACTTCGACGCCGACGTCAACGTCCTCGGCACGGTGCGCATCCTCGAAGCCGCACGCCGTCACGACGCGCGCGTCGTCTTCGCATCGAGCGGCGGCGCCGGGTACGGCGAGTGCGACGGGCCCGCCCGCGAGGACGCGCCGCTGCGCCCGCTCGCGCCCTACGGCGCGTCGAAGCTCTGCGGCGAGGAATACCTCGCGACGTGGAACCGGCTGTACGGGACGACACACGTCTCGCTGCGCTTCGGCAACGTCTACGGGCCGCGGCAGGAACCGCACGGCGAGGCGGGCGTCGTCGCGATCTTCATGGGCCTCCTGCGCGACGGCGGGACACCGAAGATCTACGGCGACGGCAGCCAGACCCGCGACTACGTCTACGCCGGCGACGTCGCCGGCTCGGTGCTGCGGGCCCTCGAGGGCGGTGGCGGCGTCTACACCATCGGCACCGGGACCGAGACGTCGGTCGTCGAGCTGTACGACGCGATCGAGCGGGTGAGCGGCGTCGAGCGCGAGCCCGAATTCGCGCCGCCACGACTCGGCGAGCTCCAGCGGAGCGTGCTCGACCCGTCGCTCGCCGCGCGCAGCCTCGGCTGGCGGCCCGAGCACTCGCTCGCAGAGGGCCTCGCCGAGACCTGGCGCTGGGTCTCCGCGTAGCAGGAACGGCCGTCGCCCCGACGAATCGGTTCGGGCCGTGGACCACGCCGAGCATCTTCAGCGCGCTTTCCCGTGGCGCACCGCGAGCGTCGTCCTCGCTGCGGTCGCGGCACTCGAGCTCGTCGCGCTCATCGGGATCGGCGCGACGCATCTGGCCTCCTCCCTGCGCAGCCACGCCACGACCCCGCCCGCGACCGACGCACGCGCCGCAGCGCCCGCACGCAAGCACGTCGTCCTGCGCGTCGCCGCCGTGCCGCGGACGCCGCTGCGGCCCCGAGGCAGGCTCTCCGTCCTCGTCCTGAACGGCAACGGCGTCAACGGCGCCGCCGGTGCGGAGGCGACGAGCCTCGCGACGCTCGGCTACGCCGCGTCCCGCGCAGCGGATGCGCCGAGACACGACTACGCGCGCTCGATGGTGCTGTACGTCCCGGGCTATCTACGGGAGGCGCGCCGGCTCGGGCACGACGCCCACGTCCGCCTGATCGCGCCCGCCGACGGCGCGAGCAGGGCGGAGCTCAGGGGCTCGGAGCTCGTGGTCGTCCTCGGGGGCAGTTAGGCGACCACAC
>DATKQO010000218.1:0-19868 GCA_035532715.1 Gaiellaceae bacterium | reverse complement strand
CGCCGCCGGGTTGCTCTTGCTCCCGCCGCACGCAGAAGCGAGGAGCGGCAGCGCGAACAGCGCGAGCGCGAAACGCCGCATCAGTATTTGCGCTCCTCGGGCTCCCATTTGCCCATCCGCACGTCTTTGTACGAGAGCTCGGGACCCTCGTCTCCCCAGCGGCTGATCGAGTGCTTGAGGAAGTTCTCGTCGTCGCGCGTCGGATAGTCGTACGGCCGCGCGTGGGCGCCGCGGCTCTCCTTGCGCGCGACCCCGGCCTGCACCATGCACCACGCAGTGTCGAGCATGTTCCCGAGCTCGATCGCCTGGGTGAGGTCGCTGTTGAAGACGTCGCCCTTGTCCTCGATGTAGACGTTGCGGTAGCGCTCACGCAACTGCGGGATGATCTCGAGCTGTCGCGCCATCTGCTCCTCGCGGCGGAAGACGGCAAAGTTCTCGAGCATCGAGTCGCCGAGCTCCTCGCGGATCTTCCAGGGCCGCTCGCCACTCTCGCGTCCGAAGAGCTCCTTCAGCTTGCGCTCGGCGTCGCGCTCGACCGACTCCGGCACGTCGACCGCCGTCGTCGAGAGCGCCCGCTCGGCGGCCGCGCGGCCGGCGCGCCGGCCGAACGTGATCGTCTCCATCAGCGAATTCCCGCCGAGCCTGTTCGCGCCGTGGACCGACACGCATGCGCACTCGCCCGCGGCGTAGAGCCCGGCGAGCTCCGTCGCGCCGTCGCTGTCGGTCTCGATCCCGCCCATGTGGTAGTGGGCACCGGGTCGCACAGGCACCGGCTCGTAGATCGGGTCGACGCCGGCGAAGGTCATCGCGAGCTCTCTCGAGCCCGGGAGCCGGTCCAGGATCTTCTCGGCGCCGAGATGACGCATGTCGAGCATGACGGAGCCGTTGATGCCGCGTCCCGCGTCGATCTCCGTCTGCTCGGAGCGAGAGACGACGTCGCGCGATGCGAGCTCGAGCGCGTTCGGCGCGTAGCGCTTCATGAAGCGCTCGCCGTCCTTGTTGATCAGGTACGCGCCTTCGCCGCGGCAGCCCTCGGTGAGGAGGATCCCCGTCGGGTAGAGCGTCGTCGGGTGGAACTGCATGAACTCCATGTCCTTGAGCGGGACGCCGGCGTGCAGCGCCATCGCGGTGCCGTCGCCGGTGCAGGCGTATGCATTCGTCGTCACGCGGTACTGGCGGCCGGCGCCGCCGGTCGCGAGCACGACCGTCTTGCCGCCGAGCGTCTTCAACCCGCCGTTGAGCAGATCCCAGCTGATGACGCCCTGGCAGCGGCCGTCGTCGACGACGAGCTGCCACGCGAAGAACTCCTCGTAGACCTTGATGTCGCGCTTGCACACCTGCTCGTACAGCACCTGGATCAGAACGTGCCCGGTGATGTCCGCCGCGAAGACAGTGCGCGGCGAGCCGGCGGCGCCGAACGGGCGCTGCGCGAGCTTTCCGTCCGCAGCGCGCGAGAAGAACGCTCCCCAGTTCTCGAGCTGGTAGATGTCGCCCGGCGCCTCGCGCGTGAAGATCTCGATCGAGTCCTGGTCGCCGAGATAGTCGGAGCCCTTCACCGTGTCGAACGCGTGGGTCTCGGGACTGTCCTCGGCCGCGTTTCCGAGGGCCGCGTTGATCCCGCCCTCGGCCGCGCCCGAGTGCGAGCGCGTCGGATGGAGCTTCGAGATCATCGCGACGTCGGCACCCGCATCGTGCGCTTCGATAGCGGCACGCATGCCGGCACAGCCGGCACCGACTACGAGGACGTCGTGCTCTCCGATCACCGTGACTGACGCTACCTCAAGAGCGCGGACGGCAGGGCTAGAACCGTGGCCCGGCTGCCGCGAGGGCGGGGTTGTCGAAGCGCTCGAAGTTCTCGCGGAACATCGCCGCGAGCTGCCGTGCCCTGGCGTCGTAGGCCTCGGGATCGTTCCAGGTCCCACGCGGATCGAGGAGAGCGGAGTCGACGCCCGGCACCTCGACGGGGACATCGAAGCCGAAGACCTCGTCCGTGCGGAGCTCGACCGCGTCGAGCTCGCCTGCGAGCGCCGCCCGCAGGAGCGCTCTCGTTGCGGCGATCGGCATCCGCTGCCCTTCCCCGAACGGCCCGCCGGTCCAGCCCGTGTTCACGAGCCACACGGCGGCGTCGTGCTCCTCGAGCTTGCGCCCGAGCATCTCGGCGTAGACCCTCGGCGGCTGGGGCAGGAACGGGGCCCCGAAGCAGGTCGAGAAGGTCGGCTGCGGCTCGGTGACGCCGATCTCCGTTCCGGCGAGCTTCGAGGTGAAGCCCGAGAGGAAGTAGTAGAGGGCCTGGTCGCGGCGCAGGCGCGCGATCGGCGGCAGGATCCCGAAGGCGTCGGCGGTCAGCATGATCACGGACGCAGGATGGCCGGCGCGCTTGTCCGGGTGCGCGTTCGCGATCTGCTCGAGCTTGTACGCGGCCCGCGTGTTCTCGGTCTTCGATGAGTCGTCGAGGTCGAGGTCGCCCCGGTCGTCGATGACGACGTTCTCGAGGATCGTCCCGAACGTGTGCGTCGTCCGGTAGATCTCCGGCTCGGCCTCGGCGGACAGCTTGATCACCTTCGCGTAGCAGCCGCCTTCGAAGTTGAAGACGCCGCTGTCGCCCCAGCCGTGTTCGTCGTCACCGATGAGCGCACGACCGGGATCGGCGGACAGCGTCGTCTTGCCGGTGCCCGACAGCCCGAAGAAGATCGCGGACCTGCCGTCGTCGCCCACGTTGGCGGAGCAGTGCATCGGGAGAACGCCCTCGAGGGGAAGCCGGTCGTTCATCACGGTGAAGATCGACTTCTTGATCTCTCCGGCGTAGAACGTGCCGCCGATGACGACTTCCGTGCGAGACGGGTGCAGCGCGACGAACGTGCTCGTGCGCGTCCCATCCTCGGCCGGGATCGCGTCGAGCGCCGGCGCGTGCAGCACGAGCGCCTGCGGCGTGAACTCGCGCAGCTCCTGCGGCGTGGGGTCGATGAACAGCGTCTTCGCGAAGAGCGCGTGGTACGGGTGCGTCGTGATCACGCGCACCGCGATGCGGTGTGCAGGATCGGCGCCCGCGAACGAATCGATGACGTAGAGCGACGTCTCGGCCTCGAGAAAGCGGGTGACCTTGTCGCGAAGCCGGTCGTACGCGTCCTCGCTCAGCTCCTTGTTCCCGTCCCACCAGATGCGGCTCTCGGAGCCGGGCTCGCGCACGATGAACTTGTCCTGCGGCGAGCGCCCGGTGTGGACGCCGGTGTCGACGACCATCGGGCCGCCCTCGGCGATCCGCGCTTCGCCCCGCGCGACCGCATGCTCGTAGAGCAACGACGCCGTGGGATCCCAGATCACGGTTCCCGTCGACTTGATGCCGTGCGCGTACAGATCCGCGCGGCCGCGTACATCCATGGCTGTCACTGGATCTGCTCCTTCCGCTCTGGCTCCGCGGGATCCTGGCCCCTCTGCCGGGCGCGACCCGCCTGCTTCTATCGTATGCGGCATGAGCGGACCCCTGTTGTCGGACCCGATCGTGACGCTACGGCCCTGGGTCGAGGCGGACGCCGCGGCGATGGTCGAGTGCGTGAACGGCGACCCGGCGATCTCTCGCTGGCTCGACCGCATGCCGCAGCCCTACTCGCTCGAGGACGCGCGCGCCTATATCGCGGGAGAGATCACACCCGGCGAGACGCGCTTCGCGATCGCCGACACAGCCTCGGACCGTGTGGTCGGCGCCATCGGGCTCAGCCCGGTCACGAACGAGGTCGGGGAGATCGGCTACTGGCTTCGGGCCGACGCACGCGGGCGCGGGATGGCGACGCGGGCGCTCGTCCTCCTCTCGCGGTGGGCGCTCGCCCGCGACGACGTCGAGCGCGTGCAGCTGAGAGCCGACATCGAGAACCTCGCGTCCCGCCGCGTCGCCGAGAAGGCGGGCTTCCAGCTCGAGGGCGTGCTCCGGAGCGGGTACTTCAATCCGCGCCTCGGGCGACGCCAGGATTGGGCGATCTACTCGCTCTTGCCGAGCGACCTCGCGTGATCCCGGTCGTCGACGGCCACAACGACGCGCTCCTCCGCGCGTGGCGCAGCGGCGAGTCGCTGCGCGAGCGGAGCGAAGACGGCCATCTCGACCTGCCACGCATGCGCGAAGGCGGCATCGCCGCCGGATTCTTCGCGATCTTCGTCCCGGAGGACGACTATGCGGGCGACCCGCGCGCTGCGGTCGTGCCGACCGACGACGGCTGGGAGGTGCCGTTCGCCGACGAGGTGACGTTCGAGCGGGCGTCGTCCGTCGCGCACGAGCTCGCCGCGATCGCGGAACGCGACCTCACGCTCGTCCGGACCGTCGCGGAGCTCGAGCGCTGCCTCGACGGCGGCGAGCCGGGCGCCATCCTCCACTTGGAGGGCGCGGAGCCGATCGAGCCGGGCCTCGGCAATCTGGACGACTGGATCGAGCGCGGCGTGCGGTCGATCGGGATCGTCTGGAGCCGGCCGAACGCGTTCGCCTGCGGCGTTCCGTTCCATTACCCCGGAACGCCGAACGCCGGCCCCGGGCTCACGGATGCGGGCCGGGAGCTCGTGCGCGCGTGCAACGAGCGCGGCGTGCTGCTCGACCTCGCACATCTGAACGAGCGCGGCTTCTTCGACGTCGCCGAGCTCTCGGAGGCGCCGCTCGTCGTCTCCCACGCCGCAGCGCATGCGCTCGCTCCGATGCCGCGGAGCGTGACGGACGCGGAGCTCGACGCGATCGCCGACTCCGGCGGGCTCATCGGCGTCGTCTTCGACACGGTGATGACGCGCTCCGACGGCGAGCTCGTGTTCGACACGGCGCTCGACGTGATCGCCGGTCACATCGACTACGTCGCGGAGCGGATCGGTCTCGACCACGTCGCGCTCGGCTCGGACTTCGACGGCTGCTACCCGCCCGCGGCACTCGACGACGCGTCGAAAGTGCAGGCGCTGCTCGACGTGCTCGGCTGGAGCGACGACGAGCTCGCGCAGCTCGCGCACGGCAACTGGCTGCGCGTGCTGCGCGCGACCTGGCGCGACTAGCGAGTTAGAGGGCGGCCTCGCGCAGGAGCGCCGCGAGCTCTGCTTCCGGCTCGAGCGCGTAGAGGCCCCCGCCGATCCGGTCGGTGACCCAGACGAGACCGGACTCCTCGACGTAGACGTCGTTCAGCTGCGGTGCCGGCTGCCCCTCGGGAGCCCCCGGCAGCCAGTGCGCGACCTCCACCGGCTGCGCCGGATCGGCGAGGTCGTAGACGCGGACACCGGCGTTGAAGTACGTCACGAAGACGACCCGCTCGCTGCGATAGCTGCCGGTGCGGTTCTCGTGGAGGTTGTGCGGCCCGAACCGCAGCGGACGGTTGCGGAAGTCGCCCTCCGGCTCGGGACACGCGCCGAGCACGCGAGGTTGTGACGGATCGGCGACGTCGATCACGGTGACGAGGCGCGTCGGCGAGCCCGGGCCGTCCTGCAGCTGCTCGTCGGTGGCGACGACGAGCTTGCGGCCGGGCAGCGGCAGGCACGTATGCGTCTCGCCGCCGGGCTCCCACGTCAGCCTGGCGATCGCACGCGGGCGCGTGAAGTCCGAGACGTCGAGCACGATCATCCCCGCGTCGCAGTAGCCGAGGTATGCGATGTCGCCGTCGACGAGCGCATGGTGCGCGGCGTACCGCTCGCCGTCCGGCTCGGGCTCGTCGAGCACGAAGCGCGCCGCCTCGACCGGCCGCTCCGGGTCGCTCATGTCGATCACCATCCAGATCCGATCGGCGAAGCCTGCGGGCGTCACGGAGGCGTGCGCGTAGCGGCCTCCTGTCCAGACGATCCGGTGCACGCCCGCGCCCCCGCAGTCGAAGCGCCCGATCCGGCGGGGCGCGAACGGATCGCTGACGTCGAACACGAGCATGCCCGCGGTGTACGGATCGCCGCCGCGGAACTGCTCCTGGTTCACGAGCAGCAGGTCGTCGGCCACCTGCACCTTGTGCGTGTGCGAGCCGGACGGCGCGGGCCACTGGTCGACGAGCCGCGGCCGGGTTGGATCGGCGACGTCCAGCATCGACGTGCCCATCCCCGTGATGCCGAAGTGACCGACGTAGAGCGCATCGCCGTGGCGCATGACCTGCATGCCGTCGCCCCGGCCGCCGAGGTCGGAGTGGCCCGTCAGCCGAAGGCCGTGCGCGCTCTCGACGCGAGGGGTCAACGATCGGCCTTTCCGGATTCGACGGGCATGCCCACCATGCTGCCCCATTCCGTCCACGAGCCGTCGTACACCCGGACGCGCTCGCGTCCGAGCAGGCGCGTGAGCACGAACCAGCCGAGCGAAGCGCGGTGGCTGAGACGGCAGTAGGCCATCACCTCGTCGTCCGGCCCCACTCCGGCTTCCGCGAAGACCGAGGCGAGCTCGTCGACGGGACGGAAGGTGCCGTCGGCTGCGAGCAGCCGCTCGTAGTAAAGATGACGGGCGCCCGGAATGCGACCCTTGCGCTCGGCACCGTGGTCGATCGGTGCCGACGCGGGCGACACGCGCTCGCCGGCGTATTCCTCGGGCGTCCGGAAGTCGAGAATCACCGGCTCGCCGCCGAGTGCCGCAAGCACGCCGTCGCGGCCGACGACGGCCGAGAAGTCCGCCTCCCCGGCCGCATGGGCGGCCCGGGAGGCGGGTCGCGCCCCACCGGTCTCGACCGGGAAGCCGCCCGCCGTCCACCGCGCCCGCCCGCCGTCGAGGACGGCCACGTCGTGCCGCCCGAGCAGGTGCAACACCCAGTAGGCGTACGTCCCGAACTGGATCGGATCGCCGACGAGGACGAGCGTGTCGCCGTCGCTCACGCCGAGCGCGCCGAGCCGCGCGGCGAGGATGCCGGGCTCGGGGAAGCGGCGGTCGGTCTCGTGCCACAGCAGCGCCTTCCACCAGGCCCAGCGGGAGCCCGGCACGTGCGCCTCACGGAACGCGGCGTCACTCGGATCGAGCGAGACCTCGAGCACGACGAGCCCCGGCTCGCCGAGGCGCGCCGCGAGCTCCTCGGCGCCGACGAGCGGGCTCACGATTCCACTGCGAGCGTCAGTTCAGGCCCGTGCTCGAGCGTCGAGTGGACCTTGCAGTGCTCTGCAACGCGCCGCAACGACGCGAGCCGCTTCGGCTCGACGTCGCCGTCGATCCGCATCGTCATGTCGATCCGCGATACGCGCTCCGGCCCGCCGGCGAGCGTCGGCGTCAGCTCGAGGCTGACACCGGCGAGCGAGATGCCCACGTTGTCGGCGAACACGAGCATCGTCCCGAGCATGCAGGAGCCGAGTGCCGCGAGCAGCAACTCGACGGAGCGGAGCGTTCCCTCCCCCCGCCCGACGGCCAGCGTGACGTCGCGGGCTCGCACCTCGAGCCCTCCGTCCGCGCGCCGTGCGATCGCGACGCCACCGGGCGCCTCGAGGTCGGGCGGTGGCGGGGACGCCGGCACATCAGCCGGCGCCCCCGCGGAACGGCCTAGTAGCCGGTCTTCCACCGTCCGAGCTTCTGGAGTACGCCGTTGACGATGCTGAGGTCGACGACGTCCGTGTAGGCCGGGACCTTCGGGATCTGCTTGAGCTGGTGCTCGTAGCGCATCGTGAACATCACGCGGCTTTTCTCGAGCCCGTCGTTGACCGTCCACTCGTGCGCCGCCTTCAGGAAGTCGTACGCCTTCGTGACCGCGGCCTTGCTCTCCTGCGTCTCCTTGACGCCGATCGCGATCGTCTGCGCGCGGTGCGAGTAGATCCACCGGTCGGCCTGAATCATCGCCGTGATGAACTTGGCGATCGTGGCCTGGTTGCCCGACTTGTACTTGTTCGTCACCGCGAGGGAGCCGTACCACCAGTTCGGCAGCGACTTGTAGACGGCCGCCACCACGTGGAGCTTCGAGTCCTGCTCCTGCGCGGCGAAGCCGTCGTCCACGTGGAACGGAGCCGCGTTGATGCGGCCGGCGAGGATCGACGGCACGAACGCCGAGCGATCCGGCAGGCTGATGATCGAGGTGTCCGAGGCGTTGATGTGCGCCTGGGCGAGCACCGCGCGCACCTGAACGTCGGAGAAGCCGCCCGGATCGGTGATGGCGATCTTCTTGCCCTTCAGGTCGGCGACGGTCTTGACGCTCTGGTCGGCGACGATGGCCGTGTCGAGGGGCATCGCGTATCCCCAGACCGACGTGAGGCCGCCGCCCTGTGCGGCCGCGGCGATCACGTCGTCGGCGCTCGTCCCGGCCATGTCGAACGCGCCCGCGGCTGCGCCGCGGAGCGACTTCACGCCGTCGCCTTCGCCCATCAGCTTGACGTCGAGACCGTTCTTCTTGAAGAAGCCCTGGTCGCGCGCAACGTAGAAGCCGATGAACGTCATCTTCGGCGGGATCAGCGCCAGGCCGACCCGCACTGTCGTCAACTTGCTAGCCCGGGCACTCGTCGTGCCGGCCGCGGCGACCGAGGCCACCACACCGATCGCGGCGAGCGCTACGAGCGCAAGCCCCACACGCATCCTCTTGCTGAACACCGGTCCTCCTCTTCGAAATGGCGGTTTACGTCGTCGTAGAACCTGCCCCTTCGCGCGATCAGGTCAGAGGCGTCCCTCCTGCTCCGACCACGGCGAAACCTTTCGCTTCAGCGTTCGCGTCACTCCGAGCAGGAAGACGCCGAGCGCCATGACCACCAGGATCGGCACGAACATCTTCGCCGTCTGGAATGTGTTGCCGGCCGCGATCACCATGTACCCGAGCCCACTGGCCGAGGTGTAGAACTCGGCGATGATCATCCCGACGAGCGCGCGGCCGACCGCGAGGTTCAGCCCGGCGGCGATGAACGGCACGGCGGAGGGCAGGATGACGTGGCGCCACGTCTTCAGCTCGCTGCAGCCGAACGACTCCGCCACCTCGACGAGCCCCGGGTCGACGCTGCGCGCGCCCTGGTAGGTGTTGATCAGGAGCGGGAAGACCGCGAAGCTGAAGATGATGATCACCTTCGCCTGGACGCCGAAGCCGAACCAGAGGATCAGGAGCGGCACGAGCGCGACGAGCGGTGTCGCGTACAGCGCGTTGACGTAGCCCTGGATCGCCCAGTCGACGAGCTGGTAGCGCGCCCAGACGAGCGCGAGCGGGATCGCGACCACCACCGCAGCGCCCATTCCGAGACCGAAGACGGTCAGGCTCTGGACGAGAGCCGTCCCGAGCGTGCCGTCCGAGGTGAGCGTGACGAACGCGCGCGCGATCTTCGTCGGTGGCGCGAAGAGGATCGGGTTGACCGACGATCCGTACCACTGCCAGATGCCGAGGAGGATCGCGAGAGACGAGACGCGAACGCTCCACATGGTCACCCGGCGCCGCCGGCGGGCCATGCGGATCCGCTCGCGGTTCGCGGCCCGCTTTTCGTCGCCGGCGATGCGCAGCTCGGGGGTGCCGGCTGTCACGATCGCGCCGCCTCCTCCGCGCCGCCCCGGTCGAGCAGGTCCCAGCAGCGCTCGCGCAGCTCTGCGAACTGCGGCAGACCGCGCACCGTTCGCTCGCGCCGCGGACGCGGGATGTCGACCGGGATCTGCGCGACGACCGTCGCCGGCGAGCGCGACATGACGAAGATCTCGTCGCTCAGGACGATCGCCTCGTCGATCGAGTGCGTGATGAAGACGACCGTGCGCCGGTCGCGCTCCCAGATCCCAAGCAGCTCGTCATGGAGGATCTCGCGCGTCATCGCGTCGACCGACGCGAACGGCTCGTCCATCAGCAGCAGCTGCGGCTCGACCGCGAGCGCCCGCGCGAGCCCGGCGCGCTGCTGCATGCCTCCGGAGACCTGGTACGGGTAGGAGTGCTCGAAGCCGGAGAGGTGGACCAGATCGATGTAGTGCCGGACCCGTTCCTCGATCTCGCGCTTGCTTCCACTGCCGCGAACGGTGAGGCCGAAGGCGACGTTGTCGTAGATCGTCTTCCACGGCATGAGCCCGAACTGCTGGAAGACGATCGCGGCCTCCGGCGGCGGCCCGTCGATCCGGCGGCCGCCGACCAGGATCTCGCCGTCGTCGACGCCCGTGAGTCCGCCGATCGCGCGCATCAGCGTCGTCTTGCCGCAACCGCTCGGACCGAGCACGGAGACGAACGCGCCCGCGGGGATCGAGAACGCGACGTCGGCGAGGACGTTGAGCTCGCCGAACCACTTCTCGACGTTCCGGCACTCGACCGAGGCTGCGTGCGCCCGGCCGGGAGGAGCTGCCTCGGCCACCGTGCTACCCACAGCCCCCAGACCCCTGACTCGTCGTGGCAAACGTTTGCAAGGCGCGGAAGCTAACAGGGCATCCGGAGGGTGTCAACGGCGGCTTTCGCTACGCGCTCGGATAGAGGCGGGTGAGGACGAACTCGCGATGCCCGAGCGTCTCGGCGCACGTCAACCGGCCGTTCGCGGTCCGTCCGACGAGCTCGAGCAACTGCTCCCCCGCCCGGTCGAGTGTCAACTCCCGGCGCAGCAGGCCGCTCACGTCGAGATCGACGTGCTCGACCATCGTGGCCGCCGTGTGCGGGTTCGCGGTCAGCTTGACGACCGGCTCGACCGGGTTGCCGATCACGTTTCCCTGCCCCGTCGGGAAGATGTGCAGCACCGCCCCGCCGGCGCACATGAGCGTGATGTGCTCGGCGGCGGCGGAGGAGCTGTCCATGAAGTAGAGGCCCGCGCCGTTGCCCGGTGCCTCCGCCGGCTCGAGCACCCCGATGACCGGCTTCGAGCCGGTCTTTTCGATGTTTCCGAGCGCCTTCTCCTCGATCGTCGACAGGCCGCCGGCGATGTTCCCCTGCGTCGGCTGGGAGCCGAACAGGTCGGCGCCGTGGCTCTCGATGCCGTCGACGTAGCGCCGGTACAGCTCGGTGAAGCGCGCGCGCAGCTCCGGCGTCGCGCACCGCTCGGCGATGAGATGCTCCCCGCCGGTCAGCTCGGGCGTCTCGCCGAAGAACACGGTCGCGCCCGCCTCGACGAGCTGATCGACCACGACACCGACCGTCGGGCAGGAGCCGAGCCCGGTCGTCGTGTCGGATTCGCCGCATTTGATGCTGACGGTGAGCTCGCCGAGCTCGACCGGCTCCCGGCGAAGCTCCGAGGCGTGCTGCATGAGTCGCTGAGCGGCGTGCGAGGCCTGGCGCACGACCTCGAGGTCGCCCTTGCCTTCGATCGAGAACGCCTGCACGGGCTTCCCGGTGGCGGCGATCCCCTCGGCGATCCGGGCCGTCCAGTTCGGCTCGATCCCGATCACGATCGCGGCGGCGACGTTCGGGTTCGCACCGGTTCCGATCATCGTCCGGAAGAAGAGGTCGAGGTCGTCGCCGTACTGGAGGCGCCCGTACGCGTGCGGCAGCGGGAGGCTGCCCGGGACCTGCGCCGCGACGGTCTGGCACGCGGCATTCGAGAGGTCGTCGACCGGAAGGATGACGACGTGGTTGCGGACGCCGACGCGGCCGTTCTCGCGCCGGAACCCGTCGAGGGCTACCACCGTGCGCTCTTGATGTTGTGCGTGTGCACGTGCGCGCCCTGCGCGAAGCCGGTGGGCGCCGTCCCGATCTGGATGCCGTACTCGAGCACTGCCGCTTCCGCAGCGACCGCGGCGACCGCGATCTTGTGACCGAGCGGCACGGCGTCGAGCGCCGCGACCTCGATGCTCGAGTCGTCGTCCATGTAGATGCCGACGACGCGCTCGCCCTGGTCGATGTCGGCGACCGCGACGCCGACATGGTCGCCCCGCCGATGGATCAGAAATCGGTGCTCCACGAATCCTCCTCCTCCGCGATCCGCCGGTTCCAGCCGGCGCCTGCGCCACGATCATGACGCGTCGCCGCTTGCAATGCAAACGATTGCCAAGATAGGCTCGCCTTGGCCCCGGACGGATTCCGTGCCGTGGCTACGACACCCAGGATCAGGAGGACGACGAAGCGTGCATACGGTTGCGATCCTCGGAACGCGATACCCGGACTTCGCGCTCGAAGAGGCCGAGCTCGGCCCGGACGTCCGGATCGTGGCGGGCGCAGGCGCGACCTCCGACGAGATCGTCGAGCTCGCGTCCCACGCCGACGTCATCCTCGCCGGTTCGGGCCCCCGCTTCGACGCGGCCACGCTCCGCCGCCTCCGCTGCCGGGGCATCGTGCGCAGCGGCGTCGGCGTGGAGACGATCGATCTCGACGCCGCCCACGCGGCGGGGATGTGGGTCGCGCGGGTGTCCGACTACGGCACCGAGGCCGTCGCGCTGCACACCGTGACGCTTGCCCTGGCCGGGATCCGCCGGCTGCTCGAGGCCGACCGCCGGACGCGTGCGGGCGAGTGGGGCTTCGCCCCGTTGCGCCCGCTGCATCTTCCCTCTGCGCTCCTTGCGGGGGTGATCGGCTTCGGCCGGATCGGCCGCCGCGTCACCGAGCTCCTGATCGGGCTCGGCTTCTCGGTGATTGCGCACGATCCCGTCTCACCGGTCGACCTGCGAGGCGTGACGGCGGCTGCTTCGCTCGAAGAGCTGCTCGCCGTCAGCGACGTCGTCACGCTGCATGCACCCCCGCCGGCGGACGGGTCGTACCTGCTCGGCGCCGCGGAGCTCGCATCGATGCGCGAGGACGCTGTGCTCGTCAACACGGCGCGCGGCTCGCTCGTCGACCCGGCGGCGCTCGCCGACGGGCTCACGCGGGGCCGCCCCGGCACGGCTGCGCTCGACGTCTACGACCGGGAGCCCGCCGACCTCTCCGTGTACGAGACGGTCGCAGAGCGCATGATCCTCACGCCGCACATGGCCTGGTACACCGAAGAGTCCGAGCGCGACCTGCGTGTGAAGGCGGCGCAGGAGGCGCGCCGTCTGCTCGCAGGTGAGCGGCCGCGCGATGTCGTCGTCGATCCGGAGGTTGCACCCGCATGACCGCAAGCCTGTGGAAGCTGCCGAGCCCCGACGTGGCCGAGGCGCTCGCGCGAAACCCGATCGTCGTCCTGCCGTTCGGCAGCATCGAGCAGCACGGTGCGCATCTGCCATGCGGTACCGACAGCCTCATCGCCGAGCAGCTCGCCGAGGCGGTCGCGGGAAAGCTCGATGCCCTGTACGCGCCGTTCGGCCCGTACGGAGTGACCCCGATCCACGCGGGCCGCCCTGGAACCGTGACCTTGAGCCCGGAGACGTTCGAACGCCTGCTCGAAGAGGTGTGCCTCGAGCTGATCCGGATGGGAGCGCAGACGCTCGTCCTCCTCAACTGGCACGAGATGAACACGCCGTCGCTGAACGGCGTGGCCGCGAAGGTGCAGGCGGAGCAGCCCGCCACCGTCGTCGTCGCGCAGGCGTGCTACACGGCGCAGCGCCTTTACCGTGACGACGGCGGCGAGCTCACGCACGGCGGCTCGATCGAGACGCTCGGCGTGCTCGCAGCCGACCCCACACTCGTCCGCCACGACCGGATCTCCGCCGTCTCGAAGCCGCCGCACGCAGCCGCGCTCGACGAGATGCGGCGGGGAACCGAGGTCTACGGATTCGTCACCGACGTCGGCGAGTTCGGCGGCGACGGCTGGTACGGCGACCCCTCATGGGCGACCGACGAGCTCGCCGGTGGATTCGTCGAACGTGTCGCGGCGGACGTCGCGGCCCAGATCGTGCACGTGCTTGCGCTGCGCAAGGCAGCGACCGCGACGACGGAGGAACACAGATGACGGAGAAGATTCGGCTCGCGTCGGTCGGCCTCGGCCGCTGGGCTCGGGTCCTGGCGAACGGGGCGCAGCGCGGCGACACCATCGAGCTCATCAGCTGCTTCAGCCGCGACGAGAAGCGCCGGCAGGACTTCATGGACGAGTACGGCATCCCACGCGGCGCGTCGAGCTACGAGGAGCTGCTCGCGGACCCGGACGTCGAGGGCGTCCTGATCACGACGCCGAACGACACGCACCGGCAGCTCATCATCCAGGCGCTCGAGGCCGGCAAGGCGGCGTACACCGACAAGCCGATCGCCCACACGATCGAGCACGGCGTCGCGATCGTCGAGGCGGTCGAGGGCAGCGGCCTTCCGTTCGCGGTCGGCCACAGCGCCCGCCGGCTCGCGGGCAGCCGCGAGATGAAGCGCTGGATCGAAGACGGCAGGCTCGGCAAGGTGTCGATCGCCGAGGCGAACTTCTCGAACGAACGTGGCCTCGAGCTGACACCCGACCACTGGCGCTCCTTTCCCGACAAGACGCCGGGCGGCGTCATGATCCAGCTCGGTGTCCATCACGCCGACAACCTCCAGTACCTGCTCGGCCCCGTGAAGTCCGTGACGGCGCACGCACGCAAGCTGTACACCGCGGCGCACGTCCCCGACGTCGTCATGTCGCTGCTCGAGTTCGAGTCCGGGCCGATCGGCTACATCGGCGCAAGCTGGGCGTCCCCGGGCGTCTACACCGTCAACCTCCAGGGCACGAACGCGAATCTGCGCTACGACCTCGACTTCACGCACTGGGACGAAGGTCACCGTGCGGACGACTTCTCGGAGCTGCGCTCGCAGGCACACGGCGCATCGGAGCGGCCCGTCGTCGAGTTGCAGCGCACCGACATGTTCCGCGAGCAGCTCGAGGAGTTCGCGCTGGCGATCCGCGGTCGCGCCACGGTCGAAGTCGGCCCGCGCGAGGCGCTGCGCGCGCTCGCGGTCGTGCACGCGGCGATCGCGTCGTCGGAGCGCGGCGGCCAGGCGGTCGAGGTCGCCGAGGTGATCGAGGCGGCCGGCGCCGCCGCGGCGGTCTGAACCCGATGCACATCGAGCGGCGCGCGGAGATGGCGTTCGGGCAGCTGCCCGGGCGCCGCTCCGCGGACCCGCTCGCCGGCGCCGACGCGGGGCCGCTCAGCATCCGCCTCGCGCTGCTCACCGCCGGTCCGCGCGCGCCGCACCGGCATCCGCTCAGCGTGGAGGCGATCTTCGTCGTCGAGGGGGAGGGCACGCACTGGCAGGAAGGCGAGACGGCCCGCGTGCGACCCGGCGACGTCGTCCTCGTCCCCACGGGCGTCGCGCACGCGACCATCCCCGACGCGGAGATGCTCCTGTACTGCGTCTTTCCGGTCGCGACCCTCGACGGGAACGTCGAGGAGCTCGACGAGCCGATCGAGCTCTAGCGTCGGAGGTGCGGCGCAGCGATCCGCGTCGCGAGCGTGCCGATCCGCTCGATCTCGACCTCGACGAGGTCGCCGTCGTGCAGGAACACCGGCGGCGTGCGGGCGACGCCGACGCCGGCAGGCGTCCCGGTCGCGATGCAGTCGCCCGGCTCGAGCGTGATCGTCTCCGTGATGAAGGCGATCAGCTCGTCGACGGGGAAGATCATCAGGCTCGTGTCGGCGTCCTGCATCGTCTCGCCGTTCACGCTGCACGCGATGCGCAGCTCCCCGGGATCGCCGATCTCGTCGGCCGTCACGAGTGCCGGCCCCATGGGAAGGAAGCCGTCGATCGCCTTCCCGCGCGTCCACTGCCCGACACCCGGGCGGTTCTGGAGGTCGCGCGCGCTCAGGTCGTTGAGGCACGTGTAGCCGGCGATCGTGTCGAGCGCATCCGCGCGGCGCACGCGCGAGGCCCGGCGGCCGATGACGACTCCGAGCTCGGCCTCCCAGTCGACGCACTCCGTCTCCGGCGGCACCTCGACGGTCGCGCCGGGCGCGGACACCGAGCTCACGAACTTCGGAAAGAGGATCGGCTCGGGCGGCGGGTCGAAGCCGCGCTCGTGTGCGTGCGCAACGTAGTTCCGGCCGACGCAGACGATCGTGCGCGGCCGCGGCACCGGTGCGAGCAGCTCGAGCGACGCGAGCGGAACCGGCGCCTCGTCCTCCGCGGTCCCGTGCTCGAGCCAGGCCATGATGTCCGGCCCCATCGGCACGACGAGATCGCCCTCGATGCGGCCGAAGCCGCCTGGATATGAGACGAGGCGCACCGCGGGGCCCTAGCCGGCCGCCGCGATCATGCGCTCGACCTCGACGTGCTCCGGCACCCCGGCAGGGGCTGAAGCGGCGGTTGGGGTGACCCTGGCAAACGTTTGCCAAGCCTACCGGACCGGCACCGCTAGGCCCTCGGGGGCGCAGTCGAGCCGCGCACGACGAGCGTCGGCGTCAACCGCACCGACATCGCCGGCGCGTCGCCGTCCTTCAGCGCTTCGAGCAGGAGCTGGGCCGCCTTGACTCCGATCTGGTAGTGCGGGATGCGGATCGTCGTGAGCGGCGGCGCGAACTTGTCGGTGAACAGCATGTCGTTGTACCCGGTCACCGACAGGTCGTCCGGCACCCTCAGCCCGCGCTCGTGGATCACGTCGTAGCAGCCGAGCGCGAGCCGGTCGTTGGCCGCGACAACCGCGGTGAACCGGGCGCCGCGGTCGAGCAGCTCGGCGAACGCTGTGGCACCCGGCTCCTCGTGGAACCGGTCGGCGTGCGCGACGAGATCCGGATCGAGCGAGAGTCCCTCGCCGCGCATCCACGCGACGAACGCCTGGTACCGCATCAGGCCGGTGGACGCGTCCGGGTCGCCGCCGACGTACGCAATCCGCTCGTGCCCGAGCGATGCGAGATGCCGAACCGCGATGCCGATGCCGAGGTACTCGTCCCCCATGACCGACGCGACGGGCGCATCGTCCATGGTGCGGTTCACGAGCACGACCTTGACCCCGTCGTCGAGCAGCTTCTGCACGAGCGGGTACTCACGGCGGGCGGTCGCGAGCAAGAGGCCGTCGACCTGGCGCGACACCATCGCGCGTACGACGGCCTCCTCGCGCTCGGTCTCGTAGTTCGTGTTCGCGATGACGAGCGTGTAGCCGTCCTGGCTGAGTCGATCCTCGATCCCCTTGACGATCGGCGGGAAGAGCGGGTTCGTCAGGTCGGGAAGGATCATGCCGACGGCGTAGCTTCTGTTCGTGCGCAGGCTGCGCGCGAGCGAGTTCGGCTCGTACCCGACCCTCCGCGCGGCCTCGAGCACGCGCGCGGCGGTGACCGAGTTGACGCGGCTCTTCGTGTCCGAGTTGAGCGCCCGCGACGCCGTCGACGGATGGACGTTCGCTGCCGCGGCGACGTCGCGGAGCGCGACGCGAGGCTTTCCGCGCCGACCGCGGGCCGGCGGGTCCGTCGAGCCGGCCCCAACGTTCCCGTCGTTCTCCACTCAGCGCCCTCCACTCGGGACCCGGACGCGCGGGATGATAGTGACCGCCGCGGCCTGCGGACAACGGCGGTTCGCGGCAGAGGGTCTAGAGATGACCGGTCAACCCCTGTACCGCGAGGCTCGACGACGCGACGAGGATCCAGAGCAGCGCACCGAGGAGCAACGGTCGCGGCCCCGCGGCGCGGATGCCCGCCGGCTGCGCCGAGAGCCCGACCGCAGCGAGGGCGACCGCGATCAGGAAGAGCGCCGCCGAGGCGAACGCGTGCCGCAGACCGGTGCCGACGAGCCCCGCGGAGTTGGCGACCGCGGCGACGAGGAAGAGGACGAGGAAGCCGGGGACGTACGACGTCCAGCGCCGCGCGGACGGCGCGTCCGCCCCCGACCGGCGCCGTTCGAGGACGGCGAGGCAGAGCACGATCGGAACGATCAGCGTCGTCCGCGTCAGCTTGACGACTACCGCATAGGCGCCCGCCGCATGCCCATACGCGTACCCCGCCGCGACGACCGAGGACGTGTCGTTCACCGCAGTGCCTGCCCAGAGCCCGAAGCCGTGCTGCCCAAGGCCGAGCAGATGACCGAGCGGTGGGAAGAGCAGCACCGCGGCGATGTTGAACACGAAGATCGTGGAGATCGCGTAGGCGATCTCGACCGCCTCCACCTCGAGCACGGTGGCGACGGCGGCGATCGCGGACGCGCCGCAGATTCCCGTGCCCACCGCGAGCAGCGTGCGCAGCGGGCGCTCGATGCGTAGCGCACGGCCGAGCACCAGCCCACCGCCGAGCGCGACCGCGAGCGTCACGGCCATGACCGGCAACGAGCCGGCGCCGACGCGCAGGACGGTGCCGAGACCGAGGCCCGTGCCGAGCAGGACGATCGCGGCCTGGAGCAGCCGGCGCGACGCGAACGCGATGCCGGGCCCCGCCCACGCTCCCGGGTTGACGGTCGTGCGGACGACCACGCCGAGCACGATCGCGATCACGGCCGACCCGACGACCGGGACCGCGCGGCCGAGCAGCGTGGCGAGCGTCGCGAGGGCGAGCGCGAGCGCAAGACCGCGCGCCGCCGGAAAACGGGGTGCCCCGCCGGCGCGTGGGAGCTCGAGGGCTTCGTGGGCGCCGGATTCCACCGTCCCTCTATTCTGCCCAGGCGGAGCCCGTCTTGGCAATCGATTGCGAGAACTGCGGCGCTACGACGCGGCGGCGCGGATCGCCGACCAGACGCGCGAAGCGGTGAACGGCAGGTCGACGTGCCGGATCCCGAGCGGGCCGAGCGCGTCGGCGACGGCGTTCGCGACCGCGGCCGGCGTGCCGATCGAGCCGCCTTCGCCGACGCCCTTCGCGCCGAGCGGATTGAACGGCGACGGCGTCTCACGCAGCGCGCCGGTGATCGGCGGCACCGATTGCGCCGTCGGCAGGTGGTACTCGTACAGGTTGATCGCGAGGGGCTGGCCGTCGGCGTCGTAGCCCGTCTGCTCGTGCAGGCACTCCCCGACCGCCTGCACCGCCGCGCCGACCACCTGGCCCTCCGCGAGCAGCGGATTGATCACGCGGCCGCAGTCGTCGACGGCCACGATGCGCCCGATCTCGACCTCGCCCGTCTCGCGGTCGATCTCGACCGTCGCCACGTAGCAGCCGAACGAGAAGACCGGCCCGGGCAGCTCGAAGCGCGCGTTCGCCTCGAGCGGCAGCTCCGCGCCTGCATCGAGCTGCGCGCGGAGGTCGCGGCACGCGAGCAAGAGCGCCGAGCCGCCGACCGTTACCGAACGGCTCGCGAACGTCCCCATCCCCTCGGGAATCTCGAACGAGTCGCCCCAGCGCACCTCGACCGCTGCCGGGTCGATGCGAAGCGCGTCGGCGGCGATCTGCGCGAACGTCGTCTCGTGGCCCTGCCCGTGCGGCGAGGAGCCCGTGCGTACGACGATCCTCCCGTCGACCTCGGCGCGCACGGCCGCCGTCTCCCAGCCCGGGCCGACCCGCTCGACATACAGGGCGACGCCGACGCCGGCGAGCCTTCCCTCCGCGCGGGCGCGCACCTGCTCCGCACGGAGCGTGTCGTAGTCCGCAAGCTCGAGTGCGGCGTCGAGCGCGGCCTCGTAGTCGCCGGAGTCGTAGGTGAACCCGAGCGGCGTCGAATACGGGAACGCATCCGGTGCGACGACGTTGCGCCGGCGCAGCTCGATCGCGTCGATCCCGAGCTCCGCAGCGGCGAGGTCGACGAGACGCTCGATCACGAGTGCGGCCTCGGGACGTCCGGCCCCGCGGTACGGGCCCGTCGGCACCTTCGTCGTGCAGACGCCGACAACCTCGACGTCGGCAGCCGGGATCGCGTAGCAGCCGGTCAGCAGCATCCCGCCGGTCTGGGGCGCAACCGGCGTCGTGGAATAGAGGTACGCGCCAAGGTCGCCGAGGTAGCGCGCGCGCAGTGCGAGCATGCGCCCGTGCGCGTCGAGCGCGAGCTCCGCGTCGACGTCGGCACCACGCCCCTGGTATGTCGCGAGCGAGCTCTCCGTCCGCGCTTCCGACCACTTGACCGGCCGGCCGACGATGAGCGCAGCGAGCGCGAGCGCCGCCGTCTCCGCCTGCGGCACGCCCTTGCTGCCGAACGCGCCGCCGACGTCGGGGACGACGATGCGCAACCGCTCGGGCGGGCGGCGCAGCACCTTCGAGAGCCCGGCGAGCTGACGGTGCTGGTCCTGTGCCGAGAGCCAGAGGGTGAGCACGTCGCTCGCCACGTCGTGCGACGCGAGCACGGCGCGTGGCTCGATCGGCGCGGCGATCAGCCTCGGCGCGAGCACGCGCGCGC
>DATKQO010000217.1:0-6758 GCA_035532715.1 Gaiellaceae bacterium | reverse complement strand
GTCAACGCGGTGGCGAACGTCTTCGAGTCCTCACAGACGAGGACACGCGTCCGCCTGGGCCCGGGCGTCAACGTCCGACGAGACGCTCGACCGTGTCGAGGAGCGTCTGCTGGTCGAACGCCCGCTTGATCATGTAGGCGTCCGCTCCTGCGTCGATCCCTCGTACGCGATCTGCCTCGTCGCCCTTCGACGTGACGACCACGATCGGCAGCGACGACCGCTCCGCGTGAGCCCGGATCGCCCGTGTCAGCTCGAGGCCGTCCATCTCGGGCATGTCGAGGTCGGTGATCACAAGGCCGATGCTGTCGTCCTCCAACACCCGGTCGAGTCCTTCCTTTCCGTCACGCGCGGTCTCGACGCGATAGCCGGCCGCCTCGAGGATGCTGCGCTGTAGCTCCCGCACCGTGTACGAATCCTCTACGACGAGCACCTTCGGCGCCAGGCGCTCGGTCGGCACGGAGCCGGACTCGGGCCGCTGTCTGTACGGGGCAGCCGCCCGGGTCAGCGTCTGCGGGTCGAGCAGGAGGGCGATCCGGCCGTCGCCGGGGATGGCGGCGCCGAGGTAGCCCCGCGCCGAGGCGAGCAGCGGACCGAGCGGCTTCACGACCACCTCGTCCTCGCCGAGCAGCCTGTCGCAGGCGGCTGCCGCACGGCGGCCGCCCGAGGTGACGACGACGGCGGGGGCGCGAGCGGGCAGCGCCGGCGCTGTGGCGCCGAGGAGGTCGGCGAGGTCGGACAGAGACACCGAACGGCCGCGCAACTCGAGCGCGGGCCGCCCCTGGAGCATCAGCGTGTCATCGACGGCGAGCGCCTCCTCGACACTGCCGAGCGGGATCCCGAAGATCCGGCCGCCGCGCTCGACGAGCAGCACGTCGAGCAGCGCGAGCGCGAGCGGCAGCGTCAGCAAGATCTCCGTTCCCTTGCCCGGCTCGCTGCGCACGTCGAGTGTCCCGCCGAACGTCTCGACGTGCGTCTTGACCGCATCGAGACCGACTCCGCGCCCCGAGAGCTCCGTCACCTCGGCAGCAGTGGTGAAGCCGGGCCTCGTCAGGACGTCCACCAGCGAGCCGACTCTGCGCGCCTCTGCGAGCACCTCCGCGGTCACGCCGCGCCCGTCGTCGGCGATCACGATCTCGATCAGCCCACCGCGCTGCTGCGCGCGGAGCTCGATCGTGCCGCGCGGCGGCTTTCCGGCTTGCACACGCTCGCGCTGCGGCTCGATCCCATGTCCGACCGCGTTCCGAACGATGTGCACGAGCGGCTCGCCCAGACTTTCGAGGATCACCCGGTCGAGCTCGACCTCCTCGCCGATGACGACGAGCTCCACCTCCTTGCCTTCTGCCGCCGCGATGTCGCGGACGGCCCGCGGCAGCGGCCCGGTGATCGTCGCGAGCGGCAACGTGCGCATCTTGATCGCGGCGTCCTTGAGCTCGTCGAAGAGGCGCTCGCCGAGACCCAGCTCGTCGGAGATCGCCTCGTCCGCGTTCACACGCTCGCCCCCGATCACATGCTCGAGCCGGCGCCGATGCAGCACGGTCTCGCCCACGAGGTCGAGCAGCCGGTCGATCTTTTGCGGCGAGACGCGAATGCCGCGCCGGTCGCCGAGCGCAGGCGCCGCATCGCTCCTCGGCTCCACCTCGGCCGCGGCAGGCTCGAGCGGCGAGGCGCCGTGCCCGGCGAGAATCGCGGCTCTCCCGGCCGCAAGCTCTTCCAACAGGTCCGGCGTTCCCGGGCTCTCGCCCGCGACGTGACTGCGAAGCGCGTCCGCGGCGCGCAGGAGCGGATCGACCAGGTGCGGCGGGAACTCTCCGGCGTCGCGCACACTCTCCAACACGTCCTCGACCGCGTGCGCCAGGGCGCGCAGGTCGTCGAGCCCGAGCATGCCCGCGCCGCCCTTGATGGTGTGGGCGTTCCGGAACAGAACGTCGACGGCGTCCGGCTCGGCGCGCCCCGCCTCGATCGCGAGGAGGGTGTCGACGATGCTGTCGAGCCGTTCGTTGGCTTCGTCGCGAAACAGCTCGATGAACTCGAATGCCGAGTCGCTCATGCCTCTCCGCGCTCCAGCGCATCGAACACCCGGCCGACGTCGACGACACCGACGAGCACGCCGTCGTCCAGGGTCGCACCGTAGAGAAAGGCAGACTCGGTCTCCTCGGCCGGGTCGGTCAGCTCGCCGACATCGGTGACCTCGTCGATCGCGAAACCGGCGCGCTTGCCGTCGTGCTCGGCAACAAGCAGGCGCGCGGCGGGCTCGGCGCGCGAGATCCCGAAGACCGCAGCAAGGTCGAACACCGGCAGTACCTCACCGTGCAGGTTGCGAACACCGAGCACGCTCGGGTGCGCGCCGGGGACGGGCGCAAGCTCGCCGAGCTCTGCAACCTCGAGCACGTACTCGACGGCGACCGCATAGGCCTCGCCGGCGACGCGCAGACGAACGTGGACGCTCACGGCGATCCCTCGCCGTTCGCCGATGCATCCGCCGCAAGCGTGCGCTCGAGCTTGCCGATCAGCTCCTCGACGCGTTCGGCGGTGCCGAGGCGCTGCTCCTGCTCGGCAGCGAGCTGATCCGCCGACTCCCTGATCTGCACCATCGCCGTCGCGACCTGGTCGGCCGCCGACTTCTGCTGCTGCGTCGCGAGAATCGACTCCTCCAGCATCGTCGCGGTCGAGCTCATCAACTCACCCACCTCGCGCGCCTGACGCGTCCCCTGCTCCGTCGCCATGATCGTCGCATTCGTCTCATCCTGCACCGCCACGATGATCTCCCGAATCGACTCCGTCGACCGAATCGAGCGCTCCGCCAACTTCCGCACCTCAGACGCAACAACCGCGAAGCCCCGCCCGGCATCACCCGCACGCGCCGCCTCGATCGCCGCATTCAACGCCAACAAGTTCGTCTGCTCCGCGATCTCGTTGATCAACTCCAAGATCTCACCGATCTTCTGCGAACGCTCACCGAGCGACAACGACCGCTCCGCGATCGCCTCCACCTTCTCCTGCATATCCCGCATCGTGTCGCCCGTCTGCTCCGCAGCCACCGCAACCGCACGCGCGTTATCCGCAATCCCCGTCGCCGTCGCCGCCAACTCCTCAATCGTCGCCGACGTCTCCGCCACCGCAGAACTCTGCTCCGTCGTCGCCGCCGCCGACTCACGCGCCGCCGCACGCAACTCACTCGCAACCGTCCCCAACACACGCGAGGTCACCTTGATCCGCTCGAGCAGCTCGTCACGGTCACTCAGCGTGGCAACCGTCTCCTGGAGGTCGCGCTCGCGGTCTTCGAGGACGGCGACGGCGGTCGCGACCCGGCGGAGCAGTCTCCGGGCGTAGAGGGTGAACCCGATGCCACCTGCGAGCGCGAGGACGGCGCCGATGAGCGCTGCGATCAGTGCCTGGTTGCCGGCGGTCTTCGCGTTCACAAGCCGCGTTGCAGCCTCGGCCGCGTACAACGCCTGCAGGGCAGCCAACGGCGTCGTCAACGAGCTCTCATGCGCGTTCAACGCCACAACCACCCGACTCTCGACCGTCTTCCCACGACCCGCCGCAGCACGGTTCGCCTGCACAAGCGCCACGAACGCCGCGTTGGCAACCCGCGCCTGCCCGACCAGCGCCGACTCGGCCGCCACGTCACTCCCCAAACCCGCAGTCGCCTGCTCGAACGCAGACCGCTGGGCCACCACCTCGGCCAGCAGACCAGCCTCGCCGGTCACCAGGAACTCGTTCGCCGCCTCACGCTCCCGCCAGAACGCCGTCGCAGCCTCCGACGCCCGCAGCCGCTCCGCGCGCACCTGAAGCGCCACATTGTGCTCAGCAACAGCCTGCTGGTAGCGCCAGATCGTCACCGCGGATGCCGCAGCGATCAGCGCGATGATCAGCGCACTCGCGACCGTGATCCGCCGGGTGGCGTTGTCGTGTCCGTTGCCGGGCATACCGCCTGTGCTGTTCTGTTCATGACGGTTGTCTCCTGCGCCAAGCAGGGACAGGCCCCGCGCGACCGCCTCTGCCCGGCGAGGCAGCGCACCTTTCTCTAGTATGCCTAAGCCATGCCTAGGAACTACACGGGCCGCGAGGCCGCGCAGCGACTCGGGATCTCGCTCGACACACTGCGCCGCTGGGATCGCGCCGGCCGCATCCGCACCGAGCGGGACCCGCGCAACCGGCGGATCGTGCCCGGATCGGAGGTCGAGCGCCTGCGGGCCGAGTCCCGCCCAGCCGGCCTCAGCGCACGCAACCGCTTCGTCGGCACGGTCTCGCACGTCGAGGTCGACGGGCTGATGGCGCAGGTCGAGATCGTCGTCACCGAGGCGACACGGGTCGTGGCGCTCGTCACCCGCGACGCCGTCGAGGAGCTGGGGCTCAAACCGGGCATGGCTGCGACCGCGCTCGTCAAGTCGACCTCGGTGATGGTGGAGAGATGAAGCTGCTCGCGATCTTCGCAGCCGCGTCGCTGACCGGTGTCTTCCCGCAGATCGACAAGGCGCCCCGCTATCAGTTCGCGGGCTCCGACCAGCTCGCATTCCAGATCCTCCAGGGCGCGCCGGCCGATGTGTTCGCAGCCGCGGCGCCGAAGTACCCACAAGAGCTGTACGCGCGAGGGAAGTGCTGGAAGCCGGTCGTCTTCGCGACGAACACGGTCGTGTTGATCGTCCCGCGTGCAAATCCGGCGCACATCCGGTCGGTCTACGACCTCCGGCGCCCCGGCATCAAGCTCGTCGTCGGCGCTCCGGGCGTACCGATCGGCGACTACACGCGCAAGCTGCTTGCGAAGCTCAAGCTTTCGTCGGTCCTCGGCAACATCGTCAGCAACGAGAGCGACGTGAAGTTCGTCGTCGCGAAGGTGGCGCTCGGCGAGGCAGACGCGGGCTTCGCCTACAAGACGGACGTCAAGGCCGTGGGGTCGAGCGTCCGGCGCATCGCGCTACCCGCCGCGGGGCAGCCGACCGTGCAATATGAGTTGTGCATCGTCCGCGCTACGAAGCACCTGCAGGCCGCTCGAGCGTACGTGCGTGAGGTGCTCTCGCCACGCGGAAGAGAGAAGCTGAAAGCGGCCGGGTTCGGGCTTCCGTGAGAGCCGCGTTTGCGCTGCTCGCGGCGGTGGCGCTCGCATTTCTCGCGCTGCCCGTGGTCGCAATCTTTCTTCGTGTCTCACCCGCGACGCTCGTGCACGAGCTCGGCGACCCCGTCGCCCGCGACGCGCTCGTGATCTCGCTGAAGACGAGCGTTCTCGCGCAGGCGCTCGTCATCTGCTTCGGCACGCCGACCGCGTATCTCCTCGCAACGCACCGGTTTGCGGGCCGAAGCGTGCTCGTGACCCTAGTCGAGCTGCCGCTCGTACTGCCGCCCGCGGTCGCCGGAATCGGCCTGCTCGCCGCGTTCGGCCGGGCCGGCCTGCTGCAGACGTCGTTCGCGTTCACCCAGACGGCGGTGGTGCTCGCGGTCGCGTTCGTTGCCGCGCCCTTCTACGTGCGCACAGCAATCGCCGCGTTCGAGTCGGTCGACCCGACGCTCGTCGCCGCTGCGCGCACCCTCGGAGCGGGGCGCTGGCGCGTCTTCGCCCGCATCGCGCTTCCGCTCGCCGCCGGCGGTCTCGGCGCGGGGCTTGCGCTCGCCTTCGCCCGCGGCCTGGGCGAGTTCGGCGCCACGATCATGTTCGCCGGATCGCTGCAGCGCGTCACGCAGACACTGCCGCTCGCGATCTACGCCGAGTTCGAGCAGTCGTTCAACGTGGCGCTCGCAATCGGTGCGCTGCTCGTCGCGTTCTCGTTCACCCTCCTCCTGGCGGTCAAATGGCTGCGCTCCGACTTGATCTCCGGGTCGCGCTTCGCACCTTCGACCTCGACGTAGAGCTCACGGCCGGCGCAGAGACGGTCGCGATCGTCGGGCCGTCGGGTGCAGGGAAGTCGACGCTCCTGCGTGCCATCGCCGGGCTCGTCCCGGCCGACGGGGTCGTCGAGGTGCACGGCCGCGACTGGTCGAGCCTCCCGCCGGAACAACGGCCCGTCGGATTCGTGTTCCAGGACTACGCGCTGTTCCCGCACCTGACCGTGCGCGGCAACGTGGCGTTCGGCGGCCCGCCGGGCGACCTGCTCGACCGGCTCGGGATCGCGCACCTTGCCGACGCGAAGCCGCGTGAGCTGTCGGGCGGCGAGCGACAGCGCGTCGCCATTGCCCGTGCGCTCGCACGCGATCCGGAAGTGCTGCTGTTCGACGAGCCGCTCGCCGCGCTCGACCCGCACACCAAAGACACGGTGCGCGTCGATCTGAGAGCGAGGCTGCGCGAGCTCGGCCTGCCGGCGCTCGTCGTCACGCATGACTTCGTCGACGCCGCCGCGCTCGCCGACCGGGTCGGTGTCCTCGTCGACGGCCGCCTCGTGCAGATCGGCCGGCCCGAGGAGCTGATCGCTTCTCCGGTCTCGCCGTTCGTGGCGCACTTCGCCGGGGGCAACGTCCTCCACGGGCGGGCGCGGCGCTCGAACGGACTGACCGAGGTCGAGCTGGCCGACCGCACCGTCGTCTTCTCGACGGACGAGGCCGAGGGAGAGGTCGCCGCGATCGTCTACCCGTGGGAGCTGACGCTGGCGCGGACGGTCCCGGTCGACTCGGCGCAGAACCATGTTCAGGCCGGCGTGACGGGGGTCGTGACCGTCGGAAACCGCGTGCGCGTGACCCTTGGGCCCGTGACGGCCGAGGTGACCGCGGAGTCCGCCTCCCGCCTGCACGTGCGCGAGGGCGACGTGCTCGTCGCGACGTGGAAGGCG